>DAIQAS010000213.1:0-1511 GCA_036781525.1 Thermodesulfobacterium sp. | reverse complement strand
ACTTTCCTGAACAAGGCCTTTTTCTTCTACAAGCTTTTTAGGTTCTACTCCTTTTTCATATACTTCTGGAAAAACCTGTTTGGCAATGGTTATAGAAATTATTTCCTTTTCTACCAGTTCAAGAAGTTGAGCCAAAAATTCGGGTTTAAGTCTTGTTTCTTTTATATCTTTTCCATCACGATTTAAATATCTTAAAACTTCTGTAAGCATAAAATTTGATATAGCTTTAGGATTGGGATAAATCTTTACAGTTTCTTCAAAGAAATCTGCGAAATTTTTTTCTTCAACTAAAATATCAACTTCATAGGGCGTTAGATTGTAAGCTTCTAAGAATCTTTCTTTTTTATCCTTAGGAAGTTCAGGAAGTTCAGCTTTAAGTTTTTCAAGAAGACTTTCTTCAACTTTAATTTCTATTAAATCTGGGTCAGGAAAATAACAATAATCATGAGCCTCTTCTTTCCCTCTCATAAGATGAGTTGTCTGGGTAGCCTCGTCATATAATCTTGTCTCCTGAACAACCTCTTTGCCCTCCATAAGGAGACCGATTTGTCTTTTAATTTCATAACTTAAAGCCCTTTCTACATGTTTAAAGGAATTCATATTTTTAAGTTCAACTTTAGTTCCAAACTTTTCGCTTCCCTTTGGTTTTACAGAGACATTGGCATCGCATCTTAAACTTCCTTCTTCCATATTTCCGTCACATATTCCAAGATATCTTAAAATGCGTCGCAAAGTTTTTAAATATGCTACTGCTTCTTCTGGAGAAGATATTTCTGGTGTGCTTACAATCTCAAGAAGAGGAACTCCGGCTCTGTTAAAATCTACATAAGAGTAGGGTTTTTTTTCGTCATGTATTAGTTTCCCTGCATCTTCTTCCATATGAATTCTTACAAGACCTATTTTTTTTCTATTTCCATTTATTTCAATTTCAACCGCTCCACCTTCTGCGATAGGAACTTCATATTGAGAAATTTGATAATTTTTAGGAAGATCTGGATAGAAATAGGTTTTACGAGCCATTATGGATTCTAAATTAATTTTACAGTTTAAAGCTAAAGCAAGCTTTAATGCATATTCTACAGCACGTCTATTTATTACAGGTAATACCCCGGGAAGTCCCATACAAACTGGACAAACCTGTGTGTTGGGAGGGTTACCAAACTTTGTCGAACAAGAACAAAACATTTTAGTCTGAGTGCTAAGTTGAGCATGTACCTCTAAGCCAATGACTGCTTCGAATTCCATAAAATCCCCTCTTTTTTAAAAATAAAATCTTACAATTTTTTCCACTTTCTGTCAACCTAAATGCATCTGATTAATCCTATTTTATTGCCCCTTTTATTATCCCTCCTCCTAATAAAAAATTTTCTTCATAAAAAGCACATATCTGTCCAGGAGTAACACCTTTTACAGGATTTTCAAAAAAGACTTTGTATTCTCCGTTTGTTTTTATTATGTCTTTAACTTTTGTTAGAGGAGCTTTATATCTTATTTGAGCAAGGGGATTATCC
>DAIQAS010000212.1:0-1516 GCA_036781525.1 Thermodesulfobacterium sp. | reverse complement strand
TATGCTAAGTGGGAAGCACTTTTAATACTTTCTTATCTTTTAGATACATCCCCTCTTAATGTGTATCTTCACCTTGATAAAAAAATTTCCAAGGAAAAATTTTTGGCAATACTTGATGAAAGAAAAAAGAGAAAGCCTTTGGCTTATATTCTTAAAGAAGCCTATTTTTGGGGAAGAAAATTTTATATAGAGGAAGGTGTCTTAATTCCGAGACAGGACACAGAGGTTTTAATTTCTGTTTTCTTGAGATTGCCTGTAGATGAGGGTAGAATCTTGGAACTCGGGATAGGTTCGGGCATTATTGCAGTTACTTTACTTCTTGAAAAGCCAAATCTAAAAATTTTCGGAGTGGATATAAATCCCAAGGCTTTAAAAATAACAGAAAAAAATGCTCGGGCTTATAAAGTAAAAGATAGGCTATATCTTATTAAAGGAGACTGGTTTAATCCAATTTCAGAAAAGCCTCTCTTTAATGTTATAGTTTCCAATCCTCCTTACATCTCTTCTGAAGAGTGGGAAACCCTTGATGATGAAGTAAAACTTTTTGAACCAAGAGAAGCTCTTGTCTCAGGAGAAAAGGGAACAGAGTATCAGGAGAGACTTCTTAAATTTGCCGACAGGTATCTTTTAAAAGACGGTTTTTTAATTTTTGAAATGGGATATAATCAGGGAGAGATTATAAGGGAATTGCTGAAAAATTATAGATGGCAGTTTAAAATTTATAAAGATTTCAAAGGATATGAAAGGGTGGTTCTTGCATGGAAGGAAAGTGCTCAGTAAGAAAATATGTAATTAAAGGTGGAAACATACTTAAAGGTGAGATAGAGGTTAGCGGAGCTAAAAATGCTTCACTTCCTGCAATATGTGCAACTTTACTTGCACCAGGTGTATATAAACTAAAAAGAGTTCCCAAGGTAAGAGATGTTTTTTGCATGTTAAAAATTATGGAATATCTTGGTGCAGTATGTGAATTTGAAAAGGATTATCTGAAAATAGATACAACAAAAATCAGCAAAATTTCGGTACCTTATGAGCTTGCAAGTCAGATAAGGGCATCTATTTTGTTTCTCGGTGCTTTGATTGGTGCTTATAAAGAGGCTGAGGTGCCTTTACCCGGTGGTTGTGCCATAGGAAAAAGACCTGTTGATTTTCACATAAAAGGACTTTCTCAACTTGGAGCAGAAATAAACTTAGAAAAGGGAAATCTGATTGTAAAAGCACATAAACTTAAAGGAACAGAGATTGTTCTTGATTTTCCTTCTGTTACAGCTACGGAAAATCTTATGATGGCAGGGGTTCTTGCTGAAGGAGAAACGGTTATTAAAAATGCAGCAAAAGAGCCGGAAGTGATATTTCTCGGAGAAATGCTTAAGAAAATGGGAGCTGATATTAAGGGATATGGTGAAGATACCATATATATAAAAGGCAAAAAGAAACTCAAACCCGTAAAAATAGAAATAATTCCTGATAGAATTGAAGCTGGCACATATCTTGTTCTTGGTGCCCTTAATGAGGA
>DAIQAS010000211.1:883-1521 GCA_036781525.1 Thermodesulfobacterium sp. | reverse complement strand
TAGCTCAGAGGTAGAGCACCCGATTCGTAATCGGGAGTGCATGGGTTCGAATCCCATCGCCGGCTAATTAGAAATAGGGGAGGTGGAAAAATGGGATGAAATATAAATGGATAGAACACCTGGCTCAGGCCTGGGACGCTTTTATGGAAGAGATGTTTTCCTTTGTCCCAGAAGAAACAAAAACACATCTTAAAAATGCGAGAAAAGAAGTGCTTCTTGCCTTGAAAAGTGTTATAGAAAAGAGAATTGAAGAGCTTGAAAAACCAAAAAAGGAAATAAAGAAAGTCAAAGTTGAAAAGGCTTAACTTTTTAAATGAGAATAATTCTTTTTACAGGAAAAGGAGGAGTTGGTAAGACCACCCTTTCTGCTGCAACAGGGGCATATCTTTCAGAGCTTGGCAAAAAGGTCTTAGTAGTTTCCGTTGACCCTGCTCATTCACTTTCCGATGTCTTAGAAGTAGATGTAGGTCCAGAGCCAAAGAAAATATCAGGAAATCTATATGCTCAAGAAATTGATGTTTATTATTCCATAGAAAGATTTTGGGGAGTTCTTAAGGAATACTTAAAAAGCCTTTTAAAATGGCAGGGAATAGAAGAAATTTTAGCTGAAGAAATGTCAGTCCTTCCCGGTATGGAGG
>DAIQAS010000211.1:306-873 GCA_036781525.1 Thermodesulfobacterium sp. | reverse complement strand
GTGGAAGAGAAAAAGTTTGATGTAATTATAGTTGATTCCGCTCCAACTGGAGAAACATTAAGATTTTTAAGTCTTCCTGATGCAGCAAGCTGGTGGATAACAAAAATTTTACCCTTGCAAAGAAAGCTTATGAAAATTATAAGACCTGCTGCAAAAATGGTCACAAGTATTCCCCTTCCTGAAGAAGAAACTTATGATGCTCTGGAAGATCTTTTCAGGCAGGTTTATAATCTTTATTATCTTTTGCAAAATCAAGAAGTTTCTTCAGTTAGACTGGTTGTTAATCCCGAAAAAATGGTAATAAAAGAAACAGAAAAAGCCTTCACCTATCTTCATCTTTTTGGATTTCCAGTTGATGCGGTATTTCTCAATCGTGTGGCAGAAAAGAGAAGTCCATTTTATGAGATACAGAAAAAATATGTAGAAAGAATTATGAAAAGTTTTGAACCAACTCCCATTTTTATGATACCCCAGTTATATGAAGAAATTCTTGGATACGAAAAACTGAAAGAATTTGGTAAAAAAATTTATCAGGATAAAAATCCGGCAAAGATATTCTATAAAGAT
>DAIQAS010000211.1:0-266 GCA_036781525.1 Thermodesulfobacterium sp. | reverse complement strand
ACGGAGAATATCTTTTAAAATTAGCTTTAAAAGAGGTTCCGCAGGAAAAGCTTGAAGTTTATCAGAAAGAAGAGGACTTGATTATAAAGATTGGGAATCACAAAAGACACTTTTTCCTTCCGAGAATACTTCTAAACAGAGAAATAAAGAGTGCACGCATAAAGGAGAAATTCTTGGAAATAAACTTTGGTTAAGACTCCTTTTTATTCCAGAAATCAGGCAACTTTTCTACGTAAATTGAAGTGCTTGGAAAGGCAAAGGAGGCT
>DAIQAS010000210.1:0-1543 GCA_036781525.1 Thermodesulfobacterium sp. | reverse complement strand
ATAATTGTCTTAAGAATGCTGGTATAAATTATGTAGGACAATTGGTTCAGAAAACGGAAACAGAGCTTCTTAAATTAAGAAGTTTTGGTAAGAAGTCCTTAGATGAGATTGTGGAAAAACTTTCTAAACTAAATTTAAAGCTTGGTATGACAGATATTAAATGGAAACCAACAAAGAATTAATCTAAAGGGGAGAGGAGAAAATGAGACATAGAAAAGTAAGTAGAAGACTCGGGAGAGATTCTGAACACCATAGAGCAATTTTAAGAAATATGGTTACAGATCTCTTAAAACATGGAAAAATTACAACAACCCTGGCTAAGGCAAAAGAGCTAAGAAGAGTTGCAGATAAAATGATTACTCTTGCAAAAAGAGGAGATCTTGCTTCAAGAAGAAGGGCTTTAGCTTTTATAAGAGATAAAAAAGTGGTAAGAAAACTTTTTAGTGAGTTGAGAGAGAAATATTTAGATAGACCAGGTGGATATACGAGAGTTATAAAAATAGGTCCCAGAAGAGGCGATGCTTCAATGATGGCTGTTGTAGAATTGGTAGAAGAAAAAATAGCCACAAAAGGTTCCAAAATAAAAAAAGAAAGACTAAAAAAGGTTATAGAATTTATTGAAAGAAAGAAAAAAGAATATGGTTTAATAAAGGAAGAAAAGGACACATCTGCTGAGGCGAAGACTGAAACCAAAATAGAAGAAACAGAAAAGATAAATGAAGATGTTTCACAGCCTGAAGTTTCTCAAGCAGAAGTTTCTTCTGAGGAAGAAAAGAAAGGTTCCGAATAATTCAGAAAAACCACTATGAATGTTACTCGAATTTGATGAAACACTAAGGGAGAAGTTTTTTGCACTTCTTGATTTTCTTGAAAAAGAGCTGATAATTTCCTTTCTAAGAAAGTTCAAAAATAGGGAAGATTTCTACATAACTGGAGGCTCTGTAAGGGCTTTATTTATTTCAGAAAAAATTACTGATCTTGATCTTACTGTAAAAGAAGATATTACATCTTTAGTTTTCTTTGCAGAGAAATATCTAAAATATCATTTCGTTGCCCTTGCTCCAGAATTGGGAATATATAGACTTGCGAAAGGCAAAAATACTATAGATTTTACAAAGTTTAGAGGGGAAAATATAGAAGAAGATTTAAGAAAAAGAGATTTTACTTTTAATGCAATGGCTATTCCTGTAAGCTCTCTTTTTGAAAAAAGACTTTTAGTTTTTGATCCCTTTTCTGGCTACTCAGATCTAAAAAAAGGTGTTATAAGAGCATTAGATGAAGAAAACATAATAGAAGATCCTTTGAGAATTTTGAGGGGATACAGGTTTTTTGCTTGTGGATTTGGGGTAATAGAAGACAATACGAGAAAGCTTTTTCGTTCTCACAAGCATAGAATAATCTATTGTGCAAAGGAAAGGATATTACAGGAACTTATTTATATTCTTAGATCTTTTAAATCTTTTGAAACTTTGAAATTAATGGAAGAAGACGGTGTTTTAGAAGAGATTTTTCCTTATTTAGAAGCAACAAAAGGGGTTCCTCA
>DAIQAS010000209.1:0-1547 GCA_036781525.1 Thermodesulfobacterium sp. | reverse complement strand
AAAGTTCCTCTTATATTATGAAAGTATCCCTGAAGAAGTCCTCCCAGAGCTATTCTTTTACAAAATGAAATGTCTTCTCTCATTTCTCCTTTAAAATTTCCCTTCCAAAAAGGGCTTTTTTAAGGGTAAGGGGATCTACAAACTGAATCTCCATTCCCATAGGAATCCCGCAGGCTATTTTTGTTACTCTAACAGGATAATTTTTCAGCACTTCAAGAATGTAAGATGTTGTTGCCTCTCCTGAAAGAGTGGGAGAAAGAGCTATAATAACTTCTTTTATATTTCTCAGTTTTATTAAATAGATAAGATGCTCAAGTCCCAGCTCTTTTGGTCCTATTCCATCTTTCGGAGACAAAAGATAATGTAACACAAAGTAATATCCATTAAAAACTCCCGTTTCTTCTATATAAGAGAGATTAACAGGATTTTCAACAATACAAAGAAGTTCCGGGTCTCTTTTCTCATCTTTACAAATTTTACAGATTTCTTCCTCAGAAAGATTCCTGCAGAACTTACAAAGTTTAACTTTATAGGGAAGTTCCCTTATCAATTCCCCGAGGGTTTCACAAAGTTCTGGTTTAGAAAGTAAAAAAAGAGAGAGTCTTGTTGCGCTTTTTTCTCCTATACCCGGAAGGAGAGAAAATGTCTCTATTAACTTTTTCAAAGTGTAAGGATAAACTCCTGACATGAGTTTAAAACATCCCGGGCAGATTGAGTCCAGGGAACTTGAGGCCGCCTGTAATCTTGGCTAATTCTTCCTCAACCATCTCTTTTGCTCTTTTTAAAGCCTCGTTAACTCCTGCCACTACAAGGTCTTCAAGCATTTCCTTTTCCTCAGGTTTAATCAATTCTTCTTCAATCTGAATGGAAATTATTTCCTGTTTACCGTTTGCTGTTACTGTAACCATACCTCCGCCTACTTGAACAGTTACAGTCTTTTCCTCAAGCTGTTTCTGCATCTCTTCCATTTTCTTTTGAATCTTTTGCATTTCCTTTACTAACTGCTGAAATTGGGGTGGTAATTTCATTTTTCTACTCCTTTAAAGGTTGTATATAAGCTATTTTTGCAGAAAAAATGTCTAAAATTTTCTTAACCTCTTCCCTTTCCTTAACATCTTCCAAAGTCGTCCTTTTAACTTCTTCTATTTCTACTCTTAAAGGTTTATTAAAATAGGTCTCTATCTTTTCTTTTAAAAGTTTGTAATAAGGAGATTCTGTAAAATTGGAAGAGGAACTTATTTTTAAAAACACTTCATTTTGTCTAATTTCTGGCTTAGGAAGACTGCTTACAAGTCCATAAAGCGGCAAATTCTCCTTTTTTATTTCTTCTACAAACTTTTTCCAACTCTTTTCTTCTTTTTCTACAATTTTCTCTTCAGAAGACGGAGATGGGATTGAAATGGAAAAATTATTACTTGTAATTTGATCCAATTTTTCTATTATTTCTCTTAAAGGCACAAGCTTACCATATTCACAAATTCTAAGCATTGTAAGTTCAAACTGCAATTGAGGATAATTACTTCTTCTCAATACTTCAAGATCTTTTA
>DAIQAS010000208.1:1440-1566 GCA_036781525.1 Thermodesulfobacterium sp. | reverse complement strand
TATCTACATCCATTCCGTAATTATTTTCAGCATTAGCAATAGCACTCTCTAAAACTTTTTTTATAATCCTTGCAGTTTTTTTTGGTGTAAACTGTAAAATATTTAAAGCCTCATCTACCTTTTTCC
>DAIQAS010000208.1:0-1020 GCA_036781525.1 Thermodesulfobacterium sp. | reverse complement strand
AAATCACCTCCAAAAACTACTTTCTTCTCTTCAAAATAAACTTATCAGAAGGCTTCTTACCACGGGTTTTAACACCTTTACACAACCATCCCCAAGGAGAACAAGGATGTCTTCCTCCGTGAGATTTACCTTCACCACCTCCCATAGGATGATCAACGGGATTCATAGCTACTCCTCTTACATGAGGCCTTCTTCCGAGCCACCTTGATCTTCCAGCCTTTCCAATAGTTATGTTTTCCCATTCTAAATTTCCCACCTGACCAATAGTTGCTCTACAATCTCCATGAATCATTCTTATTTCACCAGAAGGAAGTCTCAATATTACATAATCTCCTTCCTTTCCAAGTATTTGAGCAAAAGCACCTGCAGAACGAGCAATTTGACCACCCTTTTTAGGTCTCAGCTCTACATTATGAACCATAGTTCCAACTGGAATATTTTTCAAAGGCAAAGCATTACCCACTTTTATTTCCACATTTTCTCCTGACATTACCACATCGCCGACCTTTAATCCATGAGGAGCTAAAATATATCTTTTTTCTCCATCTGCATACTGAAGAAGAGCAATATTTGCCGATCTATTAGGATCATACTCTAAAGCTACTACTTTTGCTGGAATATTATCTTTATCCCTTTTAAAATCAATAATACGATAAAGTCTTTTATGCCCACCTCCTCTAAACCTTACAGTGATTCTTCCGTAATTATTTCTTCCTCCGGTCTTTTTTAAAGGTTCAACAAGATTCTTTTCAGGCTCTTTCTTAGCAAGCTCAGGATCAACAAGACAGCTCATAAATCTTCTACCAGGTGAGGTAGGTTTAAACTTCTTAATAGGCATCTTTATTCACCCCTCAATTTTTATAATGTTTCAAAGAATTCTATAGTTTGTCCTTCTGCAAGTCTTACTATTGCTTTTTTTCTTATTGAGGTCCTTCCAGGATTTCTAAATCCTCCCTTAGGTTTTCCTTTAACTCTAATTGTCTGAACATCTATAACTTTAACTTTAAAAAGATCCTCTAC
>DAIQAS010000207.1:0-1579 GCA_036781525.1 Thermodesulfobacterium sp. | reverse complement strand
AAGCTCATACTATAATGCCCTATCATAAAGCTCTTGATTTAGCAAGAGAAAAAAAGGCTAAACAAGATAAAATCGGAACTACTTGTAGAGGTATAGGTCCTTGTTACGAAGATAAAGCTGCAAGAAAGGGATTCAGGTTAATAGATTTAACTTATCCAGAAGTTTTTAAAGAAAAATTAAAAAATGTCCTTGAAGAAAAAAATGTTCTTCTCAAATATCTCAATGGAGATACTATAAGATTTGAAGATGTTTATGAAAAATATGTAAAATATGGAGAGTACTTGAAAAGCTATCTAACAGATGTTTCCATTGTCTTGTGGAAGGCAAAGAAGGAAAATAAAAAAATCTTGTTTGAAGGTGCGCAGGGAACTTTTTTGGATATAGATCACGGAACCTATCCTTATGTAACTTCTTCTAATACTCTTGCCGGAAATGCCTGCTGTGGAGCAGGTATTGGACCACTCGAAATAGATATGGTTTTGGGAGTGGTAAAGGCTTATACTACAAGAGTTGGAGAAGGTCCTTTTCCTACAGAGTTAAAAGATGAATTGGGAAATTATTTAAGAGAAAGAGGTAACGAATTTGGTTCAACTACAGGAAGACCAAGAAGGTGCGGATGGTTAGATCTTGTTTTAGTAAAAACTGCAGTCAGGTTAAATAGTATTAAAGCTCTTGCTCTTACTAAACTTGATGTTCTCTCAGGACTTGAAAAGATAAAAGTTTGCGTGGGCTATGAATATGAAGGTAAAATAATAGATTACTTACCTGTTAATTTGATTGAAATGGCTAAACTTAAACCTATATACAAGGAACTTCCGGGCTGGAAAGAGGACATAAAAAATATTAGAAACTTTGAAGACCTTCCAGATGCAACAAAAAATTATATAAAAACGATTGAAGAATATTTAGAAGTTCCGTTTTATCTGATTTCTATAGGTCCTGAGAGAGAAAACTGTCTCATTTTAAAAAATCCTTTTGAGAATTAGACCAAGATTTTTATGAAAGAAAGAGTCCTTATCGCAAACAGAGGAGAAATTGCATTAAGAATAATGGAAGCCTGTAGAGAATTAGGAGTTGATTATGTTGTTGTTTATACAAAAGAAGATCAAGAATCTCTTCATGTTAGAATGGCAGAAAAAAAATACAGAATTTCTGACTATAGAGATATGAATGACCTTTTGGCTGTTGCAGATGAAGCCAAATGCACTGCTATTCATCCAGGATATGGCTTCCTTTCAGAAAATTATAGATTTGCAAGAAGAGTCGTAAAGAGAGAAAGACCGTTAATCTTCATAGGTCCTTCTTGGGAAGCAATAAGAGATCTGGGTAATAAACTTTTTCTTAAAAAGTTGGCTAAAAATTTAGGAATTCCTGTCATTCCAGGTACTACAGAACCTATATACAATGAAATTGAAGCAGAACTTATGGCAGAAGAACTTTACGAGAATCTTAATTCTGAAGGTGTTAATAATCCTTCTCTTTTAGTTAAGGCTGTTGCTGGTGGCGGAGGTATGGGAATTGCAGAGGTAAAGGATTTGGAAGAACTTCGTCCCACCTTCAGAAAAATCAGAGCTTATGC
>DAIQAS010000206.1:0-1587 GCA_036781525.1 Thermodesulfobacterium sp. | reverse complement strand
TAAGGCTAAATTCCTACGGAGCAGAGCTTTTAATTTATCTTCCCACACAAACAGAAGGTGGTTATCCATTAGTTAAAATAAAAAAGTTAATTATTGAAAGGAGAGAAGCCCCACTTGATATACCAAGAGCCAAAGAAAAAAAGAAAACCGTTAAACTTTCTCCTAAGCTTCATTCAGCAGGGAATCTCTTTGTTTATAACGATTATGAACTTAAACATCGTTATAGGTATACCTATAGAGTAAAGGTGGTTAAAGATTTTCTGGTAGAAACTCCTTTTACTGAGCCAATAACAATTTTTTGGCATAATCCACCGTCTCTTCCTCCAAATTTTGAGTTGAGAACTCTGGGAGAAGATTCTGTTTTACTTACCTGGGGAAGACCTAAGGAAGATATATATGGACTTTATCTTGATGGAGAAATAACCTACCAGATAGAAAAAAGTTCAGAAAAGGGCATAAAGCTTATAGAAGTAAAAGGAAAAGAAGAATATTTTGATAGTTTTGAACCCGGAGAAAAGGTCTGTTACAGTGTAAGAGCTATTTTAAATTTTAGAGGAAGTTTAATCCCTGGACCTAAGACACCTTATAAATGTATAGAGTAGTTTCACCGTAACTTCTTTTTTGGAGAAGATTGAAATTAGCTATCTTTTCAGGAAGTTCAATACCGGTTCTTTCTTCTGCTATAATTAGAGCCTCATTTTTAAGCAGAGTTTTTGGAAAGTTTTGCAAAGTTTTAAGGGCAAGTCCTTTTCCATAAGGAGGAGTAATAAATATAATGTCAAAAAAATTTTGAAAATTTTTAGCAAGAGTTTTTAATCCTCTGGGTAAGTCCAATTTAAAAATTTTAGCCTTATCCATAAGATTAAATTTTTCTAAGTTTTTTCTAATGATATTTATGCTGATAGGACTTGAATCTACAAAAACTGCAAAAACTGCTCCTCTTGAAATAGCTTCTATACCGAGAGCTCCTGTTCCTGCAAAAAGATCAAGCACTTTTAAATTAGATAAATCCTGTCCAAGGATATCAAAAAGGGCTTTTCTTATTCTTGTTCTAAGAGGACGAATGAGATCTAAATCCTTAGGAGGACAATAAAATTTTCTTCCCTTTAAAAAACCTCCTGTAATCTGCAATTCTAAGATCCTTTGTTTTTAGAAAGGATATCAAGCCAGGTATTTGGAATAGAAAAATAGTAAGGATTAAGCTCTGGATGATAATATCTACCTCTAAAAATTTGCTTAGGATTAAACCAGTCCTTAGGTTCCTTAGTTGCGAGAAAGAAAGCTATTTCCTCTCCATAGGAAGGAACAAAGGCTCTTACAACTTTAACTATGGGGAAAACAGAGCTAATTAAAGGATAGGAAGATTTTATAATATCTGGAAAATAAATAGGAAGACTTGCCTGCTGTATAAAAACTCCGGTTTTTTTCAAAACTCTAAAAGACTCTCGATAAAATTCTTCACTATAAAGAGATTTAGCTGGTCCTACAGGATCTGTGCAGTCAACAATGATGAGATCAAATTCTTCTGAAGCACAGCTTTTAAGTCCTTCAAGACCGTCTTTAATAATAAGAGAAACTCTGGGGTCT
>DAIQAS010000205.1:0-1594 GCA_036781525.1 Thermodesulfobacterium sp. | reverse complement strand
ATGAAGCAGCAGTTATTGCTGGCCTTCCTCCTGCCCCATCAAGATACAGTCCTTTAAAAAATCCCAAATTAGCTATATCTCGCAGAAACTATGTTCTAAGGAGAATGGCAGAGGTTGGATATATATCTTGGGATGTTGCTAAGTATGTTTCTTCACAACCTTTAATTCTTAATCCAAAAAATGTTAATATACCTGTTTATACAGCCTATTTTATAGATGCTGTAAAAGAAGAACTTTCTCAGATATTACCCTCAAAAGTTGTAGAACAAGGTGGTTTAAAAATTCAGACAACTTTAGATCTGGAATGGATAAAAAGAGCTTATGAAAACGCAATCAGAACTTTAAAAAAACTTTTTCCTAAAAGGGAACTTCCTGAGATAGCAGTAGCTTGTTTAAATAACGAAGATGGAGGGGTGAGATTATTAATAGGAGGTAAAGATTATAGAGAATCATCTTATAATAGAGCTATCTTAGCCAAAAGGCAGCCTGGATCAGCTTTTAAACCATTTATATGGGCAACAGCTATAGAAGATGGAATACTTCTTCCTGATTCTATTATTCCAGATGAACCCATTACTCTTCCAGGAGTTGACAATGGAAAAGATTGGAGTCCAAGAAATTATGATAATAAATATATGGGACCGGTTAGTTTAAAAGATGGCTTAGCTTATTCCAGAAATACTGTTTCTGTAAGAATAGCGCTGTTAACAGGACTGGAGAAGATACAGGAAATGTTAGAAAAACTGGGATTTCAATTTAATAAGCCAATAAATTACAGTATAGCTTTGGGAACTTACGAGGTTACTCCTCTTGAGTTAACTAAAGCTTATACCATTTTTCCAAATATGGGGGTTCTTGTAAAACCACATTTTATTGAAAAGATATATGACAGTATTTATGATAGAGGAAGAGTTATTTATCAGAATGTTTCAGAAAATTTACCTATAATTTCAGCCAATACAGCCTATGTAATGAATAATTTTATGCAGGCAGTTGTTCAGTATGGAACAGGAGTATGTGCAAAAGCTTTAGGAGTTCCTGTTGCTGGTAAAACCGGAACGACTCAGGAGTATAAAGATGCTTGGTTTATAGGATATACTCCTCGTTATACTTGTGGAGTATGGGTTGGATATGATAAAGATAAAACCTTGGGAAGAGGAGGAACTGGAGGAAGGGTTGCCTGTCCTATCTGGTTAAGCATTATGCAGGGTACAGCGCATGAATATTTAGAATTTCCGACTTATGAACCTATTAATGATTCCTTTGAAGAAATTTCCAATAAAAATGCAAATTCAGAAAATGGTGCTACTTCACAAAATTCTGAAGATAATTCATGGCTATTCTTTAACAAGTTTTAATTTTTAAGATGTAGCATAACTGTGGAGTCCTGAAAGTAAGAAATTTACTCCAAAGTAAGTAAAAAGCACAGAGGCAAAACCAATTATACTAAGCCAGGCAAGCTTTTTTCCACTCCATCCACGGGTAAGTCTGGCATGAATCGTTCCTCCGTATATTAACCAGGTAATAAGAGACCAGGTCTCTTTCGGATCCCAGCTCCAGTAACTTCCCCAAGCCTGATTAGCCCAAACAGAAC
>DAIQAS010000204.1:0-1596 GCA_036781525.1 Thermodesulfobacterium sp. | reverse complement strand
AATTAAAACAAAAGAGGATGAAAAGGATTTGGTAGTTCAACTTGTCTTGAAGAAATCAGAAAATTAAATTAAAATGTAGCAAATACTTAAAAGAGAAGTTCTTAATGAATGACTGGTCTCAAGAATTAGAAAATTATCTCGGGAAAAAATTTCAGGACATTAGAATTGGGAGCGTTGTTTCAGGGCAGATAGTTAAAATTTCTGAAGATTATGCTTTTGTTGATATAGGGTCAAAAAAAGAGGCACTTCTCCCTGTAGAAGAGATTAAAAAAGAAGACGGAAGTTTTATTCTTAAAGAGGAAGATAGAATAGAAGCTCTGGTGGTAGATAAATCTTTTCAGGATGGTTCATACATCCTATCTTTCAAAAAATTAAAGGAAAAAAGCCTCTGGAAAGAATTGAAAGAGGCATTTGAAAAAAAGAGACCTATAGAGGTTAAAATTTTGGCTATTAATAAAGGTGGATATGAAGTAGAGTATGGCTTTTTAAAAGGTTTTATGCCCTTTTCATAGTCTTACTTTAGAAAAAAGCCTCAAACTCCGGAGTCTCTAATCGGAGAAACTGTAAAAGTTGAAATTCTTGAGGTTCAAAAGGACAAGTTTTTAGTTTCAAGAAAAGAAATTTTAAAAAAGGAATACCAGAATAAAAAGAAAGCCCTTGTTGAAAAAATAAAAAACGGAGAGATTCTTGAAGGGGTTGTCAGTAAAAAAGTGGAGGGAGGTTTTCTTGTAGAAATAGATGAAGTGATGACAGGATATCTTCCTTATAAAGAATTGAGCTGGGAAAGGATAGAAGACCCTTCTTCTTATTTAAAAATAGGTGAAAAAATAAAGGTTAAGCCTTTAAGTTATGAACCTGGAAAGGAAAGGTTAAGACTTAGTATAAAAGCAATTTTGCCAGATCCCTGGGAAAGAGTTTCTCAGAAGTATAAAGAAGGAGATATTGTAGAGGGAAAGATTATTCAGATTTTTGATTTCGGTGCATTTGTTGAGCTTGAGCCCGGAGTTGAGGGATTTATTCCTGCAAGAGAGATAACTTGGAATAGAAAAATTAAAGTTAATGAAGTTCTTGAGAAGGGAGATACTGTTTCAGTTTTTATTCTTGAGGTAAACCTTTCTGAAAGAAAGCTTCTTCTAAGTTTAAGAAAACTTCAACCTGATCCATGGATTGAGGCAGCTAAAAATTATAAGGTAGGAGATATAGTAGAGGGCACGATAGAAAAAATTTTGCCGAGTGGTTTACTGGTGGAGCTAAATTCTGAAATTACGGCATTTATGCCTCTTAAAGAGTTTTCAGAAGAAATAAAGATCTTGAAAAAGAATCTTTCAGAAATAGAGGGCTTTAAAATAGGAGACAAAATAAAAGGTAAAATTATAGGCATAAATCCAGAAAAAAGAAGGATACAGATTTCCTATTTAAAGTATCTTAAAGAACTTGAAAACAAGGAAATAGAAAAATATAAAATTCAGAGACAAGAAAAAGGGGAGACTCTTTTAACCTTAGGTGACATTCTTGCTAAAAAGTTAGTTCAGAAAAATAGGGGTTAAAAGCTATGAAAAGACCTTGGCTTGTTTACGGGCTTGCTTTTATTGGTGG
>DAIQAS010000203.1:0-1603 GCA_036781525.1 Thermodesulfobacterium sp. | reverse complement strand
CCATATTTGTAACCTCTGGAAGAAAGGTAATCACTCCTAAGGGTGTAACTCAAAAAAGATATATAGAGGCTATAAGAAAGTCTGAAGTCGTTTTTGGAATAGGTCCCGCTGGAACAGGAAAAACTTATCTTGCTGTAGCTATGGCAGTATCCTATCTTATGAAAGGGGAGATAAATAGAATAATCCTTGTAAGACCAGCTGTTGAGGCAGGAGAAAAACTTGGATTTTTACCAGGTGATATTGCTGAAAAGGTAAATCCCTATTTGAGACCGCTTTATGATGCACTTTATGATATGCTTTCTTTCGATAAAGTAATGAGACTTTTTCAGAAAGGAGCCATTGAAATTGCCCCGCTTGCTTTTATGAGGGGAAGAACACTTAATGAAGCGTTTATTATTCTTGACGAAGCTCAAAATACCACTTCTGAACAGATGAAGATGTTTCTTACCCGTTTAGGACAAAATTCAAAAGCTGTAATAACAGGGGATATTACCCAGATAGATCTTCCAGATCCTAAAAAATCAGGATTACTTGAGGCTATAGAGATATTAGAGGGTATTAAAGGAATTACTTTCGTATATTTTACTAAAAACGATGTGGTAAGACATCCTATAGTCCAAAAGATTATAGAGGCTTACGAGAGTAAAGGAAAAACTTTTAATACCTAAGGATGATTTTTATGGAAATACTATTTAGATCTTTCATTCAGTTAGTTGATTTATTGTTAACTGTTTATATCTGGATTATTATAGCTCGAGCCATCATTTCTTGGGTAAATCCTTCACCTTTTCACCCTGTGGTGAGATTTTTATATAGAACAACGGAGCCCGTATTGGCACCAGTAAGAAGAATTATTCCTCCCATTGCAGGAATTGATATAAGTCCTGTTATTGTTATTTTTATTATATTTGTGATTCAGAATTTTCTTCATCATCTTTTAGTAAGACTTACGATCTTCTGATGATTTTAGAGATAAAGGTTAAACCTGGGGCTTCAAAAGATAAAATTCTATCCTTTAAAGAACCAAATTTTTTGGAAATTTCTGTGAGGGCAAAGCCAGAGCAAAATAAAGCAAATGAGAGTTTATGTAATTTTTTAAGAAAAATTTTAAAGGTTCCCAAAAGCCAAGTAAAAATTTTGAAAGGAAAGACTTCTAAAACTAAGCTTGTAAAAGTAGAGGGGATTTCAGAAAATGAATTTTTGGAATCTGTTAAAAATTTTCTAAAGGGGTATTAAAAACTTATGAAGGATTATCTTTTTTTTGATCTTGATGGAGTAATTTTGGATAGTATGCCCTATCATGCAAAGGCTTGGATAGAGGTTTTTTCTCAATTTGGACTGAAATTTGAAGAAAGAGAAATTTATCTTCATGAAGGAGCAATAGAGCTTGATACTGCAAAAGGAATGTTTCTTAAAAAAGGAATAAATCCAACTACTGAATTTTTTAAGAAAGTTTTTAAAATACAAAAAGAGATTTTCAAAAAAAGATATGCCAAGTTAGTAAAACCTTTCCCAGAAGTTCCTATTTTACTTGAAAATCTTAAAAAAGAGAAAAAGAAACTGGCTCTGGTTACAAGCTCTCATAGCGAAATTTTTAATGAGG
>DAIQAS010000202.1:0-1636 GCA_036781525.1 Thermodesulfobacterium sp. | reverse complement strand
AATATCCTGCTTTAAAAGCATAAAGAAATCCGTATCTATCTGCTTCTCTTTCCTGGTCTCTACTAAATTTAAGAGTTAAAAGAGAAGCCGAAATTTGCCCAAGTTGAAGAAGAAGTTCACCAGTTAAATCCTGAGGAACAAAAATACTTCCTATCTGTAAAATAAGACCTAAGGCTAATTGCTTTTCTAAAAATTTCACATGATGTCTTGCATTTATATGTCCCAGCTCATGAGCAAGAACACCTGCTAATTCACTTTCATCATCAAGTTGTAAAAGAAGTCCTCTTGTAATCATGATAGGACCACCAGGTAGAGCGAACGCATTTACAATCCCGGAATTCACCACATAAAACTTGTAGGGGACCTTTCTTTCTGTAACCTTAGCAATTTTTAATCCTATAGAATTTACATATTCCTGAACTTTACTTTCTGGATATAGACCTTCAAATTCATCAATAGAAGAAGGAGTATAAAGTTTTCCTAATTCTATTTCTTTTTCTTCTGGAATTAGGGTAAAAAAGGGTTTGCCCGAATTTGAGGCTGTACAGGAAACTAAGACAAAAATATATAAAAAAAGATGGAGAAATAAAAATTTAATATTTCTCATAAGTGATTATCATATTATATAAAAAAGTTAAGTAATGACAAGAGAAAAAAATTTGAAGTAAGGGGGGTGAGATTGTATGAGGTTATATCTTGTGCAACATGGAATTCCCAAACCAGAATCTGAAGATCCTCAAAAACCCCTTTCCGAGATTGGTAAAAATGAAGTAGAAAAAGTTGCGAAGGCACTTAAGAAATCAGGAGTAAAGGTGTCAAAGATTTTTCATTCAGGTAAATTAAGGGCTAAAGAAACTGCAGAAATTTTGGGCGATTATTTAAATCCCCCAGAGGGGATAGGTGAGGCTGAAGGACTTAATCCACTTGATCCACCAGATATCTGGGCAAACAAGCTTTCTGAAATAAGAGAACCTATAATGCTTGTTGGACATCTACCTCATCTTCAAAAACTTTGTTCTTTTTTGGTTGTAAAAGATCCAGAAAGACCCATTGTTAAATTTAGACAGGGAGGAGTGGTAGCTCTTGAAAGAAGCGAAGAAGAGGAGTGGATTATCCTATGGACACTTTATCCAGATTTCTTGTAATTTTTGTGTTTACAAGTGAGTACAAATTCTTGACAAAAGTAAAAATTAGATTAATTTAATTTTTAAATTTGAAATGGGCGGATAGCTCAGGGGGAGAGCATCGGCCTTACAAGCCGGGGGTCAGAGGTTCAAATCCTCTTCCGCCCATTTGTAATTTTTAAATTTTGAGTTATAATTTTCTTTCGCAATAAAGGGGCTGTAGCTCAGCACGGTTAGAGCGCCTGCCTGTCACGCAGGAGGCCGCGGGTTCAAGTCCCGTCAGCCCCGCCATTTTTAATTTTATCTATATGAATGAGATAATCTTTTCTCTCAAAAAATTCATTCTTTTTCTGCTTTATCCCTCAAGTTTGATTTTCATTTTTTTTCTTCTAATTTCTGTATATGTCATACTTGAAAAAAGAAGAGGTAGAAGGAGATTTTTGCTTTTTCTTGCTATTTTTCTTTATTACCTTTCTTCAACCCCGTTTTTACCTTACTTTCTTTTGAAAAAC
>DAIQAS010000201.1:393-1641 GCA_036781525.1 Thermodesulfobacterium sp. | reverse complement strand
GACTATCTATATCGTCTCCTTCTTCCTCATTTTCTCTCATACGAATCAATTCCTTCAAAATGGCAATTACATCTTCCAAAGTTAATGTTTTCTGAGTAATAGGTATATCTAAATTAAGTCTCAAATTTATCTTATATCTTCCTATTTCTGATAAGTCATAAGTTGCAGGATCAAAAAATAAAGATCTAAAATAAGCCTCTTCTTTGTTTTTAACTTTATCAGTTTTTAAGGCATCTCTTAAAGATGTTGTGTAACGATAGGCATCAACGAAAAGCACCTCAATTTCTTCTATTTTCTTTTCCCTTAATAATTTAAGTTTTTCCTCAGTAATCTCTTCATTAGCTTCAAGAAGAACTTCTCCTGTTTCCTTATCTACAACTTCTTTAGCACTTACTTTACCAAGTATCATCTCATCTGAAAACTTTAATTTATTCACACCAGCTTGTTTAAGTTTTCTTATTACTCCTGCACTTATTACCTTACCCTTTTTAACCAGAACTTCTCCTGTTTCAGGATGAACAATATCTATAGGAGACTTTTGCCCCGCTAAAAGCTCATAATTTAGCTCTTTCTCTACTCCTTCTTCTAAAATTCTATATTTTTCAGTAGGATAAAATAATGAAAGTATTTCCTCTTCTGATAAACCCATTGCTTTTAAAAATACTGTTGCAGAAATATTTTTTCTCTTGTCAATCCTTACTAAAAATCTCCCTCTGTAATCATATATAAAATCTAACCAAGAGCCTTTTACAGGTATAACCCTTCCTATATAAGTTAATCTTCCGGCTTTGGCATGAGTTTTATCCTTTTCAAAAATTACTCCAGGGGATCTTTGAAGCTGATTAACAACTGCTCTCTCGGTTCCATTTATAACAAATCTTCCATCATCTGTCATCATGGGAATTGTACCGAAATAGATTTCCTGCTCCTTTATATCTTTTATACTTTTTACTCCTGTTTCTGGATCTAAATCATATGTAACCAGACGAACCCTTAATTTCATCGGAACTTCATAAGTCAATCCCTTCTCCTTAGCCTCATCAGGAGAATATTCAGGTGGTAAAATTTTATAATCTAAATATTCAAGTACCGCTATATCTGAATAATCTTTAATAGGAAATACAGTTTTTAAACATCTATGAATACCAATATCCTGTCTTCTATCTGGAGGGGTATTAGCCTGCAAGAAATTTTGATAAGACTCCTTAGGAATTTTTAGAAGGTCGGGTAAGTCTTGAATTTGTTTAA
>DAIQAS010000201.1:0-206 GCA_036781525.1 Thermodesulfobacterium sp. | reverse complement strand
AAAATTTGAATAGGGTTTCCCCCTTTTTATCAGAGGAAACCCTTTTTATGGTAATATTTTTTAGTTTTTTTCTAATAAGCAAAGTTATTTGATCTCTACCTTTGCCCCTGCTTCTTCTAATTTTTTCTTAATTTCTTCAGCTTCTTCTTTAGAAACTCCTGTTTTTACAGGCTTAGGAGCAGACTCAACTAATTCCTTAGCCTCTT
>DAIQAS010000200.1:0-1658 GCA_036781525.1 Thermodesulfobacterium sp. | reverse complement strand
ATATTTTAGAATTTAAAAATACTAAGGATCCTTTAATTTTATTGAGATATGATACTGTTCCTGATAATATAAAAGAGATTTCACTTGTAAACGGAGTTCTTACTGCAAGAGGAGGTCAGACCTCACATGCAGCTATTGTTGCTTCAAGACTTGGCAAGGTTTGTGTGGTTGGATGTGAAAATTTAAGTATAAATGAGCTAAAAAAGGAGGCCAAAATTAATGGACATGTGTTAAAATTAGGGGATTGGATTACATTAAATGGTATAAGCGGGCAAATTTTTAAAGGGAAAGTGGAAGAGTTAACCAAAGATTTCTCCACTTCATAAGTGGAGAAATCTTAATAAAAGGTAAAAAGGGGGGTGCAAAATGAAATTAGGTATAAATGGATTTGGAAGAATAGGAAAATTAACACTATGGCATCATGTAGCAAGAAAATATTTTGACGAAATAGTAGTGAATGTGGGAAGAGAAGTGGGAACTTCTTTTTCTGACATTGCAAGTTATATAGAGAAGGACAGCACTTATGGATGGCTACCAGTTTATCTTTATGGTCATAAAGGAAGAAGGGTTATAGAAAATCTTGATGAAAAAGAAGGAACCATGTATGTAGACGGAGTTAAAGTAAAGATTTTAAGAAAAACGAGAAATCCAAAAGAGATTAATTGGAAAGAAGAGGGGGTAAGACTTGTAGTAGAATGTTCTGGCAAATTTAGAGATCCCAATGTTGATCCAGACTCTCCTAAAGGCTCAGTAAGAGGACACCTTTTAGCAGGTGCAGAAAAAGTTATAGTTTCTGCCCCTTTTAAAATAAAGGACAAAGAAAAGGGTATTCCAGAAGATGCTGTTACTATAGTTTATGGGATTAATGAAGAAGTATATCAACCTAATAAACACAATATAATTTCTTCTGCGTCTTGCACAACTACTTGTTTGGCTTTTATGATTAAGCCTTTACTTGATTATTTTGGAGCGGATAGAATTCTTTCAGCTTCTATGGTTACAGTTCATGCTGTTACAAGTTCTCAGGTGGTTCTGGATAGACTTCCCAAAGAGGGTAAGAAAGACTTAAGAAGGATGAGAAGTGTGTTTAATAACATTATTTTAACTACTACGGGGGCAGCTGAAGCCCTTGGGCTTGTTATACCAGAGATGCAAAAAATCGGATTTATGGCAGAAAGTGTAAGAGTTCCATTAAATACAGGGAGTCTTATTATTCTTACTGTAAATATTCAGGATGAAAGTATAGAAAATCGCATAACAAGAGATTTAATAAATAAAATATACGAAGAAGCAGCCAATACTAAATATAAAGATTTTCTTATTTTTACTATGGAACAAAATGTTTCTTCAGATATAATTGGGTATCCAAGAGCAGCAGCTATTATTGAAGGTGCTGAAACTCATACTCGCACAGCTTTGGCCAAGGTTGATATCTGCAAAGCACTTCCTGAAGTTGGGCAAACTGTTTGCACACATGTAGAAATTCCAATTACACAGGTTGTGGTTTATGGATGGTATGACAACGAATTGGGCTCTTATACAAATATGATGGGTGATCTAACCGTATTTGTTGCAGAGAAGATGATATAGTCTATGAAAAGAAGAAAGGGAAGAGAAATAGCTTTACAGATACTTTATCAAAAGGAAGCTGCTCAGAT
>DAIQAS010000199.1:0-1672 GCA_036781525.1 Thermodesulfobacterium sp. | reverse complement strand
ATAAACAAATCCTTAAGTTTTTAATTGTTTCTAACTTTAATCTAAAGAGAGCCCTTGAAACTATGAATGGGTAAGAGTGTTGTTCACTCTTTACAGAGCTATTTAATTTCCTTGATGCCCTGGAAATTAAATAATACTGGTTACCTCGGTTGTCCTCGTTTTTGAACGAAGGTTGTTTTATCAAGTTATTTGGTAAAAAGAAAATAGTGTAGTCGGATATTTAATTGTATCTTAATCTTGTGATGTATGAAATCTTTAACTCTTTGAAAATACAAAAAATTGTCCTTAGTACTTGAAAAATCCTCCGAATCGGCTAAAGTAATTTTATTATGCAATCTTCAAAACTTAAGGAATTAATAGATCAGCTTCCTCCCGATCTATATCAGGTAGTAGAAGACTTTATTGAATTTTTATTGACAAAGAGAAAAAAACCAATCAAACCACCAACTTTTGAATGGGCAGGAGCTTTAGAGGATTTACGAGATAGTTATACCTCTGTGGAACTTCAACATAAAATTTTAGATTGGCGAAGTGGCAAATCGTGAAACTTTTACTTGATACTAACATTTTTATCGAAATCTTATTATCATAAGAAAAATCTAAAGAGGCTCTTTTACTTTTATCTAATACAAATAAGTATGATTTTTTTATTTCTGATTTTTCTCTTCATTCCATTGGGATATTACTGTTTCGCAGAAGACAACACGAGATATTTAAAAAGTTTTTTGACGATATTATCATTGGAGGTATAGCTACACTAATAACTCTCCCATTTAGGGAATTTGACCGAATTATAAAATATGCACAACAATTTAATCTTGATTTTGATGATGCATATCAATACGCTCTTTCTGAGTATTATGGACTTACTATAGTTAGTTTTGATAGCGATTTTGATAACACGATAAAAGGACGAAAAACACCAGCAGAATTGCTTGATTAGATACGTTTACTATTACAAGTAAAAAAGTTCCATGTCATAGTTGATAGGCTAAGCAAACGATAATCTCACCCAGTTGCCCTATTTGTCAAACTGAAGTAGCAACTCACGCCAAAACCTATAAAAGCCTTCACAACCAGCAAAAATACAAAAAACAAATGCTCTGTCTGTAACCTTCACTGGTAGGAGCAGTTCTTTACTCTTTGCAGTCTTTCGTATATAATACGAAAAAGGAGTCTAATATGCTCCCTGATTTAGCGTTAAGCACATGAGAAGAAACTCTAATAAAAAATTCTAAGGTTTTTATTGCCTATATTTTTGGTTCTTTAGACACTTGTCAAGAGAATTGTGTCTCCTTATAAAATCTCTCTAAAATATTTTATTAAAAGACACAATTTATATTCTACTCCCGTTCTTTAACCAAAGGCAAAAGTATTAAAGATTCCGATCTTGTTTTAGCCATTTACACCACTAAAGATTTTAGCTGGAAGGACTACTATGATTACGTCATATACCTTGAAAAGCATAGAAGGGCAAGCAGGGATGGTCTATAGAAAGGAAAGTATTCTAAGAAGGTTAGAAAAGCTTAAAGAATACCGAAGAGACCTTTTGGAATTAGGAGACCTGAGCTTTGAGGATTACATTAGACATTTTCTATGCCGGAATATACAATCATTAATCTTTTGAAGACATTACCTGAAGATGTGTTAATAGACATATTCTGGAAGACAA
>DAIQAS010000198.1:0-1672 GCA_036781525.1 Thermodesulfobacterium sp. | reverse complement strand
AACTTCATCCTAACTTTTCACCTCAATCTTTAAAATATTTAATTTTTGAGTTATTTAAATAATAAATGAATTTAAAACAATTTCAACCCTAATACAATCTAAAGTTTGACAAAAGAGGAGTTAGGGTTAAAATACTCAAGCTGAAATTTTATTTTCGGAGGTGTTTTAATGCTTAAAAAAGAAAAAAGCTTTATTATGGAACAGCAGGATAAAAAATTAAGAGAACAACTTTCCAAAATAAAGCATAAAATTCTTGTTATGTCTGGAAAAGGAGGGGTAGGGAAAAGTACTGTTGCAGTTAATGTAGCTGTAGGACTTTCTCTACAAGATCTTATGGTAGGACTTCTTGATGTTGATTTACACGGTCCAAATGTTCCTAAAATGCTTGGTGCAAGAGATTTAAAACTTTCAAGAAGACCTGACGGAAGACTTGGAGCTATTAAGTATTCACCTAATCTTAAGTTCTTATCTATTGAACCCTTTTTACCTTCTGAAGATACCGCAATTATATGGAGAGGACCCATCAAACATTCAGCTATAAGACAGTTCATAGGAGATATTGAGTGGGGAGAACTTGATTATCTTGTTATTGATGCTCCTCCTGGAACAGGAGATGAACCTTTAACAGTTGCTAAAACCATGCCTGATGCTTATGCCCTTGTAGTAACAACCCCTCAGGAAGTTTCTTTAATAGATGTTAAAAAGGCTATAAAATTCTGTCAAAAAATAAAACTAAGAATTCTTGGAATAGTTGAAAATATGAGCGGATTTATCTGCCCTCATTGCGGAAAACCAGTAGATATATTTAAAAAAGGCGGAGGACAAAAACTTGCAGATGAACTGGGAGTAAGATTTTTAGGTTGTATCCCTGTTGATCCTCGCATTGTAGACACTGGAGATGCTGGGAAACCACTTATAGCTGCCTATCCAGAAAGTATAACAGCAAAGGCTTTTGAAGACCTTGTTAGAAATATAATTGTAGCAACAGAAGAAATGAGAAAAGATGTTTTAGAAGAAAGATTTATGAGAATAGCTGTTCCGATAAGTACACCTTCTAAAATTGAAACTGATCCAGAAAAGTTTGATTTATTCGCTATATATGATGTAGAAAACAATAAGATATTGGTAAAAGATGTGGTTAAAAAGTCAGAAAGTCAAGATTTGATTGATTTTCTAAAAGAGCAGGTAGTAACCCATGCTCTTCTTTTTGACCCGCCGAAAGAGCTTGCAGATTATCTTTCTAAAAACGAGATAAAAGTTCTTGTTACAGACACATCTACTGAATCTCCAGATAACCTGATAGAAGACTTTTTAAAGGAAAGACAACTACATTAAACTACTTAATGGATATTTACTATTTTACTTATACAGGGACTTCAAAAAAGATAGCAGAATGGTTAGGGACTAAATTTAATGTTAAGCCAAAGGAAATAAAAAGTTACAAATTTCCATATCTTATCTGGCTTTTTCTTTCTTTCATTCCTTATCTTCCAGTAAAAATTTTTTTTGAGCCCCCTTCTAACGAAACCATAATTTTCTGCTTTCCAAAATGGACATTTAATTGTCCTCCCGCAACTTCATTTTTAAAAAAAATAAAGTGCAAAAAACTTGTTTTAATAATAAGTTATAAGGGCTGGGGAGAAAAATTTTATTATTCTTTGTATTATAAGCT
>DAIQAS010000197.1:0-1679 GCA_036781525.1 Thermodesulfobacterium sp. | reverse complement strand
TATGAATTTCGGAATTGTTATTAATATAGTTAGTCTTAGTATTATCATTCTTTCTATATTTATGCTTCCATCCGTGGGTATAGCTTATTTTTATAAAACTTCGGAAGTGGACGAATTTTTACTTTCTTTTTTTATTACTTTTTTAACAGGGGCTATATTATATTCTCTAACAAGAAAATACAAACATGAAGAAATAAGATATAAAGAAGCTTTCGCAAGTGTTACTTTTACTTGGATTAGTATAGCTTTTTTTGGAAGCTTGCCCTATCTTTTGACAGGTGCTTTAACTTCTTTTACTGATGCATATTTTGAGTCAATGTCAGGTTTTACAACAACTGGAGCAAGTGTAATTGCAGATGTTGAGAGCCTTTCAAAAGGAATACTTTTTTGGAGAAGCATTACTCAGTGGATAGGAGGTATGGGTATAATAGTTTTTGTTCTTGCAGTACTTCCGGTTTTAGGAACAGGGGGAATGCAACTTTTTAGAGCAGAAGTTCCTGGAGTTACAGTCGATAAAATCAGACCAAGAATTGTTGATACTGCAAAGCTTTTATGGCTTATTTATCTTGGTCTTACATCATTTATAACCGGCCTCTACGCATTGTGTGGAATGAGCTTGTATGATGCAGTATGTCATGCTTTCACAACTATTTCTACAGGAGGCTTTTCTACAAAAAATGCCAGTTTAGCAGGATTTAATAATATTTTAATTGAATATGTAGCAGGATGTTGTATGCTCTTGGGTAGTATTAACTTTGTGCTTTATTTTTTATTATTAAAACGAGATATAGTTAAGGTATTTAAAAACAACGAGTTGAGATTCTATCTTTCTGTCATTTTAGTTTTACTTGTTCTTATTACTTTCAATCTTAAGTTAAATATTTATAAATCTTTTGAGGAATCTTTTAGATATACCCTATTTCAAATAGTTTCTCTTATAACTACTACAGGCTATGCTACGGCAGATTATACAAAATGGAATTTTTTTGCTCAAACTCTTATCTTGTTTCTTATGTTTTTTGGTGGCATGGTGGGTTCTACTGCAGGTGGGGTAAAGCAGTTAAGGATTTATATTATGTTAAAACAGATATATAAAGAATTTTATCATCTTATCCATCCACGTGCTATCACTTCTATAAAAATAAACGAAAGAGCCTTAAGTCAAGAAGTGTGTGATAGTATATGGAGTTTTATATTTCTTGCCCTGATTGTCTGGATAATAAGCAGTATTATAGTTTCTGCAGTAGGAATTGATATTGTAACTTCGCTTTCTTCAGTAGCCTCAGCCTTAAATAATGTTGGTCCCGCTCTGGGACAGGCTGGGCCAGCTTCTACCTATGCGCCTTTTCCAGCTCTTGCAAAATGGGTTCTTGTCCTGTGTATGCTTATAGGAAGACTTGAATATTATACGGTATTAATTCTTTTCGTTCCCGCTTTCTGGAAGAAATAGAGGAATTTTTGGTTTCCAGATCTTATTTTTTTCAATAATATGCAAGACCTCAATACCTTTATCTTCCAAGGCTTTTGATATAAATCTTCTGTGGCATCTCCAGGGAAATTTTTCAGCACAGATTATACAGGTTAACTCTTTCTCGGCAATTTTTATAAGCTTTTCTAAAGCCCCTTTAAAATCAGATGTTTTCATATAATCTTCGTAACTTTCTCTTCTATATCCACCG
>DAIQAS010000196.1:0-1680 GCA_036781525.1 Thermodesulfobacterium sp. | reverse complement strand
GGTAATTCTGCAGTCTTTATATTTATTCTTCCGCCAAGTATGGAGGAACTTAAAAAAAGACTTGAAAAAAGAGGAACAGAAAATGAGGATAAACTGAAAGAACGAATTCAGAGGGCAAAAGAAGAAATTAAATTTGCAAGTTGGTTTGATTATGTAGTAATAAACGATGAGCTTGAGAAAGCAAAAGATAGGCTTTTTTCTATAATTAAGGCTGAACTTTGCAGACCTTTTAGAAATTCTAATTGGCAAGAAATTTTAAATTCTTTTATTTCATGAGTAAAATCATTTACGGAATCAATCCTGTTTTAGAAGCACTTAAATCACATCCAGAACTTATTGAAGAAATTTGGTTACATAAAACAACTCTTTCAGGGAAAAAATATCAAATAGTTGAAAGAGCTAAAAAGTTTGGAATACCCATAAAAATAATCTCAAAAAATGAATTCAGACCACCTAAGGTCTCACCAAAGACAAACACTCAAGGTGTGGTTGCATATTTAAGTGCATTTGTCTATGCCGATTTAGAAGACATCGTAAATAATTGGGAAAACAAAAAAGAAACACCGCTTGTTGTTATACTTGATGAAGTTGAAGACCCTCAAAATGTAGGGTCTATTATAAGAAGTGCTGATGCAGGAGGAGTTCATGGAATAGTTGTTCCTAAGTTAAGAAGTTGTGATATTAATGAGACAGTAATAAAAGTCTCTTCAGGATCTGCTTTTAATCTTCCTATAGCCAAAGTTAATAATCTTAAATACGCTCTCTCTTTTTTTAAGAAAAAAGATCTCTGGATAATAGGACTTACTCATAAAGCAGAAAATACCATATATGAACTGGATTTAAAACAGCCCATAGCTATAATAGCTGGTAATGAAGGAAGAGGTATAAGACCTTCAATTCTTGAAAAATGCGATTATTTAGCAAAAGTCCCTATGAAAGGGAAAATTGAAAGTTTGAACGTTTCTATAGCAGTAGCTATTGCTATTTTTGAAACTTTAAGACAGAGAGAATATTCCTAATTTGCAGATTTACAATCTGCAAGCTTTTCCTTTTCATCCTCCGCTTAAGTAGATAGCAAGGATCTTTTTTTCAATCTGAGGATTTAAGGTTTTAGTAAATTCTGGATTAAAATTTTTAAGTGTTTCAAAATTCGGTATTATCTTTTTGTTACCTTTTTTCTTTTCTCCGGTATATGGATTTATTAATATAAAATCTCTAAGATTGGTTATAAGGGCAAAATAGGGTGGGGGATTAAATAAAACTCTTGCTAAGGCAATTACGCCTCTTTCAGAAACAGTTAGGTTTTCTTGTGGTTTATAATCTACTATTAAAAGTGTTTGAGAATTATCTCTTATTATTAAGGGAATTAAAACTTCAAAAGACAAACTTTTATAAGAAAAAGGAAGAACAACTTTCTCAACAAAAAAATTTTCAGGATATCCTTTACTTTTAAATAAATCTTTAAGGACTAGTATAGCAGATTCTAAAGAAATCTCTTCTTTGCTATTTCCCATATTTTTTTTACTTCTTGAGGACTGAGCCCTGCGCCCAATCCTATTTTAAAAGCAAGGTCCTTAGTCAAAAGATCAGAAGGACTATGTGCATCGGAGTTAATAACAAGATTAGCTCCATATTTTTTGGCAAGAGAAACTACATGACCATTTGTAAAACTGTGCCCTT
>DAIQAS010000195.1:0-1682 GCA_036781525.1 Thermodesulfobacterium sp. | reverse complement strand
CAGGGATGCCTAAATATGGTTTATGCTCATAATAAAACTTCAATTGATCATAGGTGCCCCAGCCACTCCAGAGAAGGTCAAAGCTTAATATCCAGCGAGGAAAATATTGAGTAGCAATTCCCACAGCTAAAGTATCTGGAAGATCAAGAAAAACTTCTCCATCTCCGTTAAGAAATACAGCGGAAGAGGTCATCTAAGGATAGTATTTAGCATAACCATCAATATCAAGGCTTATCTGGGAACGGTAAACTACTCCTATACTTGTATGCTCTTTAATCTTATAAGTTGCTGAAATAAGCCAGCCAATTTCCCAATCATTCCCAGTAAGTTTAGTTTTCGTTAGAGGATTACTTGAAATGGATTTAGGAAGTGTTCCAAGTGTTTTTCTCATTTCTGCATCAGCATAAACAATCTGGGGGCCAAAACCTATGGAAAAGCGATCGGTAAGTTTAACAGCAAGTGAAGGCACAAAAAAATAACATCTCAAACTTGTATAGTCTGCTTCGTATCTACCTTCCCAATCTCCGTCCCAATCAGTGGTTAAATCATAAGGCACATTAAAGGAAAAATTCACAGTAACACGATCACTTACCGGATAAGCCATATATAAAAAAGGTAAAGGATGAAGCATCTCTGTCATTTCATACTTCTCACCTGTGGTATCACTTTTAAATTCCACATAAGGATAAACAAAGGCAACACCTGTCATGATTTCGGGTTTTTCTAAAAAGGCAGTGGCTGAAGGATTATACCATGCCGATTCCACAAGATCGGTTCTACCAGTAACTGCTGCTCCAAGTGCCATAGCCCTTGCTGAACCCTCATTGTAAAGCTGAAAACCTGCTGACCAAACTTCAGAAACTGTAAAAAGAAAAATCGCTAAAAATAATAAAATCTTGCGCATTTTTTCACCCTCCCACAGATTTTTTAAAAATTTCTTTATAAATAGATTTTTCAAAAAAGTCAAGAAAATTGTTAATCATGTAGCATAAATTTTTACTTCATTATTGACAAAAGTTTTAACAAATATTAATTTAAAACTGACTTATGAAAAAAAACCAGAAATTTCCTTCCAAGGAACTTCTCGAAAAGACTTTTCTTGCAGATTTACATATTCATTCCAAATACAGCCGCGCCTGCAGTAAGTTTATGGAAATTCCCTTTTTAGCTGAAACAGGTAAATTAAAGGGTCTTCAAGTAATAGGAACAGGAGACTTTACTCACCCTCTGTGGTTAAAAGAACTCAAAGAATATCTTGAATATGAAAAAAATTCTTGGCTTTATTTTTTTAAAAACCTTCCTGATGGACCAAGGTTTATCTTGACAGCAGAAATTTCTCTTATTTTCTCCAAAAACAACAAATCAAACAGAAGAATTCACCTAATCATAATTGCACCGGATTTTGAAACAGTAGAAGAAGTAAACCTTTATCTTTCAAAAATTGGAAATCTTTTAATAGATGGAAGGCCAACCTTTGGTATAGATTGTGAAAAGCTAACACTTGACTTATTAAAAATTTCTGAAAAGATCCTTATTATTCCTGCTCATGCCTGGACACCATGGTATTCGGTTTTTGGCTCTTTTTCAGGTTTTGATTCATTGGAGGAAGCTTTCGGAGATGCCACTCCTTACATTTATGCTATAGAAACGGGGCTTTCCTCTGATCCGGAAATGAACTGGCG
>DAIQAS010000194.1:0-1724 GCA_036781525.1 Thermodesulfobacterium sp. | reverse complement strand
TGAAAGTTCCCATAAGCGGGGGATTTTCAAAGCGTTTTTCGTGTCTAAAGAGAACGCTTTCTCCTCCCAGGAAATATCTATATTCCCCACCCCCGATTTCTATTTTTTTTACAGGTGGAGCTGATGCTTCGGCAATTTCTTCCTTAACCGCAGGATCTATATGGGGACACAAATCTATATCTGCTTGACCAGCAGCTACTTTCATAGCAAATGCCATACAGGTTGAAAAACCGCATTCTTTACAGTTGGTTTTAGGCAATTTTTTTAGTATCTGAATTCCAGTAAGCCCCATTTTCTTCCTCACTTAAAATTTACATTATTGGAGGTAAATCTAAAACCGGATGCTTTACTTTCTTAATCCAGTTAACAAGCTCTTCTTCTGTATTAACAACTGTTTCATCTGCTATCTTTTCAAGAAGGTCTGGAACTCCTAACTCTTCTGCTCTTTTCTGAAGTTTTGCCCTTAATTCCTCCTTAAGCATTTTGGGCATCCATACAATTCTTAAAAACCCGTCTTCTGCAGAAATAAATTTCTTAGAAGTAATGTATTGTTTTGAAATGCCTAAAAATCCAGGGGTAACCTGTCCCCCTCCTACCATCCCTGCAAGGGTTGAAAATTTAAGTCCAATAGGTGTTTCCTTAGTAAATTCTCTATTAACGATAATTATTCCGTTTACTGCTGCAGAAACTGCTGCAATGGCTTCCATACAACCACATACAGTCATGGGATCTTGCATAATGCTATAAAGGCTCACTCTTTCTATTTTCCCCTTAGAATGTTTTTTAACAAATTCATTTACTCCTTTAAATTGTCCTAACTTTGAGTCTATCACCTCACCTTTTAAAATGGGTTGATTGGGTCCGGCAGGGTTAATTTGATAATAAGCTTTTCCATCAAGCCAGCTATATGCACCACAGGGACCGCCTCTTTCTGGGGTAATTACACACACATGGGTTGGTGCAAAACTTTGACATAGAGTGCAAGAATAAAATGTATCTACATTTTCATCAACCATTCCTGCAAGCCTTGCACCTCTTTTTTCATAAACATTCTTTGCCATTTCAAGAATTTCTTTTACTTTTTCCTCATCCGTATAAATGGTAATTTGACATTTATCTACAATTGAACTGAACTCTTCTTTTATCCTGGCATAAAGAATTTTTCCTATATGTTTTAAAAGGAATCCTTTCTCCACTGCCTGTTTACTGATTCTTATCCATACCATATTTCTCTGCCCGATGTGCATAATTCCCTGAGCATAGTTAATAAAATAGTGAAACTGCCTTTCAATAATGGGCTCAAAATCTTCCTGCATATTTGCTCCAGCTACTTTTACTACCACTGCAAGAGGCAATCTATAAGGAGCGTCTTTTTTGCTAATTTTTGGAATATCGGAAATCTCTGGACCTATAACCTCAATCTCTCCATCTTTAACTTCATCAAAGGATGCTGAAATTAAAAGCTCCGCCGCCGGAGTTCTTCCTCCACCACACTCTAAATATAAATCATCCTTTCTTACCCTTTCTCCTTCAAAAGCAGGTGCATAAGCTACGGGAATGTCTATTTTCGTTGTAGAAACCTTAAAACCTCTTACAAACAATGCTTTTTCAACAATCTCTTCGTGAGACACATTTGCTACCAAATGTTCATAAGTGCATACTCCGTAGATTTTTATTTCTGGTATATCCTGATCAGAAATGGTCGGAAATCCCCAGTTCATTGC
>DAIQAS010000193.1:0-1730 GCA_036781525.1 Thermodesulfobacterium sp. | reverse complement strand
ACCTTTTGAGAAGGAGGAATGTATTTGAATATATTTTCTTCTAAAAACTTATACTCCTCTGGATTTACTTTAATATATAACTCCGTTCCTTCCGCAATATAATTTAGAGCTTCTTTTATTATTCTTAGCGGAATTTCAGGATCTGTTTGGATTTCTTTTAAAACTAATTTTTTAGCTATCTCCGTAGCCAGATTCAAAACTTCTTTATCCATATTTATAATTAAATTTTGAACTTCCTTTTCCAGATTTTCTAAAAATGTACTTAGTGATTTAATTTTCTCTTGAAAATCCTTTTCTAATTTTTCTTTAAGTTTTTTATATCTCTCTTCTGCTTCCTTTTTCCCTTTTTCAAAACCCTCTTTATAGCCCTTTTTGTGTCCCTCAAGATAACCTTTGTTGAACCCCTCTTTATAGCCCTTTTCAATAATTTCTTCTTTTAATTTTTCTTCAGCTCTCTTAAGATCGTTAGAGCGCTCTTCTATATTTATTTCAAAAAGAGAATAAAAAATTTCTTCTTCTGCGGGAGTTAGATCAGGTTTAATAATAGAAATTTCGCTTTTTTTGTGTTTTGTTTTTAAAATCTTAGACAAATTCTTCTTCTCCTCTGGTAAGAACTATTTTTCCTTCCTGTTCTAATTTTTTAGCAGTTCTAATTATATTCTGCTGAGCCTTTTCAACTTCTGTTATCCTGACAGGAGGCATCATTTCTAATTCTTCTTTAAGTAAGTCAGCAGCACGTTTACTCATATTTCTGAAGAATTTTTCTTTTACTTCAGGAGAAGCACCTTTTAAAGCCAATTTTAGATCGTCTGTTGAAATTTCTCTTAGCAAGGTCTGTATAGCAAAATCATCAACCTTAATGAAGTCTTCAAAGGTAAAGAGATATTTTCTTATTTCTTCAGCCAGTGTAGGGTTTTCATCTTCTATCTCGGTTAAAAGTTCATCTTCAAGTTCTCTTCCTGCATGAGATAGTATTTCTGCAGCTTTCTCTGCTCCTCCTATTTTTTTACCAAGGACTCCTCCTACGCTATGAAGTTCAGCCTCTAAAGAGTCACTTATTTCTTTTACAATATCAGGATCAACCTTATCTAATGTAGCGATTCTTAGGAGCACTTCTCCCCTTATTCTTTCAGGAAGAAGTTGTAATACCTGTCCAGATAAAAAGGGATCAAGATGAACCAGAATTATGGCAATAGTCTGAGGATGTTCATTTGAAAGAAAACTTGCAATTGTTTTGGGATCAAGCTTTCTTAATTTTTTAAAGATTTCAGGACCAATTTCTTTTTTGATTTCTTCATAAATTTCCTTACCTTTTTCTCCATAAGCTTTTAATAAACTTTGTTTTAGAAATTCCTCGGGAGTAATGTTTATATCTCCCAATACTTCTTTTGCTTCAATATTTGCTTCTTCAAGAACTTTTTTGACTGCTTCAGAAGGAATATACTCAATGTTAGCCATTTCAATTCCAATTCTTTTTATATCTTCTTCATCCAGATATTTATATACTTCGGAGGTAAATTCTTCTCCCATCAGCATAAGAAAAATAGCTGCTTTTTGAGGGCCTGTTAGTTTGTTAGGGTCTATTTTTGCCATCTTTAGTGCCCAGCTTCAGCTAAGGCTTTTTTTCTTTCTTCTAAGGATTCTTCTAAGAGCCATTTTTTAACAAGCATAGCTGCTCTTTCAGGCTGGCTTTTTATAATTCCTAAAGCAATTTCCTGAGGCAAAGGTCC
>DAIQAS010000192.1:0-1740 GCA_036781525.1 Thermodesulfobacterium sp. | reverse complement strand
AAGTTCCCTTTGAAATTCTTTATGAAGATGAAGATATTGCTGTTATAAATAAACCTTCGGGAGTGGTTGTTCATCCAGCCCCTGGACATCGTGATGATACTTTAGTTCACGGGCTGCTTTTGAAACTTAAAAATCTTTCTGGAATCGGCGGAAAAATAAGACCAGGTATTGTGCATCGTCTTGATAAAGACACATCTGGTGTTATGCTTGTTGCCAAAAATGATTTTTCCCACAAAAAATTGGTTGAAGCCTTCAAAGAGAGACTTATTAGAAAAAAATATATAACTCTTGTATACGGTAAACTTGAGCAAAAAAGGGGTAAAATTGAGACTTATATAAAAAGACATTCCGTTAATCGCAAAAAAATGGCGGTATCAAAGGAAGGAAAGATTGCTATTACACTTTATGAGGTGATTGAGGAATTTAACAAAGCTTCATTAATATATGCTAAACCTGTTACAGGAAGAACTCATCAGATAAGGGTTCATTTTTCTCATATGGGGCATCCTGTTCTGGGAGATCCCATTTATGGAGGGTTAAAACACGATATACCAAAGCCTCCGAGACTTATGCTTCATGCCTATGAAATTTCTTTTGAACATCCAAGAACCAATCAAAAAATGGTTTTTAGAGCCTCAATTCCAGAAGAATTTGAAAAATATATTGAAACTCTAAAAAAGCTAAAATGAAAAAGATAGCTATAACAGGAAATCTCGCTACTGGCAAATCTACGGTTTTAAAAATTTTGGGGAATCTGGGATTTCCTACTTTTTCATGTGATGAAGTTGTAAGAGAGCTTTATGAGGAAGAAAAGATAAAGAAAAAAATCGGAGAAATGTTTGGAAAAGAAATTTTTGAAACCAACGGAAAAATAAATAAAAAAAGAATTTTGGAAGAAATTTTAGAAAATCAGCATTTAAAAAAACAACTGGAGGATTTTATACACCCATTGGTAAAACAAAAACTTTTACAGTTTTTAGAGACTAATAAAGAAAAGAAGCTTCTTTTTTTTGAAGTGCCTTTACTTTTTGAAGCAGGCTGGGAAGAGCTTTTTGATGAAATATGGGTAATAACCTGTTCTGAAAAGACTCAAAAAGAAAGGATTCCCCAAAAAGGTTTAGATCTAAAAATAGGAGAAAAGCTTTTAAAATTCCAAAAACCGCTTAAAGAGAAAGAAAAAAGAGCTCATAGAATTATAATTACTGAGAAGAATTTGGATGAGCTTGAAAAAGAAATTAAAGAGATTTTAAAGGAGTATTTAAAAGACTGATTCCTTCATCTGTATAGCTATGAAACAAAAAGGAGTCATCTAATTTTTTAATTTTTAAATCTTTTAAAAACAAAGCCTCTTTAAGGCTTTTGAGAGGTGTTCTTTCGATTGCAGGAATTCCTTCTTTATCTCCGATTATTAATGGTCCTATAAAATAATAAATTTCGTCCACCAAATTTTCTTCCAAAAAACTTCCATGCACTTTTCCTCCGCCTTCTATAAGCACTGAGCAGATATTATTTTGATAGCACATATCTAAAAGGGCATGCAAATCAATTTCCTCCTTTTTGTTTAAAGGAAGTTTCCAGATTTCAATTCCTTTATTTTTTAGAAATTTTATTTTTTCCTGATCTGCCTTCTCTCCACAAGCTAATATAGTCCTTTTGGTTTGGTTAACTTCAAAGACTTTTAACTTTGGATTCAAACTTAAATAAGTATCAAGAATAATCCTTATAGGATTTTTTCCTTTT
>DAIQAS010000191.1:0-1784 GCA_036781525.1 Thermodesulfobacterium sp. | reverse complement strand
GTTTTTAAAGAAGAAAAAATAGAAATTTTATGGAATTCAGTTGTAACGGAAATAAAAGGAAAAGAACAAGTAGAAGAGATAGAAATTTTTAATAAAAAAAGCAAAGAAAAAAAGCCTCTTAAAGTTTCTGGAATTTTTATTTTTATAGGTTATGAACCTACTACAGCCTGGCTCAAGGACCTGATTGAACTTGATGAAGATGGATTTATTGTTACAGATGATGAAATGAGAACTTCTCTTCCTGGAGTATGGGCAGCCGGAGATTGCAGAAGCAAAATAGGAAGGCAGATAGTTATTGCCTGCGGTGAGGGTGCAACAGCAGCAATTTCTATAGAGAACTATCTTGACTCACTAAAGACTTAATTTTTTCAAAAGGAATTTCTCCCTCTCTTATTAGAGAAAGTTTATTTCCTACTACTGAAATTACAGTTGATGGAGCTTTAGCAGAAAGTTTTCCTCCGTCCAAGATAAAATCTATTTCTGGTAAGGCTTCTAATACTTCTTCTGCACTTCTTGAGGGTTTTTCTTCGCTTATGTTAGCACTTGTTCCTGTTATTGGTAAACCGAAAATCTCACATATTTTTTTTACTACAGGAGAGGATGAAAGTCTTACCCCAATAGTTCCTGTTCCAGCAGTAAGCAAAGGTGAAAGAGCCTTTTTTGCTTTAAAAACTATGGTTAAAGGGCCTGGCCAGAATTTTAAAATTAATTTTTCTGCAAGTGTTGGGATTTCATCCACCACCAAAGAGAGCTGTTTGTAATTTCCTATAAGAAGTAATATAGGTTTATTGAAAGGTCTTTTTTTTAGGTGAAAAAGTTTCTCCAAAGCTTTTTCTGAAAAGGGATTTGCACAAAGTCCGTAAAAGGTCTCAGTTGGTATAGCACCAACTTTATCTTTCTTTAAATAAGAAACTACTTTTTCAGCAAGACTGTCGAGATTTGAAAGGTCTTCTGAAAGTTTAAGAATTTGAGGATGCTTCCTTAAGGGAGGATTTATTTTCATCTTCTTCCTGAATATAAATTCTTTTGTAATAAATTAATCTCTTGCAGTGAGGACATTCATAATATCGGTTATCTCTTTGAAGTTCATTATAAAGTTGAGGTGGTATAGCCATATGACAACCTTCACATACATAATTGTCAACGGGAGCTATTCCCAACCCTCCCTTTTTTTGTCTTATGGCTTCATATTTTCTTAAAAGGGCAGAAGGGACCTTCTGGATTATTCCTTCTCTTTTTTTCAGCAAATTATCTTTATTTGCTGAAAGTTCTGCACAGAAGGAATCAAATTTCTGCTTTTCTTCCTGAAATTTAATTTCAACTTTTTTCCTTTCTTCTTCAAGCTTTTCCTTTTCTTTTTCAAGATTTTCTATCTCTTCCATTAGTTTTAAGATTTCATCTTCTTTTTGTTTATTTGCCTTTTTTATTTCTTCAATTTCCCTTAAAAGAAGTTGATATTCTCGTGTTCCTCTTATCTGAATAAGGCGTGCCTGAGTGCTTTTAAGTCTTTGATATTCTTGTTTTAATTCTTCTTCAAAAAGGTCTTTCTGCTTTTTCTTTTCTTCTATGAGTTGAGATAGATTTTCAAGTTTTTTCGTCAGTTCCTCTCTTTCTTTCTGAACCTTCTGTAAAGATTGGGGTATCTCCTGCATATTTTTTTCAATTCTAAGCACTTCTAAATCAATTTTTTGCAATTCAATTAATTTAACAATTTCTTCTTGCATCTAAACCTCCTCCTTTGTGACAAGAATTTTATATGGACTTTTGTTTTTAAATATTTCTAC
>DAIQAS010000190.1:0-1844 GCA_036781525.1 Thermodesulfobacterium sp. | reverse complement strand
GACAGATTCCTTTTAAAAATGTTTATATACATGCTCTGGTAAGGGATGAAAAGGGCCAGAAAATGAGCAAAAGCAGAGGAAATGTAATAGATCCCTTAGAGATGATAGATAAATACGGAACTGACGCATTGAGATTTACTTTAGTTGCCCTTGCTGCTCAGGGAAGAGACATAAAACTTTCAGAAGCCCGTATTGAAGGGTTTAAGCATTTTATTAACAAAATTTGGAATGCAGCAAGATTTGTTTTGATGAATCTTGAAGACTACACCCCTGAGGAAAAGGAACTTAGCCTTAATGAATTGCCGTTATTTTCAAGATGGATACTTTCTGAGCTTCAAAAAACCATAAAAATAACCAGGGAAAAACTTGAAGAATTTGAATTTGATCAGGCAGCTATGGAGATTTATCATTTCTTTTGGGATAAGTTCTGCGACTGGTATTTGGAGGTTTCTAAAATTTATTTAAAAGATCCAAGATATAGAAGGAGCACACAGAGAGTTCTTCTTGAGGTGCTTAAAGAAGCTCTTAAATTACTTCATCCTTTTATACCTTTTATTACTGAAGAGATATGGCAATATCTTCCCGAAAAAGAGACTGAACATATTATTGTAGCTAAATATCCATCTTTTAAAGAAAGCTTTATTGATAAAGATGCAGAAAAATCAGTTCAGATTCTACAGGAATTAATTATTGGTATAAGAAGTGTTAAATCTGAGTATAATTTGACTTCAAAAGAAAAATTAAATATAATTTTTAAAAGTTCTAATAAAAAGGTTTTAAACTTTGTAGAGGAGCAGAAAGAATCCATTAAATTTTTGGCAAAGGTTGAAGATATAGGGCTTAGCAACAATTATAAAAAGAAAAAAGGGGAAGTATCCTTAGTTCTTTCAGAAGGAGAAATCTTCATAAATCTTGCAGGTCTTATTGATGTAGAAAAAGAAATAAAAAGACTTGAAAAGGAGAAACAAAAAATAGAAAGTAAATTAGCACAAATTGAGAGGAAGTTAAAGAATAAAGATTTTCTTGAAAGGGCACCTAAGGAGGTTGTAGAAAAGGAAAAACTGAATTATAAAGAATTTAAAGAGAGACTTGGAAAGATAGTGCATTATCTTTCGGAGTTAAAAGAATAATTTATATAGAGGAAAGAAAAATAGATGGATGCAGATAAGCGTTATTATACAAGATACAAAACCCTTTTAGAAGGTAGAGTTGCTACTGAGAAAGGTTATTCTTTTCCTGTTGAAATTTTAGATGTAAGTGCTGAAGGAGCAAGGCTTAAAACGGATTCTCAGATACCCTTAGATGAAGGAGATATAGTGAATGTAGTGATTAAGTGGAAAGCCTCCATTAAGGCTAAAGCTGAAATAAGATGGATTAAAAATAAAGAATTTCATACCGAGTTCGGAATAAGATTTACAGAAATGGATATGGCAAATAGAGAAGCCCTTTCATCTCTTGTTTCTGAGTTTGCCTTATCATCTCTTAGTGATTTATATAGTCGTTAAGAACTTTTTCTTTCTTTAAAATAAAGATTTTAGAAACTCCTTTTTCTTCCATGGTTACACCAAGAAGAGTATCCACTTCTTTCATAATATGCGGATTGTGGGTGATTAAAATTATTTGTGAGGTTTTTTTAATAAGCTCGAGAAGTTTAATAAACTCAAGTGAGTTTTTTTCATCTAAAAAGGCATCTACTTCATCCAATATACAAAAAGGTCCAGGTTTTACAAGATAAAAGGAAATTAAAATAGCTAAAGCACAAAGAGCTTTTTCTCCACCAGAGAGCATATTTATATGTTTTAATCCTTTGTAAGGGATACTTACCTTTAGCTCCAGCCCAGAGC
>DAIQAS010000189.1:0-1863 GCA_036781525.1 Thermodesulfobacterium sp. | reverse complement strand
CCATCTATTCCTTCAACCACTATAAGTTTACCTCTTCTGTAGAACTCAAGTTTTAATTTTTCTTTTAAAAAATCTCTGTTTTCTTTCGTTACCTCACAAAAAAAGGCAGGCTCAAAATCTCTTACTCTTTTCAAAAAGGGAATTTCTCCTTTTCCAACAGTAGCTAAAAGATAATACTTAGATTCTAAAAGATAATCTATAAATCTACAAAACTTAGGAGACAAAGCTTCCATTTTACCTATTTCATCTATTATAAAAAAGATTTGTTCTTCTTTATTTACTTTCTTTTCTAAACTTTCTACTATCTCATCAAGATTTTCTAACATCACTATATACTTACCTACACAAGGACTTTTTCTTAACTCTTTTTCAAAAACAAGATCTTTCTTTAAAGCAAGAATACATTCTTCTTCTGAGTTAAGCACTTTTATTTTAAATCCTTTTCTTTCTCCTTTTTCTCTTATCTCCTTAGTGATAAATCCTGCAAACTCAAACTCTGAAAGATTGTTTTTAAGAAATTGAAAAAGATATTCTACAAGAGTGGTTTTACCAACTCCGGGTGATCCCAAAATAAAGAATTTTTTTCTTGGAGAATGAATAAACATTTATTTTCTTACAGGCTTTGAGGAAAGAAGGACATAAGTTGCACCTAAACCACCATCACACGGTCTTGCAGAACAGTAAGCCAATACATATTTTCTGTAAGGTCCTTTCTCTAACCACTCTCTCACTTTATTTTTCAAAACGGGTTCATGTTTTGAGGATAAACCTCTTCCGTGAATTATTAAAACACATCTGTCTCCATTTAATATGGCTTCTTTCATAAATTCTTCAAAAATATCTTTTGCCTCTTCCACAAACATTCCTCTTAAATTAAGAGTTCTCTTAACAGCAAACTTACCTTCTCTTAAAGCTTTGACAATTCTCCTACTAACTCCTGGTGCCCTCCCTTCTATATATTCGGGAGTTAACCAAACCTTAATTTCAATCCTTTCAGGAGGCCATTCCTTTTTAACTTCCCAGAAAGCTTTTTTAGGTGAAAATTTCCAGTAAAAATTTTTTCTCTAAGTGGTTTTGAGGTATGAACTATATCTGACCAATCTTTTTCTTTAGATATATAAGGTTTTTCTGACACACAGTTTTCTTGCGTTTTTAAAAATTCCAGGGGAGTACCTAAGTACTCCCCAAGTTTCAAAAAGGGTTTTTGCATTTTTTATTTTCTTAAACCTTTCTCAAAAATTCTTTCACACTTTTCAGCTGAAGTCTCTGCCTTTTGAGCAGCTTCTTCTGCTTTATTAGCTGCTTCTATTGCTTTTTGAGAGGCAGAAACTGCCTTCTCAGCAGCTTCATTTGCATTGGCTACATCAACTTTAAGCTGGTTAACCTGAGTTTTTAAAGCCTCTACTTCTGCCTTTAATCCAGCAAGATCATTTTTTACTTCCGTTACACAATCTGGGCATTCTGGCTTTGCTGCAGCCTGTTCAGGAGCTTTTACAGGACAGGCACATCCAAAGGCTAATGCCCCAGCCATAAATATACCGGCAAATTTTAACATAACTTTTCTCATGGCAACCCTCCTAATATTAAAATTTTAATAACTTATTTTATTGATTATGGATTTTTGGTCAACTTTTTTTAAATTTTTTATCCTTTTATACATCCCATTGGGATAAGTTTGGCAACTTTTTTAGTAAGACCTGCTTTACAGGTAGCATTAATAACTTCATTCACATCTTTATATGCCTCCGGTGCTTCCTCTGCAAGACCTTTTTTAGATTTTCCGATAACGATAATCCCTTTTTTTCTCAGCCTTTCTATTATATCATCTGCTCTGAAAGATTTTATAGCCTGATGTCTGCTCAT
>DAIQAS010000188.1:0-1871 GCA_036781525.1 Thermodesulfobacterium sp. | reverse complement strand
ATGTGTTGAGTTATGCAATGAGATTTTAGAAGAAGAATATGAAAGGATTAATCTTTCTGAAGAAGGGTTTTCTAAACTTCCCAAACCTGCTGAAATAAAAGCATATCTTGATCAGTATGTTATTGGTCAAGAAAGGGCAAAGAAAATTCTTTCTGTAGCAGTATACAATCATTATAAGAGAGTAGAGTATCAAAAATCAAACAAAAAAAACTTAAAGGATGTTGAACTTCAGAAAACTAATATCTTACTTATTGGACCAACTGGATGTGGGAAAACTCTAATGGCTCAAACTTTGGCTAAATTTTTGAAAGTGCCTTTTACTATTGCTGATGCTACACCCCTTACTGAAGCAGGTTATGTGGGAGAAGATGTGGAGAATATTCTTCTTTATCTTTTACAGGCTGCTAATTATGATTTGGAGCTTGCTCAAAAAGGAATTGTGTATATTGACGAGATAGACAAAATTGCCAAAAAGGGAGAAGGTCCTTCTATTACAAGAGATGTCTCAGGAGAGGGTGTTCAACAAGCACTTTTAAAGATTCTTGAAGGAACTATAGCAAATATTCCGCCAAAAGGGGGAAGAAAGCATCCTCAACAGGAATATATTAAAATGGACACAACAAATATTCTTTTTATTTGTGGAGGAGCATTTGTTGGGTTGGAAGATATAATAAAAAGGAGATTAGGTAAAGGTTCTATTGGATTTGGTGCCGAAATTAAAAATGTTAAAGATTTAACACTCGGGGAGATTTTATCAAAAGTACAACCAGAAGATTTAATAAAATACGGTTTTATTCCTGAATTTGTAGGAAGACTACCTGTAGTTGCAACCCTTGATGAGCTTACAGTTGATGACCTTGTTAAAATACTTGTTGAGCCCAAAAATTCAATAATAAAACAATACCAGAAACTCTTTGAGATGGAAGGAGTGGAACTTAAATTTACAGAAAAGGCTCTGAGAGTAGTTGCTGAAGAAGCAGTAAAGAGAAAAACAGGAGCACGTGGTTTGAGATCAATAATTGAGGAAGTAATGGTAGATGTGATGTATGAAATTCCCTCCTTAACGGATGTGAAAGAGTGTGTAGTTACTGAGGAAGTTATCTTGAAAAAAGAAAGACCGATCTTAATTTTTAATAGAAACAAAAAAGCAAAGGAGGGGTAGATAAAATAATGTTTGATGAAAGTTTAAAGGTATTACCTTTATTACCTTTAAGAGAAATAGTTGTATTTCCCTATACAGCTGTTCCTCTTTTTATTGGAAGAGTAAAGAGTATTCTTGCTATCGAAAAAGCTTATGAGGGAGATAAATTAATCTTTCTTTCTGCCCAAAAAGATGCCAAGTTAGACAACCCAACAGAGCAAGATATATATAAAGTTGGAACAGTATGTAAGATAATTCAACTTTTGAGGCTTCCTGATGGGACTTTAAAGATTCTGGTAGAAGGTTTAAATAGAGGAAGAATTGTAAGATTTTTATCAGATGCCGACTATTTTGTAGTTGAAGTTGAACCAAAAACTGAAATTATCGAAGCAGATATTGAAACAACAGCACTCCTTAAGCTCTGTAAAGAATCCTTAGAAGAATACTCTCATTATAACAAAAAAATTAATCCCGAACTTGTTAATAACCTTCTCAGTGTGGAAGGTCCTGCAGAATTTTCTGATAGACTTGCTGCTATTTTAAATCTTAAATTGGAACAAAAGCAAAAACTTCTTGAAACTATAAGTGTTAAAAAACGCTTAGAGATTCTTCTCAATCATCTGAGAGGCGAAATAGAAATAATTAAGACAGAGAACCGAATCAGAGAAAGAGTTAAAAAACAAATGGAAAAAACTCAGCGAGATTATTATCTCCATGAGCAGATGAAAGC
>DAIQAS010000187.1:461-1877 GCA_036781525.1 Thermodesulfobacterium sp. | reverse complement strand
TTTTTACTAAAAAATTATGTTTTGTAATGGGTCTTGTAATTCCAGTAGTATCAACCTCTTGGAAGGCATCATTACCAATAAGTTTTGTAGGAACCTGCCCAGTTAATACCACTATTGGAATAGAATCCATATAAGCTGTAGCTATACCTGTTACAGTGTTTGTTGATCCCGGACCAGATGTAACTAAAGCAACTCCAACTTTACCAGTTGATCTTGCATATCCATCAGCAGCATGGGCGGCTCCCTGTTCGTGTCTTACAAGAACATGTTTTATTTCAGGAGTTTTATAAAGCTCGTCATAAATGTCAATTACAGCTCCTCCTGGATATCCAAAAATAACCTCTACCTTTTCCTTTTTTAAAGCTTCTATAATCATTTGAGCTCCAGTCATTATTTTCCCCAATTTATTCCCCTCCTTTATTTTTAGAAAGTTTAAATAATAGAGATAAGACTTATTAAAAAATTAGTCTATTTCTATACCTTCGTATTTTTTAATTAATTTATAAATTTGCTCCTTTATATAAAGTTTTTCTCTTTTTAACTGTTTCACCTTTAATTCCTCATCAGGAGTAAGATAAGCTTTTTGAGATATTTGAGCTACCTCATTTTCTAAAGCTTGGTGTTTTTCAAATAGTTCCTTAATTTCTGGATATCTTTTACTAAACTCTTTTACTACTTCCTTATCCATCTAAAATCCCTCCTTTCTTGAAAGTATTATATACAAATAAATAATGTTATTATACAAATTGTGAAAAAATTCTTTAATACTGAGCTTAATTTCAAAAAACATCCAAAAAATCATTTAGAAGAGGAATTTAGGGCTCTAAGTATTTCTAAAGGGAGAGGGAAAATAATAGTAGAATTTTTTTCTGTAGAAATTTCTGTTAGAGTTTGCAAGTATCTTAATTGTAGAGTTATAGGATTTTGTGACATTATTTTAGAAGCTTCAAGTAATGTTTTAGCTGCCTGGAATTCACCTTCAGCACTAATAATTTTAGCTCTTCTTTCTCTTTCTGCTTCAGCTTGTTTTGCCATAGCTCTTTTCATTTCTTCAGGAAGGTCTATTTCTTTTATTTCTACTTTGGAAACCTTTACTCCCCAAGGTTCAGTATCTGCATCTAAAATTTCTTGTAATTTTATGTTCAATTTTTCTCTTTCTGCTAAAATTTCGTCTAATTCAGCTTGTCCACAAACACTTCTTAAAGTAGTTTGTGCTAATTGACTGGTAGCGTAATAATAATCTTCTACTTGCAAAAAGGCTTTTTCTGGATCTAAAACTCTGAAATAAACAACTGCACTCACTCTAATAGAGACATTATCTTTGGTTATAACTTCTTGAGGCGGCACATCAAGGGTTACCGTTCTCAAATCAAGTTTTCTCATCTTATCAATAACTGGAATTAATATAATTAACCC
>DAIQAS010000187.1:0-451 GCA_036781525.1 Thermodesulfobacterium sp. | reverse complement strand
ATATTCATTTATTACTTTTATAGATGCTTGTAAAAATAATAAAATAAGAACTACTAAAAAAAGAATAGTTAAACTCATTTTTTTCCTCCGAAAGTTTTTTATTTTAAAAAATTTTAAATAGGTATAACATATTGGTCAAGGTGAATTAATTTTTAAAATTTTTAGAATAGTCTATATTATTGTCAAAATTGGCAAAAGAAATTAAAATTGTAAAAAATGGAAAAATTTTTCTGGGATAATCTTATAACTTTAGAATCTTTTCCCTTTAAAACTTCTCAGTTAAAAGTTATTCAAACACATATATCTTATGTTTTTATTACAGATGAAATTGTTTATAAGATTAAAAAACCGGTAAATTTTGGTTTTCTTGATTTTACGACCTTAGAGAAAAGAAAATTTTTTTGTGAAAAGGAAGTTGAACTTAATAAGAGACTCTCTCCCGAAATTTATC
>DAIQAS010000186.1:0-1889 GCA_036781525.1 Thermodesulfobacterium sp. | reverse complement strand
CCTACACCCACACAGTCCAGCCTGGAGATACACTATCAAAGATAGCAAAGAGATACAATGTAAGCTTAGAAGACTTGCTTAGAGCAAACCCATGGATAAGGGATCCGAATCGCATACTACCTGGATGGAAAAGGAGGAGATGGAAAAAATGGAGCAAAAAAGTTTAAATAAAGAAGTTTTTAAATGGATTAGTAAATCTTATTTTGATTTTCATATTTTTCTTTTATTTATAACTAGTTTAATAGGATTCTGGTTTTACTCTTTTTTACCTGATACTTATGTGTATCATAAAAAGCTAACTTTACTTATAAGCATTATTGGTTTTCTAAGCTCTATTCTCCTAAGTATAAAAACATTTTTAAATCCTCTTTCAATGAGCTTGGTTATATTGGAAGATAGTTCTGTGAAAATAAAATTTCAGGTATTTGATTTAACGCATTGGTATGATTTTTGGAATAAAAAAGAAAGAGAAGCAAAAGTCGAAAAAATAATGGCAATAAGAATAAATTTTATATCATTTTTGAAATTTTTTTACTTACTTGCAAAATTACAATTGAATTCCCACATATATAAATCAAAACATGATGCTCCTCATTTATGGTTTCTGTATCTTATATTACTAAGTCCATTGTGGATATTATTTATAATAACTGGCTATTTATATACCTTAATAGTAATACTTATATCTATAAATTTAAATTTTCGTAACAAACAATTCTATTTATTACTGTTTAATAATCTTATTGAGAGAAGTTTTTTATTGATCTTTTTCCTTACTGTACCAGATAATATCTATAAAATAATTAAAAGTAAAACACATATACCAATCAGGGAGGTATAAGCCATGGCAGAAAAGACAGTAACGGTTTACAAAGCAAGAACAGATAAGCAAGGTAATGTAAGCGAATTCCAAAAGATAGGAGATTATATAATACCAAATTCACCTGATTATTTTTCTATATCAAGAGATGTTGCAGGAACCATCGTTGAAGAAATTACAAAGGCTGGAGGATTGCCAGAAGACACTATTCTTGTTATTAAAAATGCCAATCAAGCTATTGCTATTCCACTGTCAATAGGAACTGGGACAATATCGGATATATCTTATAATGAAGAAAGTTTTGCACAGGCAATTGTAAGCAATACTGGTGCAACAGCAGTTGGAGTTTTGGTTGGATTAGTAGTTAGTGGACCTTTAGGTTTATTGTTTGGTATTATAGCTTCAGGGATAGCCAACTACAGTTATGACAGACTTTGGGAGTGGTCGGAGAAGGGTGGATTAATTGATTTATGGGATGGAATTTTTGGTAATAAAACAGATTCTCCATATGCTGAAAAAATCCGCAACAGTCTCCGCGAAGGCACACGGCGTATTGACCCACTTATTATAGACCTTGATGGAGATGGGATAGAGCTAAGGGATATAAAAGAATCCAATGCCATGTTTGACATCACAGGCTCTGGGTTTGCAAACAAAGTGGGGTGGGTTTCACCTGATGATGGGTTTCTGGTGTGGGATAGGAATGGAAATGGTAGGGTAGATGATATTACTGAGATGTTTGGAAATGCTACACAGTCTGGCTTTCAGGCACTATCTCTTTATGATACAAACCGTGATGGAAAAATAGATGCCTTTGATGATGTGTTTAAGAATTTAAAGGTATGGCAGGACAGAGATGGAGATGGAAGGACTGATGAAGGCGAATTGATGACTTTGGATGAGGCAGGGATAAAGGCGATAAATCTTAACACGCAAAAGACAAACATAAACCAGGGAGGAAACGAGATAACGGAGGTTGGCACAGTTGAACACACAGATGGCACAAAGACACAGGCAGGAAATGTCAACTTTGAGCTTGACAGGCTTTACAGCTACTACAATCGTGAAG
>DAIQAS010000185.1:0-1901 GCA_036781525.1 Thermodesulfobacterium sp. | reverse complement strand
AATAAATATTTTTAATGGATAATTTAAAGATTTATTGAGAAAATTTATAAAAAATTAAGGTAAAACTCTTACAGTGGGGCAAGTATTTTCTGGATTTTTGACTTCACCTATAAGAAATACTTTTATGCCTTTCTCTTCGGCTTTTTTCTCAAATAACTCACTTTTTTCTGCAGGAACAGCTATCAAGAAACCTCCGGAGGTTTGGGCATCGCAAAGTAAGATTTGCTCATTTTCTGAAACATCAGGGTGAATGGTTACATGTTTTTTACAGAAATTTAGATTGTGATAATCTCCTTCAGGGATGATTCCCATTTCTATAAATTCTTTAGCCTCTTTAAAGTAGGGAACTTTGTGAGCATAGATGATAAGGTCTTTTTTGCTTGCAACCGCCATCTCTAAGGCGTGTCCCAAAAGACCAAACCCTGTAATGTCTGTTGCAGCTTTTATATCAAGTTCTGATAAAACTTCAGCTATTTTATTATTTAGTTCTGTCATTGTCTGTATTATCTTTCCATAAATTTCGCTATTTTCACTTAAAAGTTTTCCTTTATAAGCTGTTATTAAAATTCCTAATCCGATAGGTTTAGAAAGATAAAGTAAATCCCCTTCTTTAGCATACTTATTACTGATAATTTTTTCTGGATTTACAATTCCAACCACAGCCAGTCCATATTTAGGTTCTGGGTCATCAATACTGTGCCCGCCAACAAGAAGGGCTCCTGCTTCTTTTATTTTAGAAAGACCACCTTTTAAAATTTCTTCAAGAATCTTTTTAGGTATCCCCTTTTGAGGAAAGCAAATAAGATTTAATGCCAAAAGAGGTTTTCCTCCGCACACATAGATATCAGAAAGTGCATTAGCAGCAGCTATTTGACCAAAAATAAAAGGGTCATCTATTACAGGAGTAAAAAAATCTGCTGAAAAGACAAGAGCAGTATCTTTGTTGAGTCTAAAAATAGCAGCATCAGCACCATATTCGAAACTTTGAATTAAATCAGGATGGTAGGGCAACTCCAAGTCCTTTAAAATTTCCGCAAGAAACTCCTGCGGAAGTTTTGCTGCTCAACCAGAAGCCTTAGTCATCTGAGTGAGTTTAATCTCTTGCACATTCACTCGGATCTCCTTTTATCTTTTCCACCGCATGTTTTATGACCGGGACCAATTTAGGAAAAATTTCCTGTATTGCTTTTGGACTACCTGGAAGATTTATGATTAAGGTATTTTTTCTTACTCCAGCCACTCCTCTTGTTAACGCAGCCATGGGAGTTATGGGATAGCTTATATATCTTATATATTCGGGTATTCCAGGAATTTCTTTTTCTATGACCTCTTTTGTTGCCTCAGGAGTGACATCTCTTGGATATACTCCTGTTCCACCTGTAGTAATAATTAAATCGAGTTTTTCTTTATCAACCCAATTTTTAAGAAATTCTATAATTTTTTCTTTTTCATCAGGAATAATTTGGTATTTTAAGACAATCCACCCTTGAGCTTCGGAAAGTTCTTTTAAGGTTTTACCTGAAAGGTCTTCCCTTTCTCCCTTACTACCTTTATCACTAAGAGTTAAAATTCCAGCTTTTATCACTTAGCTTCCTTTTCCTGAGCTTCTTTACTTTCAGCAATTATTTTTTCAGCAATAAATGGTGGAGCTTCTTCATAATGAGAAAATTTTGCCGTAAAATAACCTCTTCCTGCGGTTATACCTTGAAGAGTTATTACATAATTTTGAAGTTCAGCCATAGGGGCAAGGGCTTTTATTTTAGTAACTTTGCCTTCTTTTTCAAGATTTAAAACTCTTCCTCTTCTTGCATTTAAATCTCCTACCACATCACCTACATTTTCATCGGGAACTGTTATTTCTAATTCTAAATAGGGTTCTAAGAGAACAGGGTTTGCCTGTT
>DAIQAS010000184.1:0-1905 GCA_036781525.1 Thermodesulfobacterium sp. | reverse complement strand
AAATATTCTGCAAGGCTTCCAGACTTAAAAATTGTTGAAACAGTTCCCATAGCAAATAGAGCATCTCCTGAAAACAATATTTTTCTTCTTGGTTCATATAAACAAATACATCCAGAGGTATGACCAGGTGTATGTAAAACTTTCAAGAACCAATTCTTAGTCTCAATAATATCTGTGTTATTAAGCCATACATGAACTTTATATCCTATTACTTTTTGTTCATGAGCTCTACACATGGTAACTTCATCATCTCCGTATATAATCTTGATAGCAGAAAGTCTATGACTCATAACAACAGAATTGTTTTGTAAAAAGAGATTTCCTCCAATATGGTCAAAATGTTCGTGAGTATTTATCACAATATCTATTTCATTAGGAGTAACCCCTATTTCTTTTAAAGCTTTTTCCAAATTAGGATAATCTTTTGCTGTTCCAGAATCGATTAAGATTATTTTTTCTGATAAAATTAAATAACAGTGACTTGATAATTTTCCTGGTTTTATTTGATACAGGTCATCAAAAATTTTTTGATACATTATTGTTCCTCTATCATTCTATTTAATAAATTTTTAGAAAGTTTCTCTAAATCAGAAATAACTTTCTTTTCTATATGCATAAGTTCTGTTGGATTAATATTTTCTTTTAAAAGTTCGTCTCTATATTCCTTAATCCATTTTTTTAAAACCTCTAAATCAACTTCTAAATGAAACTGAAGCCCCACAGTTTTTTGGTATACAAAAGCCTGGTTTAAATAATTTTCTGAAGAATATATTCTTATAGCTCCATCTGGTAAATCAAAAGTATCTCCATGCCATTGAAACACTATAAGCCTATCTGGAAAATCTTTAAAATAAAAATGTTCTCCAGTTTTAAAAACTTCATACCATCCAATTTCTTTCCCTTTATGACCTGGATAAACCCTTGCTCCCAAAACCTTAGCAAGAATCTGAGCACCCAGACATATTCCTAAAATTGGAATATCTTTCTTTAAAGCCTCTTCTATCAATTTAAACTCATAAGAAAGAAATTTGTATTTTTCTTCTTCATAAGCTCCCATATAACCACCAAGCACAAATAATAAAGTATAATTTTCAAGTGGTTCTTTTAAGGTTTCATCTTTTGAAATATCTAAATATTTAAAAGTATATCCCAAGTCATTTAAAATCTTTTCAAATATCCCGAGATCTTCTATTTCCACGTGTCTTATTGCCAAAACTTTTTTCATTTAAGTCCTCCCTTAATAATAACCAATTTTTATGCCGGTTAAATCAAAAACTTAAATTAAAATAAAAAAGGAGGCAGAGATATAAATTTCTGCCTCCTTGTTACAAATTTGTAACGATTAACTATACCGCATCTTCCCCTCTTTCTCCTGTTCTTATTCTGATAACTTCTTCTACAGGATAGACAAAAATTTTACCATCTCCAACTTTTCCTGTTCTTGCTGCCCTTATTATGGCATTAACCACTTTTTCAACTTCATCATCTTTTACAATAAGTTCTACTTTTATTTTAGGTAAAAATCTAACTTCATATTCTTTCCCTCTATAAACTTCTATATATCCTTTCTGTTGTCCAAATCCTCTTACTTCTGTTACAGTCATTCCATGAATTCCTATTTCTTCAAGTGCTTTTTTAACTTCTTCTAATTTGGTAGGTTTTATAATGGCTTCTATTTTTTTCATTGCTTAACCTCCTATAATTTTATTAAGTATGTAAATTGTAAGCTTTTTCACCATGTTGTGTCTCGTCTAAACCAGCAAGTTCATCTTCTACAGGAACTCTTAAGTTTCTAAATACAACTTTTAAAATACCAAAAATTATAGCAGTCACTAAAGAAGTATAAAGAATGGTTACCCCTATAGATATAATTTGGATCCACAGCTGTTTAGGATTACCATAAAG
>DAIQAS010000183.1:0-1913 GCA_036781525.1 Thermodesulfobacterium sp. | reverse complement strand
ATTATTCTTATAGTAGTAGTTTTACCAGCACCATTTGGTCCCAATAAAGCAAACAGTTCTTTTTCTTTTAATTCAAAGGAGACACCTTTTAAAGCAAGAACAGAAGGATATTTTTTTGTGAGATTTTCTACCTCGAGAACTGACTTAACCATTAAAGAAGATGAGAAATGGCGGAGGAGGCGGGATTCGAACCCGCGGTACGGGTTTTAGCCCGTACATGCGATTTCCAGTCGCACCCCTTCGTCCACTCGGGCACTCCTCCATACTTTGTTTTAATTTTTAATTAATTTTAAGTCTTTATCTTAATTTTGCAATACTTGAGAAAGTGTTTGAAAGAATTTAATAATCTAAATATAACTTGAGATATTCCAAAATCTTTTGAGTTGCTCCTGTTTTTTTCTTAAAAATTTGATAGGCCTTTTTACCAATTTCTGTCCTCTTTTCAGGATTTTGAATAAGTTCATACAAAGCATCACTTAATCTATCTTTTTCAACCTGCAGGCAGGCTTTTTCTTTAAGGAAGTCTTTAATAAAGGGAAAATTTTCCATAGATGGCCCAAAAATAACAGGTTTTTCCCAGTAAATCGCTTCCAATGGATTCTGCCCTCCATGGGGAATAAAGCTTCCCCCTATTATAGCAATATCACAGACTCTATAAAGAGAACTTAAAATACCCATCTGATCTACAAGAACAATAAGTTTAGAAGAAGAATTATTTATCTTCTGAGGAAAACTACTCAGTTTATAAAAAGTTACTTCTTTTTTTGTTCTGATAAGAGTTTTTACTACCTTTTCAACCTCATTAAATCTTTGCGGATGTCTTGGAACAAGAAAAAGTGAGCCAGAAGAGGGTAGTTTTAGAAACACCTCGGTTATTAATTTTTCTTCAGGAGAATGAGTGCTTCCAGCTACAATAACAGGTTTGGGAACTATATTTTCCCATAAAAAAGAGATAGGAAATAATTCTATATCAAATTTAGTATTTCCTGTAATTACAATTTTTTCTTCAGGTACTCCCAGAACTTCAAATCGCTCTTTATATTTTTCGTCCTGAACAGCAATTAAAGATAATCGATTTAAGATAGGCTTTAAGAAAAATTTTATTTTTTTATACCATTTAAAAGACTTATCACTTATTCTTGCATTGATTAAAAAAACTGGTATCTCTTTAGAAGTGGTTAAAATTAAATTAGGCCAGATTTCTGTTTCTGCTATAAGAAGGGCTGAAGGATTAAAGGTATTTAGAACTCTTTTTATAGCAAAGGGACAATCAAGGGGAAGATAAGCAATTCTTACCGGAAGGTCTTTGAATTTTTGATGTGCCACTTGATTTCCCGTATCAGTAATAGTGGTAAGTAAAATATCAAAATCCTTAGCAAGGGATTTAATCAAATTTGAAATAGCAATTACCTCTCCCACAGAAACAGCATGTACCCAGATTACTTTTCTTTGTGAAATAAAATCTTTTTTATTAAAAAGCGCAAGTTTTTCTTTTATCCACTTTTTTCTAATTTCAGGAGATCTTTTCAAATACTCCTTAGGAAGTAAAATGGCAGAAACAAGGTAATATAAAAGAGTATAAGTTAAATATTTCATTTTAACTTCCCTATCAGTGAAATTTGAAAACCCCTCTGGTTTTTATGAAATCTGTGCGACCAGTAAAAATCTTTTAAACAATAGGTGCAATCTTTTGAAACCCAGATATTGGAAAAAGGGACTGAAAATTCCAAAGCTTGCTCAATATTAAGCCTTTCGAGATCTAAAAAAATTTTATTTTCTTTTAAAAAAAGAAATTTTTTAAAGTTCTCAAAATTCATTTTTAACTTTTCTAAAACCTCTTCTCCCACTTCATAACAGCAAACTTTTATATGAGGACCTATAGCAATTAAAATTTCCTCAGGTTTGGCACCTAA
>DAIQAS010000182.1:0-1918 GCA_036781525.1 Thermodesulfobacterium sp. | reverse complement strand
AATAAACTCCTGCCTCAATGTTTCCCGTTGATAAATCCGAAAGCCCTGCATCGGTAAAATTGGCTGAACCAACAAGGGCTTCTTTTCCATCCACAATCATAAATTTAGCGTGCAATCTTTTAGAAAAGTATATCCTTCCGCCAGCATTTTTAATAATTCTAAAAACCTCTTCGTCAGTAATCAGCAAATCCTGAAGCTCAGCTGTTCTGAAAATTACCTCTATTTCAAGATTTTTATTTGATAAAAAATTAAAAATTTCGACAAAGCTTTTCCCTTTTATCCAGGCAGAAGCTATCTGAACCTTCTTTTCAGCTCTTTTTACCATATCTAAAATGGTAGGCATTAATTCATCACTGGTAATTAGTTTCATGATTTGCCTCCTTGTAATTTCTGATTCCTTGTAAAAACACAAGATTCTTTCTTTTTTATTTTATAGATCACGATTAGTTTTTCAATTACAATATTTCAATAAAATTCAGAGTTTATATAGGGGATTAGAAATGTGGATTAATCTAAATTTGAATTCGAGAAAAAATTTAATAAAATACACTTTAGAAACTTTTAAATTCCTCATAACAGGAGGAAGCTATGGATTTCAAAGAATTTATTAGAGATTTAGTTAAAAAGAAAGATGATGAGAATTTGAAGAAGGAAATAGGCTTACATGATTTTGATGAGAAAAAAGCTGAAGATTGGATTAATAAAATGAAAAAGGTAGCTGATATAATTTATGAGAATTGTGTTAAAGGAAACGAAAATGATTACAAGAAAATGTCTGAAAGACTATACGAATTTCTGGATAGTAAGAAAGATGAAAAAGAAGGGAAAACTTTTTTTAAATTTAATACTGATTTTAGAGAGCAAAAAATAGGAGGATTAAACAAAAAGTTAGGTGAGCTTAAACAATGTGATCCTATAACTTTTTATAATCTTTTGATTGGAACTATAAACAGGCTTAAGTTATTAGGAATTGATTTAGATTTCACTCCAAAAAAAAATCCTTTCGGCATACCTCAAGGGCAAGGGCAATCACCTAAGATATTTCCCTTCTCCGAGAAAGATTTTGAAAATTCCTGGAAACTTTTTTTGAAGATTTATGAAATTGATGATTACTCAAAAGATAAAGAAGAGAAGATTTTTAGCTCAGAATTTAAAAATCTGTTAGAAGATTTATTAAATGTGAAACATATGGAACTTGTTAAGCTTTCTCAGGTTTTGTATTTAATGAAACCCAATGTCTTTACAGCTTTGCAAAATGATGGGATTGATGCCTTAAAATCAAAATATGAAATAAAAGATTTTGATATTGAATATTACATCCACACTATTTTAGATATCCTTCATGAGGAGGGAGTGAAGTTAACCAGATATCCAACCATCTGGTTTTCTAAGTATATTTATATTGTTAAGGCAAATAAGCCTTCAATGGATTCCCTTGAAACTCTTAAAGATAAGATTAAGGATTTGCTAATTCACAAAAAGCAAGTAATTCTATATGGTCCTCCTGGAACAGGAAAAACCTATTTTGCCAAAAAATTTGCAGAAGAATTTGTAAATCCGCAAACCAAGAAAGAAGAACGCATTAAGTTTATAACTTTTCATCCCTCATATTCCTACGAAGAATTTATAGAAGGAATAAAACCTAAAGCCCATGGAGGAAAAATTGTCTTTAAAGTTGAAGAGGGGGTTTTTAAACGCCTCTGTAGAGAAGCCTTTAATGCTCTTCTTGAAAAGGCTAAAATTTCCGACAATGAATGGAAGGAAGGAGAAGGATTGCCTACACTAACAGATGATAAAAAGAAAAAAGTGAGAGAGCTGATAAAAGCTCTCGATGAAGTGCCTAAATTCCTCTTAATAATAGATGAGATTAACAGAGGAGACATTTCAAAAATTTTTGGAGAGCTTATTACTCTTCTTG
>DAIQAS010000181.1:0-1943 GCA_036781525.1 Thermodesulfobacterium sp. | reverse complement strand
TCCGGAAGCCGGAAGACCGCTCCAGCTCAAAAAAGCCCGAGGGGGTGAAAAAATGAAAAAATATTTCTATTATCTTATCCTTTAATCTTTTTCAAAATATTCCTAAAAATCCTTTCATAAAGCTTTTAAATTTCTATAAACGGAGGTAGTATGCCATGAAAAATATAAAAACATTGGCTTTCGGGTTTCCTAAATTAGGTAAAAATCGCGAATTCAAAAAAATTATTGAAAACTACTGGAAAAAAGTAATTGATGAAAAAGATCTATTTAATGAGATTGAAAAATTAAAATTAGAAAGAGCTAAAACCTATACTCAAAAAGTAGACCTTTTTCCAAGTAATGAGGTTTCTCTTTATGACTTCATGCTTGATACTGCAATAATGGTAGGAGCTATTCCTGAGAGATTCAAACCTTATCAAGGACTTTCTACTTATTTTGAAATGTGTAAAGGAAAAAATGCATTAGAATTAACAAAATGGTTCAATACAAATTATCATTATCTTGTGCCAGAGATAGAAAACGAAGACTTTTTTCTTTTTAAAAACTTTCCTTTAGAAGACTTTATGTTTTATAAAAATAGAGGATTTAAAACCTTACCCAAAATCATAGGACCTTTTACTTTTTTAACCCTTTCTAAAGTTTCTATTAATAACGGTAAAGAAATAAAGCTTTATAAAATTGAAGAAAAAAGCACTTTTGAAAAATTTTTAAAAAATCTTATACCTGTATACCGCAGCCTTTTAAAAGAACTTTTTAAATTCGGAACAGATTTAATACTAATTGAAGAACCTGCTTTTGTAATGGAATTAGAATCTTGGAAATGGGAATTAATAAAAAATGTCTATGAAGACCTATCAGGGTATGGAGAGATTTGGATTCTTACATATTACGATAGTGTTTCTGATTATAAAAGTCTTACTGAACTTCCTGTCAAAGGAATAGGACTTGACTTGGTATCAAATTCTGAAAATCTTGAAAATATCTTAAAACTGGGATTTCCAGATGATAAATCTCTCATAGCAGGAATTATAAACGGAAGACAAGTTTGGAAGGCAAATCTTAAAGAAAAACTTATTCTGATAGAAAAACTTTCTAAAATCACCAAGAATCTTATAATTTCCAATTCCTGTCCACTTTATCACCTTCCTGTATCATTGGAAGGCGAAGACCATTTACCTTCTTCTCTTATAGAAAAACTTTCTTTTGCTGAAGAAAAACTTGAAGAGCTTAATATTCTTAAAAAAGCAGTTGAGGGTAATGAAGATGCTTTAAAACTCATTGAAGAAAATGAAAAGATTTTGAATAAAGAATTAGGAAAAAACGAACAAATAAGACAAAAGATCTTTTCTCTCTCTGAAAAAGATTTTGAAAGAGAAGTGTCTTATAAAGAGAGAAAGGAGATTCAGAAAAAATTTTTAAAACTTCCTTTATTACCTACTACAACTATTGGTTCTTTTCCACAAACAGAAGAAGTAAGAAAAATGAGGGCAAAATTTAATAAAGGAGAAATCTCTGAAGAAGATTACAAATGCTTTATAAAAAAGAAAATCAAAGAGGCAATAGAACTTCAGGAAAAGATCGGACTTGATGTACTGGTTCATGGTGAATTTGAAAGAACAGATATGGTTGAGTTTTTTGCTCAGAAACTTGAAGGTATTGCCACTACAAAAAATGGATGGGTTCTTTCTTATGGTACAAGGGTTTACCGACCTCCTATAATTTATGGAGATGTATTTAGAACTTCTCCTTTAACCTTAGAAGAAATAATTTATGCTCAAACACTTACTCAAAAACCTGTAAAAGGAATGCTTACAGGACCTGTAACAATTTTGAATTGGAGTTATTACAGAGAGGACATCTCTAAAGAGGAAATAGCCTATCAAATAGCCTTAGCTTTATGGGAAGAAGTAAAGGATTTAGAAAAAATGGGGATTAAAATAATA
>DAIQAS010000180.1:0-1962 GCA_036781525.1 Thermodesulfobacterium sp. | reverse complement strand
GATTATCTTGTTTCTTTTGAGATTAACGGATATAAATTAGATCCATCATATGAGAAACTTTCTTTAATCTTAAATACCTTTGAAAAAATTTACTTAAGGATATCTCTTCCATAAAAAAATTAATTTTTAAAATTTTTTCTTGAAAATTAAATTTTGATAAGATACAATAATCTAAAACAATCTTAGGAGGAAAAGTTATGTTATCTAAAATTCCCTTTGATCTTACAAAAGTTGAAGAAGAAGACCTTGATAGACAGCTTCTTAGAATAGCTATAATTGCTGAGCTTGACGCTATAAATCTTTATGAACAGTTAGCTGCACTTACTGAAGATGAAGATTTGAAAAAGGTTTTTCTTGATATTGCAAGAGAAGAAAAAACCCATGTAGGTGAATTTTTGACGATGCTCCTTATTAAAGATGAAGAGCAAGAAGAAGAGCTTGAAGCAGGAGAAGAAGAAGTAGAAGAACTTTTAGAGGCTGAAGAAGAGGAAGAATAAAAATAACTATAATTAAATGCAGTATTTATGGAAAATTACCGTATTTATATTTTTGCTTTTCTTCTTTAATATTTCTTCTGGACTTACTGCCTATAAAAAGCACTTTGATATTACAGCTCAGAAAATAGAAGTCTTTCACAAGCCAGAGGTTGTTATTGCAAAGGGAGATGTAGTTATTAACAGTAAGGATTTAATAATTTGGGCTCAAGAAGTAAGGTATGAAGTTGAGCCTGAGTATCTGACATTAAAAAATTTTAAAATTTTTGATCTTCAAAAAAATGTTGTCACACAGGGGGACAGAGGTTTTTTAGACTTAAGAAATGAAGAAGTATGGGCAGATAAGGTTTTTATATATTTAAAAAAAGAACAGATAAGAATAAAGGCAGTAGATTTTCATAAAAACGCTTTAAATGAGTATTTTGCAAAAAAAGCACTTATTACAACCTGTGAAATAGACTGTGAGAATGAAAAGGATTTCCCTCCTTGGAGTTTAGAAGTTGATAAGTTTGTATTAACACCAGAGGGTATAAGTAGCGGAGATGCAACAAAGTTTAGAATTAAAAAGGTTCCTTTAGGCTATCTTCCGAAGGCTGTTTATCTTCCAAAAGCCAATCTTCCCATAACGGTCCCCAGAAAGACAGGGTTTTTAACTCCGAGATTTTCTCAAGGTAGCAGATTGGGTTTTGGATTGCAACTCCCCTTCTTTTTAGCTCTCACAGATCAGATAGACTTTACCATCGCTCCTTTTTATTTTACCAAAAGGGGAATCTTAATAGATTTAGAAAATCAATTTAAATTTAAAGAAGATTTTCAGGGATTGATAAAATTTAGATATTTAAATGATAGAGAAAAAGAAGGATATGCCATAGAAGAAGAGCCAGAAAGAAATAAGTGGTGGATTGTTGGAAAAATTGATTATGCTGTCAAACCTAATCTTGATATGCATTTGGATCTGGATCTTGTTTCAGAAAGAGGATTTTTAGAAGAATTTGATACTGGAGAAGGGGGCTATTCAACAGCAAGAGCTCAGATTTTAGAAAGATTTAACAGAGATATAGAGGATAAATCTCAGGAATACAGAACTTCAAAATTCTGGGTTCAATACTATAAAAATAGTCTTTATGGAAGACTGGAAAACACATATTTAGACTATCACGGATCTGCTGACAGTGATACCATTCTTCAGCCCTATCTTAAATTAAAATTCAATTTTTTGCCGACTTCTATTTTAGGAACAATTTTACCAGAGGCAACCTTTAAATACCTTTATTCTTACAGAGAGGAAGGATATTACGGAGATAAATTTGATGCTCGCATAGGGCTGACCTATCCTTTCAAAATAGGTATATTTTTTAACTCTGCAAGTTTCAGTTATAACTTTAGCTTTTATAATCTTAGAGAAGAGGGAGGTTTTGAAGATAAAAATATAGATCGCGGTTATTACGAGTTTTTACTTAATTCTTAC
>DAIQAS010000179.1:0-1969 GCA_036781525.1 Thermodesulfobacterium sp. | reverse complement strand
ACTTTAAATTTTTCGTAAACTGGGATCTTGATGAAGATGAAATAGAAATTCTAATAGAAAATAGATACAAAAAGTATAGGAAAATATCACAATGGGCAGTTTGTGAGCCAAAGAGCGTATTTAAAAGTTTTTTTGACTTCGGACACAATTTAGGATTAAAGCTAAAAAATGAATTGAAATATAGAGTGCTTAAACCTGGACACAGGGGTTTTAAAAAATTTCTTGATGAGCTAACCACCGAGTCGTCTTTATTGCTTAAACCTGTTTCAGACCCGGTAAAAACAGTATATAATCTTATTGTAGGAAAAAAGATTAGAGCAAAACTTCCTGCACCTATTTTAACGGATGAAGAAATTACCCCTTACACAAGTCCTTTGGCTCTGGAAGACAGAACCGTAACCTGTCCTGAAGCTGAAAAATACGGTTGTCCGGACATTTGGGTTCCTGACCTTTATGGAGAGTTTTGTGGAGTTTGTCCTAATTGTGGATACCATTTTCCGCTGGAATATAAATGGTATCTTAATAATGTTTTTGATAAAAATAGTGTTAAAACTTTTAATGATGATATTGCATCTGGAAATCCTCTTGAATTTGAAGGTTATGCCGAAAAATTAAAAGAAGCAAGAAAAAGAACAGGTCTTAAGTCAGCCCTTCTTTCTTTTGAAGCTAAAATAGGCGGTATTTCTTTGGTTGCAGTTATGCTGGTAGGAGAATTTAGACAGGGCACTGTTGGAGTAGCAGAAGGAGAAAAATTTATAAGAGCAATTGAGCTTGCTAAAATTACTTGTCGTCCATTTTTAGCCCTTGTTCATACTACAGGAGGAATTAGAATTCATGAAGGGACTCTCGGAGTTATTCAGATGCCAAGATGCACCATGGCTGTAAGGGATTATGTAGATTCAGGAGGGCTTTATATAGTTGTTTATGATAACAATTCTTATGCAGGACCAGTTGCAAGTTTTTTAGGTTCAGCTCCGTATCAATTTGCTCTAAAATCAACCAGACTTGGTTTTGCAGGTCCAAGAGTTATAAGAGAGACAATCGGTCAGGATGTACCTCCAGATTATCATAGTGCAGAAAATGCCTTAAAAAGAGGACATATTCAAGGAATTTGGGATAGAAGAGAGCTTAGAAAAAAACTCTTTACTGCTCTCCTTACTATGGGAGGTAAAAATCTGTATTACAGGTAGGCTATGAAAATAGAGTATCAAAACCTTAATTTAATGTTGCAAAAATTTAAAGCTAATCCATATAAAATTTATTCAGTTACAACTCCACATACAGGATATGTTAGAGAATTTAAAGTTAAGGAGGGAGATTTAGTTAAGGGGCCTTCTGGAAAATGGCTTGAAAAACCAGGTACTCCTCTTTTTGTTCTTGAAAGAGAAAGAAATCAAAAAATTATTAGAGCTAAAATAAACGGTACAGTTCAGAAACTGAGAACAGACCTTCTAAATAAATTTGTGGAAGCTGAAGAAACGATTTTAGAAATAAAACATCCTCTTTCTCAAGAAGAAATTATTTCAGAAATACTTCTCTCAGCCCTTTATATAATCAAAGCTCCAGAAACGGCAAGATATATCTTAAGCCCAGTTCTTGCTTCAAAGCTTGATAAACAGGGATTGGGAAAAACAAAAGTTAAAAAGGGTGAAGAAATTTTAATAATGACTTTTATGAAAAGAGAAACCCCCATTTATTTTCCAGAGGAAGGAGATTTCGTGGTATATCATATTTATTTTTCTCCCTTTCAATTAATAGAAAGAGAGCAACCTTTAATTGGTTTTTGTCCAGAAGAAAGCCTACCCTATCTTCAAAAAATTATAGAAAGAATAAAAGAAGAATGGCCTAATTCTTAAATTGGATTACTCTAAATATTTTCCAGAAATAGGTCAAGAAATCTGGAATTTCAAAAAACTTGTAAGAGCAATGGAAGTAGCTAAAAATTTTGTTAAGATTTTTCCAGAAAAAG
>DAIQAS010000178.1:0-1971 GCA_036781525.1 Thermodesulfobacterium sp. | reverse complement strand
TATGTGTAACTAACAAAAGGCTTATAATATTTTAAATTTATACTGCTATCCAGTGTAAATCCTACAGTTTTTAAAGCCTCTATATTTTGCGCTTTTATAATTCCGTTTTCGCTTACCCAGTCTATAATATCCTTCCCATATCTATAAAATACAGTTCCAGAAATTGCAAACTTTTCTTTATTGTAATCAAAACCAGCTTCAAGGTTATAAGACTTCTCAGGAGATAAAGAAGGGTTGCCCTTTATAGTTGGAGAATCATAATAAAGTTCTGTAAAACTGGGAATTCTATAAGAAAAACCGAAAGAACTTCTTAATTTAAGATCAGAATTAAAAAGATAGGCAAAACCAAGATTATAAGAAAACATATCTTTATTTTTAGTTATAGTATCGTAGCGAACACCTAAGCTTGGAAAAAATTTAGAGTTTATCTTTGGATAAAACCAAAAGTAAAATCCCCCTCCCTGTCTTAAATGATCTCCAAGTCTTGAACTATCAAGAGTTTCATAGGAGAGCTCAGCTCCGAGTAAATAATCTGCTAAAGAGGTTTCATATCTTAAAGGTAGATTTAAACGAATTACCTGTGATTTGTGAACATTTTTATAAAAATCTGGATTGTTTCTGTCCAAAAGATAAGTGTCATAATTAATTCTATAAAGAAAGGTAGGTTCTAAGAACCAATTAGCTTTATAAATATTTTTCTTAGCTAAAAATAGATGAGTTTTTGTTTCTTCCCACTCGGTATCCCATCTTGTGGTATAAAAATTTCTTGCTCCAAAATCTTTCTCCTGAAATCCGTAAAATATGGTTTTTTGAAAATCCTTGGTGTAGATGTTAAAAGTTCTTATATCAAAATCTCTATTCCATATAAAACCATTGGCTTTTTTTTGAGAAAAAATTACATTAAACGGAAAAAAGGGAGTAGAAAAACCCAAATTTCCATAGATGTGTTTTAGGTCATAACTACCATATTCAGCTAAAAACTTATATTCCTTAGCTGAAGGCTTTAAATTAAAATTTAAAGCACCTCCGAAACCGCCTGGACCATAAAGAGCACTCGCACCACCTGGAAGTATTTCTATACTTTCAAGTATATCATCTTCCCAAGGAAGATTCATAAGGTGATGCCCTGTTTGAGGATCAGAAAGCCTTACTCCTTCAAAGGTAACAAGGTTTTGCTCAAAGCTTGTCCCTCTTATAGAAAGATCAGCCTGAACTCCAAAAGCTCCTCTTTCTTTTAGTTCAAGAGCAGAAAAAGCTTCAGCACCAAATTCTATAACTTCTTCACCTTTTATTAATTTTACTTCCTGACTTATTTTTTCTATATCCTGTCCTTTTGCTGGAGAAGTTACTTTAACTTCTTCTAAAAGATAAGAAGGGGGTTCAGCAGAAAAAATTTTTTCGTTAACACTAAAAATAGAGAAGGTTAACATAGATAAAAAAAGTATTCTTTTTGCACCCATACCTACCTCCTCCTGCAAATTTTATTTAAAACAGATATCTATCCAGAGACAATCTTTACAGATATTTATAAGATCTTTTTTAGAAAAACTTTGAAATATTTTAACAACCTCGTCCCAGTAGATTTCTTCTTCTGAACTTAAACCAAAAAGTTTAAGAACTTTTTTGTCCTTTTTTTCTACTTTTTCCTCTAAAAAGCATTTATTTTCTTTTAAATTGGGGCACTTACTGCAAATATCGTCTTTCCCTTCAGTTATCTTAACTTTTTCTCCCTTTTTTAGTCTGTCATAAATCTTTCTCATATTCTCCACAAATTCTCTACTATATCCCTTTCCTTCAAAAAATTGCAGGCAGATAAGATGGTGTCCTCTTAGCTTAATCATTTATTTTTAAAGCTGAGTGATATTTTTTAACAATTAAACCGAGAACAAAAATTTTTAACATATCACCTATTATAAAAGGTGCTGACCCTATTAAAAAAAGTGTATAAAAATTATAAGTTTTAAAATAAAA
>DAIQAS010000177.1:1863-2007 GCA_036781525.1 Thermodesulfobacterium sp. | reverse complement strand
CCTGAACTACAGCTTCTCCCAAACCCCATGCACCTGTAATATAAACTACATCTCTAAAACCACTTTCTGTATCAAGTGTAAACATAACTCCGGAACAGGCTAAATCACTTCTAACCATTTTTTGCACAGCTACTGAAAGATAAA
>DAIQAS010000177.1:0-1534 GCA_036781525.1 Thermodesulfobacterium sp. | reverse complement strand
ATAAGGAACTTTTACTCCCTTTTCTGTAAGTTTAGAATACATCTCCCCTAAGGAGGCGTTTTTCCCTCCTACAAGGGGAACATCTTTATAGGTAATTTCATCAAACCATAAAATGAAGGGTTTATGAGAGCTCATTGACTACCTCCTTGTGAGGCTTTGTATATTCTTTTATTTAAAAGGATAATAGCAAAGTTTGTCTTTATTGTCAAGCAGTATGAAAAATACAAATTGACTTTGTGTTTACATGTGCTATTTTTTGATTATGCCACAAAAAATAGTATGCACTAACAAAAAAGCCCATCATCTTTACAATATAGAGGAAACTTATGAAGCAGGTATACAGCTTCTTGGTTGTGAAGTAAAATCATTAAGGCAGGGGAGAGCCAACTTAAATGACAGTTTTGCAAGGGTAGTTAATGGTGAGGTCTTTCTTTATAACTTACATATAAGTCCCTATTCTCACAGCAGAGAAGCCCAGAATATCGACCCCACTAGAACAAGAAAACTTCTTTTACGAAAATCAGAAATTAAAAGACTTGCCGGAAAAGTTCAGGAAAAGGGTTATACCCTTATTCCTCTTAAAATTTACTTTAATGAAAGAGGTCTTGCAAAGGTTGAGATTGCCCTTGCAAAAGGTAAAAAAGTTTATGATAGAAGGGAAGAAATAAAAAGAAGAGATCTCGAAAGAGAACTAAAAAGAAAGTTCAAAATCAAATAAAAATTGAAAACTCTTATCTTAGCCGGAGGAAAGGGTAGCAGATTAGGAGGAAAAAAGGCAACTAAACTTCTTTTAAATAAGCCTCTCATTTACTGGGTCTTTCAAAAAGTAAAGAGTTTTTCCTTCCCTGTCTATATTTCAATAAAATCTGAAACTCAAAAGAAAGAAATAAAGGAAGTTCTGATTAAAGAAAAGGTAAAACCTGACGAAATAGTATTCATAAAAGACCTTTATCCAGAAATAGAGGGACCCTTGTCTGGAATTATCTCAGCTTTAAAAAGATTTTCAGAAGAAGAAAGTGTTCTGGTAGTGGCAGTCGATCAACCTTTGATAGATAAAGAATTTTTAAATTATCTTAAAACTCTTTCTTATATCTTTTGTAATAGATTTTTAATAGTAAGCAAAGGTAAAGAAAAAATCAGACCCTTCCCAGGTGTTTATCCGTGCTCTTTAAGAAGGGATATAGAAAATTTTTTACTTAATTCTCCAAAAAGGAGTCTTTTCAGACTTTTTCAGTATTTATCTTTTAAACAAGGTATTTTGTTTCTTAAAAAGGATGATAAAATAATTGAAAAAAATTTTATAAATATAAATACTTTTGAAGATTTAAAATTGGTGGAGGAATGTTTTTTCCAGAAATTGAGGATCCCAAAAATGTAAAAATTCTGGTAGTGGATGATGATCCTACTACCCGGGAAAATCTTAAAGATATTCTCTCTTTAGAGGGTTACAATGTTTATACCTCTAAGAATGGTAAGGAGGCTTTAGAAAAGCTTCATGAAATCAATCCTGATATTATAGTAGTTGACTTTCTGA
>DAIQAS010000176.1:0-2016 GCA_036781525.1 Thermodesulfobacterium sp. | reverse complement strand
CTCAAGAATACTTTATACTTAAAAGTATTCCATCTTGATTTTTTTCCTTATTAGTTTACATTAAAACAACTATGAAGGATTCAGATAAAATAGTAAGTCTGAAGGACTGGATAGACTCTTTCTGGAATTTTCAAGAAGAGGATTTACAATATTTACAAAATTTAATTGTGAAAAAAAAGCCTCTTGATCCTGAAGAAATTATTAATAATATAAAAGAGCGTTTCAAAACAAGAAAGGCTTTTTATCAAATTTATAAACATCTTCCAAGAAAAGAGCTCTCCGTTAAAGACCTTGAATGGGCTGAGCAAAAGCTTGCTGAAATATTATACAGAGAAGAACTTATAACTGATCTTACTAATAAAATTCTGGATATTCTTACCTTTTTTGTGGAGTCAGAAAATTTCTCCATAACTGAAATTCCTTCTAATCCTTTTTTAATGCATTAGTCTTCTATGAAAAAAGATCTAATTGAAAGAGCAAGAGAGATTCTTCAGATAGAAAAAGAAGGTCTTGAAGAGATAGCTAAAAACTTAGATTCTTCCTTTATTAAAGCTTTGGAGCTTATTTTAACTACAAAAGGAAGGATTGTAGTAACAGGTGTGGGAAAAAGCGGAATTATAGGAAGAAAAATTTCAGCTACTCTTTCCTCAACAGGCACCCCTTCTTTTTTTCTTCATCCTGTAGAAGCACTTCACGGTGATTTGGGAATGGTTACACCTGAAGATATATTACTTGCAATTTCCTACTCTGGAAACACTCTTGAGGTTTGCGAACTTGCTTCAATTCTTAAAAAAAGAAATATTAAAATAATAAGCTTAACAGGAAATCCAGAAAGCAATTTAGCCAAACTCTCTGATATAGTAATTAACACCAGAGTTCCTAAGGAAGCCTGTCCTTTTAACCTTGCTCCCACAACAAGCACAACTGCTACTTTAGCTCTGGGAGATGCTATAGCTATATGTCTTTTTGAATTAAAAGGGCTTGGTTCAGAAGATTTCAGAAAAAATCATCCAGGAGGGTCCTTAGGAGAAAGGCTTAAAGTAAAAGTTAGAGAAATTATGCTAACAGATGAAAAAATTCCCGTTGTTTCTGAAGGAACTCTTTTAGAAGACGCTATAGTTGAAATAGATAAAAAGAGGTTGGGATGTGTTCTCATAACTAATTCCTTAGGGATTCTAACAGGAATTATAACAGATGGAGATTTAAGAAGGATTTTTTTGAAATACAAGACCTATAGCAATATAAAAGTGGAAGAAGTAATGACCAAAAACCCCAAGGTAATTGAGGAAAATCGCTTAGCTTCAGAAGCCCTTGAAATTATGGAAAAATATCTTATTACGGTTTTACCTGTGATAAACTACGATAACAAACTTGTTGGAATACTTCATCTTCATGATATTTTAGGAAAAGGGACCTTTAAATTTACTATCTAAAAACTCAAGAACATATTGTAAATTTTCTTCCAAAGGTCGAGTAGCATCAATCACTATATGATTAAAAAGTTTTAAGCAATTTTCATAGTTCTTTTTAACCCTTCTTAAAAACTCTTTTTTTTCAAAAAGGCTTAGATCTTTTTCCCGATTCTTCATTCTTTCAAAAGCCACATCCAGAGGAAGATCTAAATAAATGACAAGATCAGGAATAGGGGCAATGGTTTCGCTTTCTATTAGCAGATCTTTTAAAGAGAAACCCTGAGCTCCTTGATAGGCAAGGGTAGAAAGATAGTATCTATCAAGGATTATCCATTTTCCTTCTTTTAAGGCTGGAATAATCAAATTTTCTACATGCCAAGCTCTATCTTTAAAAAAAAGCATTCTTAGTTCCTGTAACCTTTCTTCTTTTTTACTCAGAATTTCTTTTATCTTTTTTCCAATGGGGCCAAATGTAGGCTCAAAAGAAAAAATAAAATTATTTCTCTTTTCCTTCAGTTTCTCATAAAGGGCTTTAGAAAAGGTAGTCTTTCCAGAGCCATCTATTCCTTCAACCACTATAAGTTTACCTTTTCTGTAGAACTCA
>DAIQAS010000175.1:0-2016 GCA_036781525.1 Thermodesulfobacterium sp. | reverse complement strand
CAAAGAGGAGCAGGTCTTGGAGGAGGACATGATGAAAGAGAACAAACTCTTAATCAATTGCTTGTTGAAATGGATGGATTTGAGACTGAGGAAGGAATTGTAGTTCTTGCTGCTACAAATAGACCTGACATTTTGGACCCAGCGCTTCTCAGACCAGGAAGATTTGATAGACAGGTGGTTGTTCCACCTCCAGATCTTAATGGAAGAGAAGCTATTTTAAAACTCTATGCCAAAAAATTTAAAGTTGATCCTTCTGTAGATTTTAGATCCTTGGCAAAAAGCACACCCGGCTTTACTGGTGCTGATTTAGAGAACATGTTAAATGAGGCTGCTCTTATTGCTGCAAAAAAAGGTAAAGACCGAGTAGAAATTGAGGATCTTGAGGAAGCAAAGGATAAAATTCTTATGGGCAAAGAAAGGAAAGGAATAATTTTAAATGAAGAAGAAAGAAAAATTATAGCTTATCACGAAGCAGGTCATGCTCTTGTTGCTTATTACTTACCAGACCCTGACCCAGTTCACAAAATAAGTATTATACCAAGAGGACAAGCCTTAGGAGTTACCCAGCAACTTCCCTTGGATGATAGACACATTTATACAGAGGATTATCTACTAAAAAAGATTACAGTTCTTCTTGGAGGAAGAGTAAGTGAAGAAATAGTCTTTAATAAATTAAGCAGCGGTGCTCAGGATGACCTTAAAAGAGCTACACAGATTGCAAGAAAAATGGTTTGCAACTGGGGTATGAGTAAAAAACTTGGACCTGTTACCTTTGGAAAAAGCGAAGAACATATATTCTTGGGAAAAGAAATGTTTCAAATTAAAGACTTCTCAGAAGAAACTGCCAGAATAATAGATGAAGAAATAAAAAATATAGTTCTAAGCTGTTATGAAAAAGCAAAATCCATATTAAACCAGTACCTAAATAAACTTCATAAAGTTGCTCAAACACTATTAGAAGAAGAAACCTTAGATGCAGAAAGGTTTAAAGTCCTTCTTGAAGGAAATTAATTTTCTATGTTTCCACCTTTAGATTTTGGTTTTAAAACTCTGGATTGGAATGACTATCCCTATTTTGTGGGAATATTGAATGTTACTCCTGATTCTTTTTCAGATGGAGGAAAATATTTAAATCTTGAATCAGCACTTAAAAGAGTAAAAGAACTTCTTGAAGAAGGAGCAGATATAATTGATGTAGGAGGTGAGTCAACCCGCCCTTTTTCTGATCCTGTTCCTGAAGATGAAGAATTAAAAAGGGTTATCCCTGTAATAAAAACAATTAAAAATGAATTTCCAGAAGTCATTATTTCTGTAGATACATATAAAAGTAAGGTCGCTGAAGAGGCTTTGAAGGCAGGAGCAAATATAGTTAACGATATAAGTGCTCTGCGTTTTGATGCCAAAATGGTTGAAGTTGTGAAAAATTTTAATTGCCCTGTTATAATTATGCATATGCAGGGAAATCCAAAAACTATGCAAATAAATCCTAATTATAAAGATGTGATTAGTGAAATTAAAACCTTTCTCAAAGAAAGAATTGATTTTCTTGTAGAAAAAGGAATTTCCTTTGAAAAAATTATAATTGATCCAGGAATAGGCTTTGGAAAAACTTTTGAACACAATTTACAGATCTTAAAAAATCTCGAAACTTTTAAAGATCTAAATCGTCCCATTCTCATAGGTCATTCAAGAAAAAGTTTTATAGGAGAAATCATTAAAAAACCTCCCTCTCAAAGAGATGGAGGAACTGTTGGTGTTTCTGTATTTGCTTATTTAAAAGGAGCACATCTTCTAAGAGTTCATAAAGTTGATATTAGTAAAGATGCCATTGCTACTTTTAAATTTTTAACCAAAAACTGAGGGAGCTTAAACTTTGGAGTTTTATTTTAAAAAATTCTTAGAAATTTTAAGAGCTTTAACATTAAAAGATGTTCTCGATATAGCTATTGTTACTTTCATAATATACAGAATTCTTCTTTTAATCCAGGGAAGCAGAGCCTTTCAAATGGCAGCAGG
>DAIQAS010000174.1:0-2066 GCA_036781525.1 Thermodesulfobacterium sp. | reverse complement strand
GCAAAAAGCCCGATTTTATTTCAGAATAAACAATTTTTAAAAGATCTATAGCAGCCTCATCTCTTCCTGTGGTGAACCAGCCGATTTTTTTAAATCTCATAGTAAAAGCTCCTTTCCTCAAAATCTATTCCGTGAGGTTTGGGAATAAAAAATTCAAAATATTGATAAATGGCAAATCTATCTGTCATCCCAGAAATGTAATCGGCAATCAATCTTTCCTTAGAAGCATTTGGAAAAACTTTGCTTATTCTCTGAAAATACTCTATTTTTTCAAAGTTTTTTAAATAAAAATCAAAAAGGGAAACCAAAATTTTTTTAGCCTTTTCAAACTCCTTTCTCACAGCAGGAGAAAAATATATTTTTTCAAAAAGAAAATCTCTCAAAACAGTGAGGGCTTCCAAGCATTTTTCATCCATAAGAATAGCCCTTTTATTAGCTTTTCTCGTTGTCAAAATAACACTTTTTACTAAGGTGCCTATTCTTTGAGAATGAGAAAATCCCAGTCTTTTTTTAACAATATCTGGGAGATCCTCAAGGGTTATTAATCCAGCTCTTATGGCATCGTCTACATCATGGTTTACATAGGCAATTACATCAGAAATTCTTACAACCTCTGCTTCAAGTGTTAGAGGTTTTTCTTTTTCAGAAAAAATCGGACCTTTTCCTTTTGAATGATTTAAAATACCGTCTCTTACTTCCAAGGTTAAATTAAGCCCTTTTCCATCCTTTTCAAGCACATCAACTACTCTCAGGCTCTGTTCATTGTGTTTAAATCCACCAGGTAAAAGCTCATTTAAAACCTCCTCTCCTGCATGTCCAAAAGGAGTATGCCCGAGATCATGTCCGAGGGCTATAGCCTCAGTCAGGTCCTCGTTAAGTTTTAAAGCTTTGGCTATGGTTCTTGCAATTTGAGCAACTTCTAAAGTATGGGTAAGCCTTGTTCTATAATGGTCTCCTTTTGGGGCAAGAAATACCTGGGTTTTGTGTTTTAACCTTCTAAAAGCCTTAGAATGAATAATTCTGTCTCTGTCTCTTTCAAAACAGGTTCTAATTTCGCATTCCTCTTCTGGGTAAAGCCTTCCCTTAGAATACTTGGCTTTTGCAGCAAAAGGAGAAAGAAGCTGTTCTTCTAAATCTTCTTTTTCTTTTCTTATAAATGCATTTCTTATAAATTCATTTAACATCTTCAACTTTCACTTCTAAATTTCCAGTAAAACTGTTTATAAAGGGGGTTCCCACAATCAGGGATATGTCTGATTTTTCTAAAAGTTTATTGAAAAAAATGGCAGAAAGTTCTTTTCCTCCGTTTTGTAAAATAAGCTTAGAATGTTTATCTTTAAGGATTTTAATTTCCTTTATTTCAAAATTTTTGATAAGAAGTGCTGGCGGTAAATGTGCTTCTCCATAAGGGTGAAAGGACTCAAAAGCAAAAAGATTTTCTTTATTAAGAATTTCCGAAAGATTGGCTTCAGCATCAATATAGATTACTTCAGGAGAAAAGTTGTTTTTGTTGTAATCTTTAAGAAGCTCGTTTAAACGAGTTTTCAGATGTGATAAAAGTTCTTTATTTATTTTAAATCCAAGTGCATGCTTATGACCGCCAAACTGGATTAAAAGGTCTTTACACTGAGAAATAAGTTCTAAAAAGTTTATTTCAGAAGGAGACCTGACAGAACCAAAAGCTACATCATTTTCCATAGAAACAACAACAGCAGGTAAATTATAAATATTTTTAAATCTATTAGCAATAAGTCCGAGCAAACCCTTGGGTATGTCTTCAAAAGTCAAAAATAAAAGCCTTGAATCTTTAGAGATTTCGCCAATTTGTGAGAGAGCATCTTTTATAAGAGTTTCTTCAAGAGCTTGTCTTTCTTGATTTAGTTTTTCTATTTGAGAAAAAGCTCTTTCTGCAGAATCTTTATCAGAAGAAAGTAAGAACTCAAAGACTGCTTCAGGTTTTCCCATTCTTCCTGCAGAATTTATCTTCGGGATAATTTTATAAGAAAGGTCTTCTTCAGAAAGTCCGAATTTCAGATCTGCATTTTCAAGCAAAACCTTTGTGCAGG
>DAIQAS010000173.1:0-2080 GCA_036781525.1 Thermodesulfobacterium sp. | reverse complement strand
CTTCAAATGTTAAATTTTTGAAAAAAATTTCCTCTGGAGGTTTTTTATGTCCAAAAATTATGACGAAATGTGGAAAAACCTCGGACTTGATTTAAAAGCCCATGAGATTTTATTAAATACCCTCTCAGAATTTTATAAAAATATCTATCTTTCTCAAAAAAACAGACCAGAAGGGATGAAATACTTTGATTTTGTTATCTCTGAAGCACACGGATTAAGAATTGAAGAACTTATAAATGCTAAAAAAGAAAATAGAAAGGTGATAGGTGCCTTTTGTGTATATGTTCCCGAAGAAATAATTCTTGCCTTGGATGGAATCTGTGTTGGGCTTTGTGCTGGGGCTCAAATAGGATTTGATGAAGCAGAAAAATATATACACAAAAACAGTTGTGCCCTTATAAAAGCCTTTTTAGGATTTGAGTTAACCAGTGTATGTCCTTACATAAAATGTTGTGATCTTCTTGTGGGTGAAACGACATGTGATGGAAAGAAAAAAGCTTATGAAGCACTCAACGAAATTACGGGAAAAGTTTATGTAATGGAAGTGCCCAATACTAAATCTGATGAAGCCAAAAATCTATACTTAAAAGAAGTAGAAAAATTTAAAAATCTTATGGAAAAGCTGGCACAAAAAGAAATTACTTTGGAAACCTTAAAGCAAGGGATAAAAATCTCTAATGAAAAAAGAAAAGCTCTTTTAAGACTTGAAAAATTAAGAGCTGCCAATCCATCACCCATATCAGGTCTTGATGCCCTTCTTGTTCAGCAAATTGCTTTTTATGACGATCCAATAAGATTTACTCAAAAGGTTAATGAACTATGTGATGAACTTGAAGAAAGGGTAAAAAAGGGGGTGGGTGTTTTCCCAGAAAACACTCCAAGAATTTTAATTTCTGGCTGTCCCTTTGCTTTGCCGAACTGGAAACTACATCACATTGTAGAAACAAGCGGAGCTGTAATTGTTGGTGAAGAATCCTGTGTAGGTAAAAGATATTATTATCAGATGGTAGATGAAAACTTTTCTTCTATAGAAGAGGGACTTAAAAAAATTGCAGAAAGATACTTAGCCACTCATTGTGCCTGTTTTACACCCAATGATGAAAGGATAGAGGATATTAAAGAAATGTATAAATCGCAAAAGGCAGACGGAGTTATTCATTATTCTCTCCAATTTTGCACACCCTACATGTTTGAATCCTATAAAATTGAAAGAAAAGTAGACTTTCCCTATCTAAAGATAGAAACCGATTACAGCATGGAGGATCTGGCTCAACTGAGAAACAGGATAGAAGCCTTTATAGAAACTCTGAGATAAAAATGAAGGTTCTCGGGCTTGATATTGGTTCTACCTATATTAAATGCGCTTTACTTATTGATAAAAAATTAAAAAATTTAGATATTACCGAAACTTCTTATAATCCTTTAGAAAAGTGTCTTGAGTTTATTAAAAAGTTTAATCCTGATAAGATAATCGCCACAGGTTACGGAAGAAAGCTGATTAAAAATCTAAAAGAGTTTGATGTAGTTGATTTAACTGAAATAAAGGCTTTTGCTTTAGGTGCAAGATATGTTTATCCTTTTACTAAAACAATAATAGATATTGGTGGACAGGATACAAAAATTATCAGGCTTAACAGTGAAGGTAAAGTTATAAAATTTGAAATGAATGATAAATGTTCTGCTGGAACAGGAAGATTTTTAGAAATAATGATAAAAACTCTTGGATATACTTTGGAAGAGGTTAAAAATTTCCCTATTGATACAGAGCTTAAGGTAAAAATAAATAGCATGTGCACTGTTTTTGCTGAATCAGAAGTTATTTCTATGATTTCTCAAGGAATTGATAGAAGAGAAATACTTAAAGCTGTTCATTTTTCAATTTCTCAAAGAATAATAAGTATGTTAAAGCGAGTTTCCTTTGAAGAAGACATCATCCTTGCAGGAGGATGTGCTTATAATCAATTATTAAAAGCTTTTATTGAAAAAGAAATTCAGAAAAAAATAATTGTTCCAAAAAATCCTCAATTTCTTGGAGCTATAGGAGCAGTACTTACAGGATTAAATTCAGCTTAAATACTGC
>DAIQAS010000172.1:0-2114 GCA_036781525.1 Thermodesulfobacterium sp. | reverse complement strand
AGAGCCGGAAGTAATTTGTATTCGTTAAATTCCACAATCATTTTATTCTCGTAAAATCCTTTAGGGTTATCCCATGCTGGTTCAAGTAGTTCTGAACCCATATTGATGCCTAAGTAGTGTAAAAAACCTGCCAACGCCGAGGTCCCACTTCTATGCATCCCAAGAATTATAAGACAGGTTCTATTTTCCATTGCTTGCTCCTTAATTTAAATATATCCTAATTTTTTTAATAAAGGGGCTAAATATTCTTCAATTGTTGTTGCCTCTTCAGGAGTAAGATTTTCTTTCCATCTCCCGATACGAAATTTATGATTATCTCTATACCAAAACACTTGATGACGAGCATGATAACTACCTTTAGTATCATTTTGAATTTTTTTAGCAAAGTTGTATACATTTTTATCCTCATCCAATTCAAGATATTTAAATATTCTCTTAATAATTTAATTAGGTTTTAATACCAAATCTTCATACTTAATCTGTAAATGATCAATAGATCGTAAATCATTCAAAGCTATTTCCATTATTTCTTTCCAAGCTAAAGCACACCTAAGAGGTCCTGTATAATTTAATTTTAAATATTTCCAACCAGGTGGTTTTAAATGTTCCCACCTATCTCCACCTATTCCTGGTACCATAGAACATGCAACATCTCTTCCATCTCTAATAATATGTATAATTTTTGCTTCTGGAAAGATTTTTTTTATAAAAGAGATACGAAGTACATTTCGTGGATTCTTTTCTATTATGTATTTATTCTCTTCGTATTGTTTTAAAAACCACATTCTTATTTTATAAATAATTTCAGGTGTAGCACAATTTTCGGTTAGTCTATGACTTCCGTCTGGACCATATCCTGCCATTTCCCAAATATGATGCGCTTCAAATATATATTTCACTTTTGGATGTGATGCAATTAGCTCACCTAATATGCTTGTTCCGCTTCTTGCACAACCTACTATAAAAGCTATTTTAAAACTGGTTTGTAAAAATTTACCTTCAAGAAATTTTATAAAATGTGCAAAAGGATTTATTGAATTAATTTGATTTAGAGAAGAGTAATCTTTAACATCAAACCATTCATTTGGCTTTCTGCCTTCTTTCCAGCCATGTAATACGAAGTGCTCCAGTGGGTCAACATCAGCCAGCCTGACATCGGAATGCTGCTTTAGATAATATACAGGATCAAAAAGTCCAGACCGCTTTATAATCCAATAATCCTTAGTAAATAACCCTCTCATGGAATTTTTCTAATAAAAAGTTTTTAAGAAATTTTAATGCCTCTTCTTCAGTTAATAAATCTGTTCTCAGATGTATCTCTGGATTTTCCGGAGGTTCATAGGGATCATCTATACCTGTAAAATTTTTTATTAATCCTTCTCTTGCTTTTTTATAAAGCCCTTTTACATCTCTTTTTTCACATACCTCAATCGGGGCATCTACAAAAACTTCTATAAATATTCCATCCCCAAATTTCTCTCTTATTTCTTTCCTTGCTTCTCTATACGGGCTTACTAATGCCACTATTACTATGTAACCCTGTGCAACATCTTCTAAAGCTTTTTTAGCAACACGACTCATATTTTCGATTCTTTCTTCTTTAGAAAAACCTAAATCTTTAGAAATAGTTCTTCTAACTTCATCCCCATCATATAATCTTACTTTGTATCCCATTTCATTTAGAGCTTCATAAAGTTTCTTAGCAAGTGTTGTTTTCCCAGCACAAGGAAGACCTGTAAACCAAATGCAGAACCCTTTATGATTTTTAATTTCTTCTTTCATTAAACATCCTCCGCATCTCCTCTCTCCATTCCCTTATCTCAATTCCTAAATCCCTGCATATTTTATCACAACTCATTACCGACCATTTGGGTCTTTTAGCCGGCAAATTAAAGTCCGCCTGATAGGCTGGAAGTATTAGCTTTTTTATGCCCTTTATCCTGAAATACTCCTTTGCCCACTCATAACGGGAAGCATAGCCCGAATTTACAAGATGATATAGCCCTGTAAGACCTGCATCAATTGCCTTTAGGGTAACTTCAACTATGATTCTTGTAGATGTTGGCACAGAAAACTCGTCTACCGCTATCCTGAGAACTTCCTGAGTTTGAGCC
>DAIQAS010000171.1:0-2135 GCA_036781525.1 Thermodesulfobacterium sp. | reverse complement strand
TGGGGGTTGCAAGGGTACTTATATGAATGTCTGAAGAAAAAAGTAAAGGTTTTATGAGTAAAGAAAAATACTCAGGAGGGAAAAGGGGCTGATCTCCTTGTAAATTTATTATTATATCTTCTTCATCAAGCCCCAAGATTTCAGCTGCTTCAGCAACCCTTTCTGTTCCGCAAGTATGCTCTTTACTTGTAAAAATAGCCTTACCTCCAAAATTTTCCACCTCTTTAAATATTCTTTCATCATCAGTTGCTACATAAACCTCCGAAATATCAGAAGATGTTGCTCTTTCATAAACATGTCGTATAATGGTTTTATCCCAAAGCAAAGCTAAAGGTTTACCAGGAAATCTTGTAGAACCATATCTTGCAGGAATAATAATTACTTTTCTCATTTAGATTTAAATTTAAACTATTTTTTTTAAAATAAAAGAAGCTCTTGAATTTTCTGGCTTTAAGATTAAACTTATTTAAACTTTTTTAAAAACTTTATTAATTTTTAAAAAATTTTGTAAAAATCTTAGGTTAGGTGTCTAATGGCAAGAGTAAAGGTTGGAGAATTAGCTAAAGAATTAAATTTGGATCCCAAGGAATTTCTTAAGGAGCTTCAGGAAAAAGGATTTTCTGTAAAAACAGCTGCATCTTCTGTAAGTGAAGAGGAAGCGCAAAAGATAAGAGAACTTTACGGCAATAAATCTGGTTTTATTATCATAAGACGAGAAGAAATAGAAAAACATCAGGCAGATCTTTCAGAAAGCACCATTTCTGAAATTTTAGAACCCGAGGCTTTAGAAAAACCTAAAAAGAAGAAATTAGTTATAAGAAAGAAAAAAGAAGAACCAGAAAAGACTGAACCAGAAACCGCAATTTCTCCAGAAAAAGTAGTTTCAGAAACAGAAAAGATAAAGTCTGAAGAAAAACCTGAAGTAGAAAAACCTCTGGAAGAGCCAGAAAAAGAAAAAAAAGTTGCTTATGAGAAAAGAGTAGTTACAGATTTTAAACCAAGGAAAGAAAGACCTTTTAAGCCGAAAAAAGAAGCACCTCCTGTTTCCGCACCTGAAGAGGTTCCTAAGGAAATTCCAAAACCAGAAAAAGAAGAGTTTAAGAAAAAGAAAAAAGAAAAAGAACTTGAATTAAAAGAAAAAAAGAAGGGAAAGAAAAAAGCAGGAGCTTTTAAAAAACCAAAAAGAGAAAGAGAAGAATTAGAAGATCTCTTTCTGGAAGAAGAACCTATTCAACTTTTTGAAGAAAAGGAAGAAGTAGAAGAGACAGAAAAACCCAAAAAGGTTAAAGAGAAACCTGAAAAAGCTCAAGAAAGACCTCCTACCCTTCCTCCAAAAGAGAGAAAAATTAAAATTTATGAGACTATTCAGGTAATTGATCTTGCAAAAGCTATGGGAGTAAAAGTAAGTGAACTGATTAAAAAATCCTTAGAAATGGGAATGCCTGTTACTGCAAATCAATCCATAGATGCCGATACTGCAGCAATTTTAGCTGATGAATTTGGTTATCAGGTAGAAAAAGCTCCTATAGAAGAGGAAATTCTTTTACAATACACTCCTCCTTCTCCAGAAGAACTCAAACCAAGACCACCCGTTGTTACAGTAATGGGACATGTTGATCATGGAAAGACAACCCTTCTTGATGCCATAAGAAAAACAGATGTAGCAAGCAAAGAAGCTGGTGGAATCACCCAGCACATAGGTGCTTATACAGTAAAACTGGAGGATGGAAGAACTATAACTTTTATTGATACCCCTGGGCATGAAGCCTTTACTTCAATGAGAGCAAGAGGAGCTCAGGTTACAGATATAGTAATTCTTGTTGTTGCAGCTGATGACGGAGTTATGGAACAAACAAAAGAAGCTATTGAACACGCTAAAGCTGCCAAAGTCCCTATTGTAGTTGCCATAAATAAAATTGACAAACCAGATGCCAATCCAGAAAAAGTAAAATCCCAGCTTGCAGAACTTGGACTTGTTCCTGAAGACTGGGGAGGAGATACCTTAGTAGCAAGCATTTCTGCTAAAAAAAGGGTGGGAATCGAAGATCTTTTGGAGCTTGTCCTCCTACAGGCAGAAATGCTTGAATTAAAAGCAGCTTATGATAGACCAGCAAGAGGAAGAATTATAGAAAGCA
>DAIQAS010000170.1:0-2144 GCA_036781525.1 Thermodesulfobacterium sp. | reverse complement strand
ATATAAATCGGGGTTTGTAAAACCTTCAACTTATGAAGATTTTACCTTTGCTCTTACTTCACCTGTAGTTTCAAGGACTAAATACAAAGTATTATCTGTTCTAACGGATGTAATACCTGAAACAAATATAGATAAAAAAGTCTATCTACAACTTCCTAAAAATCTATCTACAAGAATAAAAAGTCTTGCAAAAGCCTTTAAAGCTGATTCTGATGAAGAAATTGCCAGTAAAATCCTAAATTTTCTCAAATATGGAGAATATAGATATTCTTTAAAAGACCTTCCTCTTTCTGAGAACCCTCTTGAGGACTTTTTATTTAAATACAAACAGGGAAACTGTGAATATTTTGCTTCCTCTATGGCAATTTTACTGAGATTAAATGGCATACCATCAAGACTTGTTGCAGGTTATAAAGGAGGAATTTACAATGAGGTTGGAGGATACTATCTCATAAGAGAAAGCGATGCACATGTCTGGGTTGAAGCTTTTATTAAAGGTAAAGGATGGGTAAGATACGACCCCACTCCTTTTTCAGCCTATTCAGTTAAAACGAAAAAAGTTCTCTCAAAACTTGAATATATTTTTGAAACCATAAATTATTACTACATCAATTTCGTTTTGAGTTATGACCTCAAAAAACAAATAGCGCTTTTTAAAAGTTTCTCAAGGATTACCCGAATACCAGAGATAAAAAACTTTGCCAATAAAAAAATTATAATTTCTCTGATAATTTTACTTTCTTTAATTAGTTTTGCAGCATTTTTATGTGCTAAATATTTTTTAAATATAAAAAACCTAAGAGCTGAAGAAAGGTTGTTAAAAAGGTTCTTAAAAATTTTGGAAAAAAAAGGCTATAAAAGGGAGGAAAATGAAGGTTTAGAAGAGTTTATTTTAAAGATAGAGAACGAGAAATTGAAGACTGAAGCTTTAAAATTTGTCAAAACATTTGAAGAAATCTATTACAAAGACAAACCTTTTACCAAAGAAAAAATAAACGAATTAAAGACCTATTTAAAGAAAATTAAAAACCTTTGATTTTTTTATTCTTTTTTCTCAAGTCCAGGAAGTTTTTGAGAAGGAAAAAGAGGCTCTCCTTTTAAAGTTTTTTCTCTAATTTCTTTTACAGTCTCTTCTATAAGAAGAAATCTTTCTGGAGAGCTTGGATGAGTTGCAAGAAAAGTCTCGCTTATGGCACTGGGAAATTCTGCTGCCATTCTTCTCCAAATTTCTGCAGCATCACTTACATCGTATCCTCCTCTTGCAGCAATGTAAGTGCCTAAGTAATCAGCTTCTTTCTCAAATTCTTTAGAATAAACTATACCCCCAAGCTGTTGAAATGTCCCCTGAGTATTAACTCCAGTAGTAACTGCAATTAATATATCTATAATTGAACCCAAAATCATATTTCCCATTTTTTTGGTTATATGTCCAAGAACATGATGAGAAAGCTCATGTCCTAAAATAAGTGCAAGTTCTTTATCACTTTGTATAAATCTCATCAATCCCGTTGTTACAAAAATCCTGTTTGGAGGCGCTGCCCAAGCATTAATAGATTCGTGAAAAACAAGATAAACATCATAATCACAGCCGTTAAGCGGTTCTATATTTAAAACAATCAATTCTCCATTTCTTTCTATTAAAAGTTCAAGGCTCTTAGATTCTCTTATAATATCCAAAACTTCACGAGCATTTTTTACATCTTTACCATTTATTTTTAGAATCTTGTCATTTATTTTAAGTCCTGCTTTATAGGCTGGGCTTTCTGGATGTACATACCAGACTGTAGGTTTTTCATCAAGAAAAAACTTTTCTTTTAACAGTTTTATATCCTCTTCTTTATACATACTTTTATCATGTACTTCAAATCCATAAATTGGTCTTGGATTTTTCTTACAAAAAGGACTTGCCCCAATTATAAGGTTATACCAAACATTGTTTAATCTTTCTTTTCTTTCAAAATAGGTAAAAAGAGCAATTTTCCTCTGTTTAAGTCTTTCTGCTTCAATTGCTTCTTTAGAAACCTTTGGAACATCTTTTAAAGTTGGGGCACATCCAGAAAACAAAAAAACTGTTAAAGCTGAGGTGATAAGTAAAAACAATTTTAATATTTTTATATTTTTATCTATGAGGCACAAATCCATAC
>DAIQAS010000169.1:0-2201 GCA_036781525.1 Thermodesulfobacterium sp. | reverse complement strand
TTCTGAAGCTGCAGTTATAAGAAACTATTTGGAATGGCTGATAGAACTTCCCTGGAATAAATCAACCAAAGACAATTTAAACCTGAAACACGTTAAAAAGATTTTAGACAGAGATCACTACAATCTTGAAAAGGTAAAAGAAAGGATTCTTGAATTTCTTGCAGTGAAAAAAATAAATCCTAAGGCAAAAGGAGCTATTATCTGCTTTGTTGGTCCTCCAGGTGTGGGAAAAACAAGTCTTGGAAAATCAATAGCAACCGCACTTGGAAGAAAGTTTGTAAGAGTCTCCTTAGGTGGAGTAAGAGACGAAGCAGAAATAAGAGGACATAGAAGAACCTATGTAGGGGCTTTACCTGGAAGAATAATACAGGGAATTAAACAAGCTGGAACAAACAATCCTGTCTTTATGCTTGATGAGATAGATAAACTTTGTAGTGATTTTCATGGAGATCCCGCTGCAGCGCTTTTAGAGGTGCTTGATCCTGAACAGAATAGAGAATTTGTAGATCATTTCTTAGATGTTCCTTTTGACCTTTCAAAGGTACTGTTTATAGCAACTGCTAATATGACTGAGCCTATTCCCAAAGTTCTTCTTGATCGTATGGAAGTTATATATATTTCCGGATACACCTTCAAAGAAAAACTTGAAATTGCAAAAAAACATCTACTTCCCAAACTTTTAAAGGAACACGGACTTACTAAAAAAGATATTGTGATTTCAGATGAGGTAATTTTAAAAATTATAGAAGAATATACATATGAATCGGGAGTAAGAGAACTTGAAAGAAAACTTGCTGCTATATGCAGAAAAATAACCAGAAAGCTTGCAGAAGGTGAGAAGGGTCCTTTTGAAATCACAGAAGCCAATCTTACAGAATATCTCGGACCGCCCGAATATGTGGAAGAATTAAAGCAGGAAAAGGATGAAGTAGGTGTTGCCACAGGTCTTGCCTGGACACCTTACGGCGGAGAAGTTCTTTATGTTGAAGCTGTCACCATGCCAGGGAAAGGAAATCTTATTCTAACAGGACATTTAGGCGAAATTATGAAAGAAAGCGCTCAGGCTGCACTCTCTTACATAAGATCCAAATACAAAGAACTTGGCATTGATCCAAAGTTTTACACTAAATATGACATACATGTACATGTTCCCTCAGGAGCCATACCCAAGGATGGTCCCAGTGCAGGAATAACCATTGCAGTTGCCTTAATTTCAGCTCTTACAAAAAAACCGGTCTCCAAAGACTATGCTATGACAGGAGAAATAACTTTAAGAGGAAAGATTCTTCCTGTAGGAGGAATAAAAGAAAAATCCCTTGCCGCTTTAAGAAAAGGAATTAAAAAAGTTCTTTTACCTTCTAAAAACCAAAAAGACCTTGAAGAAATTCCGAAAGAATTAAGAGATCAAATAGAGTTTATTTTTGTTTCCCATCTTGACGAAGTTATAGACTTAGTTATAAAAAGAATTTAGGTCTTTTCAAATTAAAATTTTCTGTAATAATTAGACTTTAAACTTTTAGGCTCTTATCTTACATTTAAATGCACGAAAATATTAAAAAAAGAGGAAGAAAACCCAAGGAAACCCCTGAGGGAAGAAAAAGAGAAGTTTTAGAAGTTGTAGATGAAAATTGCAATCCTGTTACTATTTTAAGTAGAGAAAGCATACATAAAAAAGGTTTTTTTCATAAAACAGTTCATGTTTTTATTTTTAATGAACACGGTGAAATCTATCTTCAGAAAAAATCTCAAGCAGTAGACGAAAATCCAGGGCTCTGGACTTCATCAGCTTCAGGTCATGTTCTTGCTGGAGAAAGCTTTTTAATTACGGCTCAAAGAGAGTTAAAGGAAGAACTTTCTATAAAGGTAAAACTTGAAGAAGTAATGAGATTCCCTCCCTCAGAAGAAACAGGAAAACAGTGTGTGGTTTTATTTGTAGGACGCACTAAAAAAATTCCCAAACCCAACCCTCTTGAAATAGAAGAGGGTAGATTTTTCCCTCCTGAAGAAGTAGAAAGGCTACTTAAAGAACAACCTAAAATCTTTTCTCCTACTTTTCGTTTTCTCTGGACAAAGTATTGTGAAAGTATTTCTCAAAAAGCTCAGATGGAAAAGTAAGCCCCTCTTTTTCAATCAAAGCTTTTAAAAGTTCAAAATCTTTATACTTTATATACCGAGGGATAGGAGATAAAGCAAGTTTCTGA
>DAIQAS010000168.1:0-2236 GCA_036781525.1 Thermodesulfobacterium sp. | reverse complement strand
TCATTTATTATAGAAAGCTCAAGATCACCGTAAATTGTAAGGGCAAGGGTTCTGGGAATTGGAGTTGCAGTCATAACAAGAGTATCGGGAATTACTCCCTTTGCCTTATCCCTTAGAGCCGCTCTCTGTAAAACTCCAAAACGATGTTGTTCGTCAATAATTACCAATCCAAGTCTTTTAAAATCCACTTTTTCCTGAAAAAGGGCATGAGTTCCTATTACAAAATTTATAAATCCTGTAGAAAGCCCATGATATATCTCTCTTTTTTTTGCAGGAGGTATTCCTCCAGTTAAGAGTGCCGTATGAATGCCCATAATCTGGGCATACTGTCTGAAGTTGTAATAATGTTGTTCTGCAAGAATCTCCGTGGGAGCCATAAGTGCTACCTGATAACCGTTTTCTATGGCTATCAACGCTGCAATAAAGGCAACAACTGTTTTCCCACATCCCACATCTCCCTGAAGAAGCCTGTTCATTGGAAAAATACTTGCCATGTCCTTTTTGATTTCCTCTATTACCCTTTTCTGAGCAGAGGTTAATTCAAAAGGAAGTTTTTTGATAAAATCTTCAACAAGTTTGCTATTTGTATTAAAGCTTATTCCTGTTTCTTTTTTTATCCTTCCTTTTCTTAATCCCAAAGCAAGCTCTAAGAAGAAAAATTCATCAAAGGCAAGGCTTTTGTGATAAATGCTTTCTTCTCTTTTTAACAAAGTTATGTTTTCGGAAGGATCAGGGAAATGAAGATTTTTAATGGCTATACTTAAGGGTAGAAGTTTTCTCTTTTTTAAAATATGTAAAGGAATGTAGTTGTTAAGATAATCCGCATAATCATTTACAGCATATTTCATAACCTTTCTAAAGTATTTTTCCGAAACTCCCTCTATAGAGGAATATATAGGAACTATATGTCCTATTTCTGTTTCAAGTTTTTCCTCATCCCCTTCTTCTATAAGTTCCGGATGAACCATTTCAAGGTCTTTGCCAAATCGGGAGATTTCTCCAATAGCGTAAAAATTTTTTCCAGGTGTTAAGAGATTCCTCCATACCCGTTCATTAAAGTTAAACCACTTTAAAGTTAAAAAGCCTGTTCCGTCGGTAATATAGGCATAAAATATTTTTCTTTTAAAAAAGTGAGAGATTCCGCTTTTAAGGATTTCTCCGAAAACTACTGCTCTTTGTCCCTCTCTTAGATCTCCTATGGGAGTGATTTTTCTTCTGTCTTCATAATCTCTCGGTAAGAAAAAGAGTAAATCCTCTAATGTGTGTATATCTTTTTTGGCAAGTTTTTTGGCAATGCGAGGACCTATTCCTTTTAAAAATTGAACAGGCTGTTTTAAGATTTCTTTGTATCTTAAATAGGTATCAAGAGAAATTTCCTCTTCAGGAATTTCCCATTTTTCAAAAGCTTCCTCTTCTGCTTCTGAAACTTTCGAAAAATTTTTACTTTCCTTTAAATCAAGGGATTTAATCAGATCAAGCATCACAAGTATTCTTTCCTTCTTTTCTTTGATAGATGCTGTTTCTAAATTTTCACAAAGTTTTAAAAGTTTTTCCTTAAGATTATTTATTTCTTCTGGTGCTGAGTTTATGAGAAATTTTAAAGTCTTTTCAAGTCCTTTTGTTTTATAAAGATTGGCAAAATTATTTTTTGAGACAAATTCAAGGGGTCTTAAGATTTTACCAATCCAGTCTTTCAACTCTAAATGGGTTTCTTTCATGCTTTTAGGCTTTTATAAGGGGTTATTAAGGATTCTTCAAAGGTTTCTTTAAAAACTTTCTCAAGCAAAAAAGCTTTTTTTAAGTTTCCGTGTTTTAAAGCACCTCTATAAAATATTTCAAACTTTTTCTTTGCTTCTGCAAAAAGCATGAGCTTTTGTTCTAATTTTAAATCTTTTTGATAGTTCTTAAAGAGTTTAAGAAGTGCAAGAACTCTATAGTAATCAAGTCCTTTCATAGCAGATAATTGGTCAGGTCTTCCTCCGCTTTTAACAACAAGATACTCTTTAATAAGGCCAACAGGCATTTTTAAAGCTACTCTCAACCAGAATTCATAATCTTCGCAAACTGGAAAATCTTCATCAAAAAGTCCGATTTCAGAAAAGACTTCTCTTTTAATTAAAACTGTGGATATGGAAACCACACATAGCTTTATGGCTCTATCAAAAAACCATCCCTCTGCCTTTTGATGAATTTTCTTAGGATTTATTTTCCTTTCTCCCTTATACCAGATTTCATC
>DAIQAS010000167.1:0-2240 GCA_036781525.1 Thermodesulfobacterium sp. | reverse complement strand
ATTTTGTCTCCAAGACTTTCTGTAATAATTTTAAACCCCTCTGGATCATCTTCAGAAAAGGGATCTTCTATTGATATAATGGGATAGTTTTTAACGAGTTTTTCGTAATACTTAAGAAGTTCTTCTCTGCTTATTTTTTTACCGAGACCAGGAAGCTTATACATCCCCTTTCCTTCGTAAAGTTCTGAAGCTGCAACATCCATAGCAATTGCTACATCCTCTCCTGGTTTATATCCTGCTTTTTCAATAGCTTTTATAAGATAATCAAGAGCTTCTTCCGGAGATTTAATCTGAGGAGCAAAACCACCTTCATCTCCTACAGAAACACCGAGTTTTTTTTCTTTAAGCACACTTTTTAAAGCATGATAGGTTTCAACACCCATTCTTAGAGCTGTAGAAAAACTATCTCCTCCCCAGGGAACAATCATAAATTCCTGAAAATCTAAAGGATTGTCTGCATGGACTCCACCGTTTATAACATTCATAAATGGTACAGGAAGGGTTCTTGCTCTAATACCTCCTATATAAGCAAAAAGAGGTATTCCAAATTCCTCAGCAGTTGCTCTTGCACAGGCAAGAGAAACTCCGAGAATTGCATTCGCTCCAAGTTTTGATTTGTTTTCAGTCCCATCAAGCTCACAAAGAATCTGATCAATTTCAATCTGTCTCGAAGATTCAAAACCTTCTAATTGAGGTGCAATAATTTCATTTACATTAAATACTGCTTTTTGAACACCTTTACCAAAATATCTTTGAGAATCTTTATCCCTTAATTCTAAAGCCTCATATTTTCCAGTAGAAGCACCTGAAGGAATAGCTGCTCTTCCATAAAATCCGCTCTCAAGCCATATTTCTACTTCAATAGTGGGATTTCCTCTTGAATCAAGAATTTCGCGAGCTCTAATATGAGAAATTTTACCCATTTTTTACCTCCTTCTGCAAGGTGTTCTCTTTAATAAATCTTTTAATTTCTTCCCAGTAAACTGGTTTAGTTCCCACCTTTCCAACAACTATGCCTGCTGCAATATTTGCGAGCTCAACGGTTTGACTAAGAGGAAGTCCGATAGCATAAAAAGCTCCTAAAGATGCTATTACAGTATCTCCTGCACCGGAAACATCATATACCTCCTTTGCCTGAGAAGGAGAGTAAAAACTTCCTTCTTTTGGATGATAATAGAATATCCCGTCTTTTCCGAGTGTTACTACGAGAAAATCAAGATTATACCTTTCAACAAGTATGGGAGCAGACTTTTTCAAATCATCTTGAAAAAGATTTTCTTTTAAAGCAGTTTCCTTAAATTCTTTAAGATTGGGAGTAATTGAAGTTGCTCCTTCATACTTTTTCCAATCAACACTTTTTGGATCAACCATAAGAAATTTACCTTTTCTTCTTGCTTCTCCTATTATCCAGGCACAAAAACTTTCAGACAGAAACATTCCCTTAGCATAATCAGAAAGAATAACTCCATCAACTTCAGAGAGAAGTTCCTCATAGATTTCCTGAAATTTTTTCTTTAAATTTTTGTTAACCGGCCTTCTTTCTTCTCTGTCTATACGAAGAAGTTGTTGAGATTGAGCAATTATTCGGGTTTTAATAGTAGTGGGACGGGTTGCATCCTCTAAAATACCCTTTGTTCCGATACCTTCCTCTTTAGCAAGATTTTTCAGAATTTTCCCATGTTCGTCCTTCCCGACAACTCCCATTAGCTCAACTTTAACATTAAGCCCTCTTAAGTTTGCTGCAACATTTGCTGCTCCGCCAAGACTAAAGTATGTTTCTCTTAAATCAAATACCGGCACAGGAGCTTCCGGAGAAATTCTGCTTACTTCTCCAATAAAATACCTGTCAAGAATGCAATCTCCTATTACAAGAATCTTTATATTTTTGAGTTTTTCTTCTATCTTCTCCAAGGATAGAGACTGCATTGTTTTTACTTATAGTGGCAATCCTGCTAATTCTCTTATTTTCTTTTCTATTTCCTGAGCAAGCTCTTTTTTTTCTTTAAGTAGCCTTCTTACATTTTCCTTCCCCTGTCCTAATCTTTCTTCTTTTCCGTCAGATTTATAGGTATACCAGGCACCACTTCTTTCTATAATTCCCATGGCAAGTCCAAGATCAATTAATTCAGCTTCCTTAGAAATACCCTCTCCAAAGTACATATCAAATTCGACCTCTCTAAATGGTGGAGCAAGTTTATTTTTTACAACTTTTACTTTTACTCTGTGTCCTAATGTTTCTG
>DAIQAS010000166.1:0-2286 GCA_036781525.1 Thermodesulfobacterium sp. | reverse complement strand
CCCAAATACCAAAAATATAACCTATTCCACCTATAATATCACGTAATTTTACTTTATCCATATCTTTTTTCATCTCTATCAATAGGTTTTTTATTCCTTCAATTTCAGGTTTTATCGTTTCTCCTATCGCTTCATTTACAACTTTTTTTACTTCCTCTTTATTTAAATTTGAAATTTTTTGTACATTTTTAGAAGATTGAACTTCAGATTTAGAAGAGGTTGTATTTTTAGAACGAGTTACATTTTGTTTCTCAGTGTTAGAGGTATCCTTTAATCCCTCTAAATTAAATTCTGCTAAGTGCCCTTCTCCAGCAATCACTTTAATTTTAATAGGACCTTTATATTCCGTAACAAATTTGTACTTTCCTTTTTCATCAGTTACAGTATCGGATATTTTGATTTCTCTTTCGTCATAAGCTTCCACCCTACAATTAATACATGGAGAACCGTCCGCAAAATAAGCTTCTCCAATAATTTGATTCCCTTCCCTATAAGCAAATGTGCTTACCTTGTGAGCAAAACTTACCTTAACAAACATGGCTATTAATATTACCAATATACTGATATATCTCATAATATTACCTCCGGTTTAACCTTTAATAGATAAGTTATTATAAAACCTGTAATAAATCCTTCTATAAAAGCAATAGGAATATGAGAACCTATTAAAGTTAGAATAACAGGAATAAAACTTTTTTCTGTAAAATAAAGAGCTACTCCTACTAAAATTGCTGAAAAAATTATGGATAAAAATCCAGCTAAAAAGCTTACTGTAAAAGTTATAAAAACCTTATCTTTCTGAATTAATCTTCTGAAAATATAACCTATAATTACTGGAGGAAAAGCCATAGCAAAAGTATTTACTCCTAAGGTAGTAAAGCCTCCGAATTGGAAAATTAAAGCCTGTAAAAGAAGTCCTAAAAATATTGCAGGAAAAGCAGCCCAACCAAGAAGTAATCCTACAAGACCGTTTAAAACAAGATGAGCGGAGGTGGGACCAATGGGGACATGAATCAAAGAAGCTACAAAGAAAGTGCTTGAAAGAACAGCTGTTTCAGGAATTTTTTCAAGTTTTAAATTTTTTAAACCTAAAAATAAACCCGCCAAAGTAAGAACTCCCCCTGTTAAAAGAACAGGGGGAGAAAGAACCCCCTCTGAAATATGCATTTTATTTTACCCCCTTAGGTTTAGGATAAGCTTTTACCCATATAACTGCATCAAGTTCAAGAGGGTATTCCTTACCATCTTCACCTTTAACCATTCCTCCATCTCCAAGAGCAGAAAATCCCCACCATCCGGCCCAGGGTATAGTATATTCGAAATAACCGTTCTCATCGGTCTTAACAACCTGAGTAATAAAGGATTCATAAGGTGCTTTTACACCCTTTGTATTTAAATATTCCACTTCTACTTCTATATTTCCGGCTGGTTTTCCATTAATCAAAACCTGGCCTTTAAAAGTATTTCCTTCCCATATAGCAAACGGTTTAACTAAAGGGATAATTTCAGCTTTAAGTCCTAATGGTTCATCCCACCCTTCTTCTAATCCCATGGTCTGAATTATAACCTTGGTAATTTGCTTAATATATTTTTCCTCTGATGGTTCAAAATAAGGTTTTGGATCTACATAAATTTGATAAACTCCAGGTTTAGTAATTTTTAAAATGGTGGTATACATAGGAACTTTTTTGGAACTTCCTTTCATAGAAGGAATTAATTCTTTTTTCCAATTAAGATTAACTTTTTCACCTCTTACAAAAGCTCCGCTATCTAAAATTTCAAAAGTCATATTTGGTCCACCTTCCATAGGATGGGTAAATCTTGCCTCTAACCTTACTTCCCTTTTACCCCCCTCTACATTATCTGTATCAGGGACAAGAACTAAAAAATGAGCAATTGCTAAAGATGTAGAACTCAATATTACTAAAAAAGATAAAATAATACTTTTTAAAACTTTACTCATAATTCACCTCCTAATTTCAAATTTTCTTATTCTTAGTTTTAATAATTATTCATAAAATTAAATTTTTGTCAATATATTGTCTGCAAATTTTTAATATGGTAAATTGAAATAATTCCTTTACACATCATTTTAAAAGGGGGGAAACAAAAATGTTTATGTCGGATCAAGTAAAAACGTATATAGATAGAAGTTCTTGGATAAGAAGAATGTTTGAAGAAGGCATAGAACTTAAGAAAAAATTTGGGGAGGACAAAGTTTTTGACTTAAGCTTAGGAAATCCCGATTTACCTCCACCTGCAGAAGTAAAAGAAACCCTGAAAGAA
>DAIQAS010000165.1:2158-2293 GCA_036781525.1 Thermodesulfobacterium sp. | reverse complement strand
TACAGGAAAAATCTGTAGATATTTTAGCCATACAGGAAACAAAAGTAAAAACTGAAGAAATTCCAGCCCTTATTTTTCAAAAATTGGGTTATGAAATTTATCATCAGGGTGGTAAAGGAAGAAATGGTGTTGCCA
>DAIQAS010000165.1:1304-1962 GCA_036781525.1 Thermodesulfobacterium sp. | reverse complement strand
TTAAAGAAAGAATAATAGGAATAAAAATTTCTCTTCAGAATTTAGGTGAACTCTGGATTTTTTCGGTTTATATTCCTAACGGAAGTCCGGTTAATTCGGATTATTATTTTTACAAGCTTCAGTTTTTATGGAAATTTAGAGAATTCTTAGAAGCTAATTTCTCTAAGGATACGCCCCTTATTATTATGGGGGATTTCAATGTTGCGCCAGAAAGTATAGATGTTTATGATCCCGACATACTGAGAGAAAATATTTGTTTTACAGAAAGAGAAAGAAATGCCTTTAAAGCCCTGCTTGAGTTCGGTTTAATAGATACCTTGAGGCTTAAATATCCTGATAAAAAAGGCATTTTTACCTGGTGGGATTATCAATTTTTTGCCTTTAATAAAAATCAGGGGATGAGGCTTGACCATATATTAATAACAGAGCCTCTAATTGATAAGCTTAAGGACATCTGGGTAGAAAAAACTCCGAGAGGCTGGAAAAAGCCCTCAGATCATGCCCCTGTTTTAGCCGAATTTAAATTTTAGACTTTATAAGGTTTCCCAGTTTAAACAATTTGGACAGACCCAGGTAACTCCTGTTCTGGTAAAAAGTCTCTGGTGCTCTATAAAACACCTCTGGCATACAGTAAAACCACAATGAGTGCATATATAAC
>DAIQAS010000165.1:0-988 GCA_036781525.1 Thermodesulfobacterium sp. | reverse complement strand
TTGTTATCTTTTTTAATTGAAAATATGACAAATACTTTTCCACCATATTTCTCTTCAAATTTCTTATGGGTACTACTAAGCAATTCTTTCCATCTGTAATTCTCTGGTGTTTGTTCATAAGTTATGGGTTTTATTTGCAAACCGATATATTTCTTTCCAACCTGAATATAAAAATCTACATTGTAAAGTCTATCCCACTCATCAGGAGCAGGTTTAATCTCTACACCCAAATCTCTCTGTAATTTTCCATATATTGTTTTTATTTCTGTTAAATATCCATCATAGGTCCTGTTAATTACAAGATTGTAAATATATTGGATGCAATCTTCCTCTGTTATTTCTTCGATTTCTGCCTGAATAACTTCTGTGATTTTCACATACAATTTTCTTCCCAGATCTTCAATATACTCCTTAGGAGATAAGGAAATGCCTTTGCTTTTGAGAAAATCAGCAAGTTTTTCGTAATAAAATTGTTCCCAGTCTTTAATTGTTTTCGGGCTACATTCACGAATCCATTGAGATACTGGCCCTACGCTGTTTTTCTTATTTAATCCCCATCTGTTTGTGGCCATATTCAAAATCCATTCTTTTGCCATCAGTTCACCTCTGTTCCAGTTCAATAAATTTTGTTTTATATTTGTGTTCCATAGTTTTATCTGCTGTGGCAATTCCGGATTTGATTAAATAAGCATTCACAAAAATTTTGTTTTTTAAATAAACATAGGCATTAACGGTATTTTCATCTACAACTGCACCATTATCAAATTTAAGGAAAACTTCCTTACCCAAAATACGGTTTCTCAGATACTCCAACGCTATTCCTTTATTATTTATTTTAACCCCCAAGAATTTTACAAGTAACCCAGTGTCCAATTTAATAGTTTGCTCATTTACAATGTCAACAACTTTATAAAGTCTTTCGTTTTTAAAATTCAGCTTCTTTGGGTCTATTTTTGGCTTGGCATCTTTAATTCTTGGGACGTAGTCA
>DAIQAS010000164.1:0-2297 GCA_036781525.1 Thermodesulfobacterium sp. | reverse complement strand
GCTCTCTAACTCTAATATTATGAGCCTTTGAACCTGTAAAATAAGCAAGAGCTGCGCCCCAAGAATCTGGTTCTACAACCCTTACATCCATTTGAATACCGGTCTTCAGTCTTACACTGGTTTTTGTTTCCCCAAAAGCTATCACCTCATCAATAAAGGGCAGTTCTGTGACTTTTTTCATTACTCTTTCTGGTTGAACCGAAGTAATAAGAATATCTATATCCTTTACTGTTTCTCGCCTTCTTCTAATACTTCCTGCTACAGCAATATTCTCAACAGGACTTTCTCTTCTTAAAATCTCAATAATTTCTTCAGCTAACGGAAGAACTTCTCCCAAGGGTTTTCTTCCTGTCTTTTCTTTAAAAAGTTTTATCCCTTTTAATATGTTTTCTTCTGTCTTCCACCCAAACCCTGGAAGTTTAGCAATTTTATGCTCTCTGCAGGCTTTCTCTAATTCTTCTATGCTTGTAATTCCGAGTTTCTCATAAAGAACTTTTACCTTTTTAGGCCCAAGCCCAGGAATTTCTAAAAAATTAAGTAACACCAAAGGAATGTCCTTTTTTAATTCTTCATATAAAGAAAGTGTTCCTGTCCTTAAGATTTCTTTTATTTTACCAGCAAGATCCGGACCAATCCCAGGAAGTTTTTCTAATTTCCCTTGACTTGCTAATTCTTCAATATCCGTAGTAAGCGCTTCAATTGTTTGAGCTGCTCTTTGATAAGCCCTTATTCTATAAGGATTGTCTCCTTTTATCTCAAGAAGCGCAGCAACTTTGTTAAAAATGTCCGCTATTTCTTTATTTTTCATTTTTAATTCAAATTTTAAAAACTTTTTTATAGTTTACAAGAGATGATAAAATTAGTTTACAAAATAATTAAATTATATTTTTTCTATTTTTCTTAAAATTTTTAGCAAATTCTAAACTTTTCTCTTATTTCAGGATTTGACTTTTATAAAAGTATATGCTATTTTACTTTTAAAATTTTTCATCAACAGAGCTAATAAAATGAAAAATTTTTTATGTATTGTTTTTTTATGTTTTTTATTACTTTTCACCTCAAGTTTAAGTTCTGCTTCTGAATCACCTATACCAGATATCGATGCTATCTGTGCTGTAGCTATAGATGGAAATACAGGCAAAATTCTTTTTGCTAAAAATCCTCATCTAAAAATTCCTCCAGCAAGCACTGTAAAATTAGTAACAGCTATGGTAGTTCTTGACCATCTTTCCTTATCCAAAAAGGTTAAAATTTCTAAAAACGCAGCTCAAACACCCAGTGTTTATCCTAAATTATATGAAAATGAAGTATATACGGTAAAAGACCTTCTTTATCTATTACTTATGAAATCTTCCAATCAAGCAGCTGTAGCTTTAGCTGAGGCTGTAGCTGGATCAGAGGAAAGTTTTTCTGTAATGATGAATAAAAAAATTCATAGCCTTGGGCTTAAAAATTCACATTTTGTGACAGCCTCAGGTCTTCCTGCTCCTAACCAGTATACTACTCCCTATGAGTTAGCTATTATATTTTATGAAGCTCTAAAATATCCTATAATCAAAGAAATTATAAATACCCCTGTAAAAATAATAACCTCAAAAACTGGAAGGACATTGGTTATCAAAAATACAAATAAACTTTTAAACGATCCTGAGATAGGTAAAAATATAATCGGAGGAAAAACGGGCTTTACCAGAGCATCTAAGCATTGTTTAGTAAATGGAGTTTATATAAAAGATAGGCTAATCATTACTTCAGTATTAGGTTCTCCTAATAGGAATTCTCTTTGGAGTGATTCTAAAAATCTTATAAATTTTGCAAAGATGGTAATTACAAGACAAACAACACCGGTTTATATTACAACTGTAGTAAATAGCAGTATTTTAGTAAATAGCAAATACAAATATAAAAATTCACGCTCCAAGGTTTACAAAAAGTCCAAAAAGAAATATAATAAAAAGCGAACCTCTAAAAAGAAGGTTTTTGTTAAGTCAAAAAAATCCTCTATGGTAAAAAACACAAAGGTAAAAAACAATTCCAGATCTTAAAATTTAAACAAGAGGTTTATTTATGCATATAGCGGTAATTGGAGCAGGTTATGTAGGAGTGGTTTCAGGTGCCTGTCTTGCTGATTTTGGAATGAAGGTTACCTGTGTTGATAAGGATAAAGAAAAGATCGAGATGTTAAAAAAAGGAGAAATTCCTTTTTATGAACCTGGATTAGAAGAATTAGTAAAAAAGAATCTCAAAGCAGGGAGGCTTCACTTTACAACTAATCTTGAAGAGGCAGTTAAAAATTC
>DAIQAS010000163.1:0-2317 GCA_036781525.1 Thermodesulfobacterium sp. | reverse complement strand
AAAGAAGCACCAAATTACTGGATAGGTAAATAAAATGCCTCTTTTTGAATGGCAGGGAAAATCAGTTACCGGAGAAATCAGAAAAGGTGTTTTTGAGGCACCCAATCCACAACTTGTAGAAGTTTATTTAAGACGTCTTAATATAATTCCTGTAAAAATTCAGCCAAAAAAGGAAAGTGCTTTCAAACTCTTTCAAAGAAAATCTGTTTCAGAAAAAGATGTTGCCACTTTTACTCGTCAGTTTGCAGTTGTATTAGAAGCAGGTCTTCCTATTGTAAAAAGTTTAGAAATTTTAGCTGAACAGCAAAAAAATCCTTATTTTAAAGAGGTTCTACAAGATATTAAAGTAAAAGTGGAAACAGGAAGCACCTTAAGTGATGCTTTAGCTGAATATCCGAAAGTGTTTGATGATCTTTATATTCAGATGGTAAGGTCTGGAGAATCAAGCGGAAATCTTGATATTGTGCTTAAAAGACTTGCCGAATATCTTGAAAGAATAATAAGTCTTAAAGGAAAGATAAAACATGCCATGGTTTATCCTTCGGTCATAATAATTGTTACTATAGCTGTTATCTCAATTATAATGCTTTTTGTTATCCCCAAGTTTGCAGAAATTTATGAAAGTGCAGGACAGGCTTTGCCTTTGCCAACTCAAATTTTAATCAATATAAGCCATAATTTCGGAAAAATTCTTTTGGCTCTTATTATACTTACAGCAGGAGCAATTATAGGGCTTAGGTATTATCGAAACACAGAAAAAGGAAGGTACAATACAGATAAATTAATTCTTCGGCTTCCACTTTTAGGAGGACTTTTTCATAAAGCTGCAGTTGCAAGAATGGCTCGTACCCTTTCCAATCTTATAGGAGGAGGAGTTCCCTTACTTCAAGCCTTAACTATAGCAGGAGAGACCTCAGGAAATAAGGTTCTTTCAAAAGCTATGGAAGAGGTTAGAATAAATGTTTCTGCAGGTCAATCCATAGCTGATCCTATGTTTTATACAGGAGTTTTTCCTTATCTTTTAGTTGAGATGGTAAGAGTTGGAGAACTTACCGGAAATCTGGAAGATATGTTAAACAGAGTGGCTGACTTTTTTGAGGAAGAAGTTGACAGAATGGTTAATACCCTCTCAACCCTTATAGAGCCTATTCTTATAGTAATTCTTGGAGTTGTAGTTGGTGGAATACTTGTTGCGCTCTATCTGCCTATCTTTAAGCTTGGAGAAGCTATAAGCGGCGGAATAGGATAAGACTTAGATAGGAAATGGGTGGATGTTCAGAATTTACAAATCGGAAAGAGGTTTACTTATTCCTGCAGAGAAACTCTTACCGCATACCTGGGTGTGTCTTTTTAATCCTTCAGAAGAAGAATTATCTTACATAGAACAAAAGTTTCATATCCTTCCAGAATTTTTAAGGTATCCCTTAGACGAAGAAGAAAGACCCCGCATAGAAAAAGAAGAACATCAGATTTTAATCATTTTAAGAGTTCCTGATGTGGTTTCAAGAGGCCTTTTTATAAAATATGAAACCATCCCCATTGGTATAATATTAACTGAAGAAAACATAATTACGGTTTGTCTTAAAGATCATCCCATATTTGAGGAATTTATATCCCTTGTAAACAAAAGTAAAACCTTTGACCTTGAAAGACCTGTTTATTTTATATTAAATTTTATGTTAGCCGTAACCTCTCTTTACATAAAACTTTTACGTCAGATTGACAAAACCTTAGAAGAATACGAGGAAGAAATTTTTAGATCAGTTGAAAACGAAGAAATTTTAAAAATGCTAAGCATAGAAAAAACCCTTACTTACTTTAATACTTCTCTTCAGGGGAATGATACGGTTCTTATCAAAATTCAAAGTGGAAGGTATATCCGTTTAACAGAGGAGGAAATGGAACTTCTGGAGGATGTGCAGATTGAAAATAAGCAGGCTATAGAAATGACCAGGGTTTTTCTAAATATCGTTGCAGGAACAATGGATGCTTATACTTCAGTTATTAACAACAACTTAAACCTTATTATGAAGTTTTTGGCAAGTGTAGCCATAATTCTTTCTATACCTACGATAATTTACAGTATGTACGGGATGAATATACCTTTACCTTTTCAGGAGTTACCACCTTTTAAGCATTCACCTCATGCGTTTTACCTGGTTAATATTTTGACCATATTTATATGTCTATTTTTCTTTTTTGTGCTTCGCAAAAAAAGATATCTTTAAACTGGGCTATTCTTGATGAATTTTTTTGAGGTAATTCTTCTTGGACTTGTTCAGGGCTTAACAGAGTTTTTACCTATCTCAAGCACAGG
>DAIQAS010000162.1:0-2327 GCA_036781525.1 Thermodesulfobacterium sp. | reverse complement strand
GATTATTGAAAAATTTAGGCGCCACCCTAATGATACTGGTTCTCCAGAGGTTCAGATTGCTCTTTTAAGTGCAAGAATTAAACAATTAGAACAACATCTTAAAATACATCGTAAAGATTTTCATTCAAGAAGAGGTTTGATGAAACTTATAGGACAAAGAAGAGCACTTTTAAATTATTTAAGAAGAACGGATTTTGAAAGATATCAAAATCTTCTTCAAAGTTTAGGGCTCAAAAAATAAATATAAAAAGGAGGGGAAGCCCCTCCTTTTTATACCCAACCCTTTTCTTCGTAAACTATTCTTCCTGTACCTGCAGGAATAAGTCTTCCTATAATTACATTTTCTTTCAATCCTCTCAGATAGTCAACTTTTCCAGCGATTGAAGCTTCTGTTAAAACCCTTGTAGTTTCCTGGAATGAAGCAGCAGAAAGCCATGAATCAGTAAGCAATGCAGCTTTGGTAATTCCTAGTATTACTGGTTCAGCCACTGCTGGTTTTCCACCAAGTGCTAAAACCTTTTCATTTTCCTCCTCAAATTTTACTCTATCTACAATTTCACCTACCATAAAATCGGTATCTCCAGCTTCTTTAATCTTTACTTTTTTAAGCATCTGCCTTACGATAACCTCAAAGTGTTTGTCATTTATTTTAACTCCCTGAAGTCTATAAACTTCCTGAATTTCTTCAACTAAAAATCTGGCAACTCCTTTTACGCCTTTTACTTTTAAAATGTCATGAGGATTGGGAGAACCTTCTATTAATGGATCTCCTGCCTTTATTATATCTCCTTCTCTTACCACTATGTGTTTACCTTTGGAAATATAATACTCTTGAGCCTCTCCTATTTCTGGCTGAACAACAATCTTCTTCTTACCTCTTACTTCTTTTTCAAAAACAACCCTTCCGTCAATTTCACTTATAATTGCATATTCTTTTGGTTTACGAGCCTCAAAAAGATCTGTAACCTTGGGCAAACCTCCTGTAATATCTTTAGCTTTTAAAGTTTCTCTCGGTATTCTTGCTATAACATCTCCTGCATGGACATAATCTCCTTCTTGCACACTAATAATAGCTCCTACAGGAAGTTCATAGCGAGCTTTTCCTCTTCCTTCGGGTAGATCTTTTGTCCTTCCCTTTTCATCTTTTAAAGAAATACGAGGACGATAATCTGTAAGCTTATAATCTCTAACTACAATACTTACTCTTCCAGTAGTAGGATCAATTTTTTCATCCACTGTTACTCCAGCAATAATATCTCCAAACTTCACTTTTCCATCTATTTCTGCGATAATAGGAGTGGTATAAGGATCCCATTCTACAAGTAAATCTCCTGGTTTTACTTCCTCTCCTTCTTCTACTTTTATTTTAGCTCCATAAATTACAGGATACTTTTCAATAATTCTTCCATCTGGACCCTCTATAGCTATTTCTCCCTGTCTATTTAAGGCAACAAGAGTTCCATCCTGTCTTCTCACCAATCTAAGGTTGATAAATTTGACCTTACCTTGAGATTGAGCCCTATGTTCACTCTGTTCAAGAGCTTTACCTACTGCACCTCCTATATGGAAGGTTCTCATGGTAAGCTGTGTTCCTGGTTCTCCGATGGACTGAGCAGCAATAATCCCAACAGCTTCACCTATTTCTACCAATCTTCCTGTAGCTAAGTCCCTTCCGTAACACTTTCTACAAACTCCAAATTTGGCTTCACAGGTAAGAACAGAACGGATACTAACTTTCTCAATACCTGCTTCCCTCAACTTTTTGACTGCCTCTTCATCTATTTCTTCATTTGCTTTAACAAGAACCTCTCCCGTTATTGGATCTACTATATCCTCCAAAGCAACTCTTCCAAGAACTCTATCCCAAACAGGTTCTATAATTTCTCCAGCTTCAATAAGATGACCAATTTCTATACCGTCAATGGTTCCACAGTCTTCTTCAGTAACCATACAGTCCTGAGCTACATCTATTAACTTACGAGTCAAATAACCTGCATTAGCAGTTTTTAAAGCTGTATCTGCAAGTCCTTTACGAGCTCCGTGTGTAGAAACGAAATATTCAAGAACTGAGAGCCCCTCTCTAAAATTACTTTTAATCGGAGTTTCAATAATTTCTCCAGAGGGTTTAGCCATCAAACCTCTCATACCAGCAAGTTGTCTTATCTGATCTTTAGAACCGCGTGCTCCAGAAAAAGCCATCAGGTAAACGGGATTTAAACTCGGACCTTTCACCTTCTCACCATTGGGACCGATGTATTCTTTTGTTTCCATTTCTTTTATCATTTCTTCTGTAACTCTCTCAGTTGCATTAGCCCAAATATCAACGG
>DAIQAS010000161.1:2106-2329 GCA_036781525.1 Thermodesulfobacterium sp. | reverse complement strand
CAGAAAAAAAGGATATTTAATTGAAACTAAGGAAAAAACCGATGATGGTTTGAAGGTCTGGAAAATTTCTGCAGAGGGTATTGAGTATATTGAATCTCTACCAGAGGGGTAAAATGTTGAGTGAGATAATATCGGCTTTACCTGAAGAGAATAGAGAATTATTCGTAAAGTTGGTAGAAGAATACCGAGAAATTAAAACAGCTTACTATGTCCAGAATTATGA
>DAIQAS010000161.1:1183-2018 GCA_036781525.1 Thermodesulfobacterium sp. | reverse complement strand
TGTGGCTTTTGGGACGATTTCAAAAAATCCAAAAATTAACGTGTTAGTAGATAAGCTAGAAAAGCTACCATTAGAGAGGTTCCCAGATTCTATTAGAGTTATCATCCCAAGAGTCGCAAAGACTGCCTACACATTTCGCAGCAAAAGGGGTGCAGTTCATATCAATGACGAAGTATCACCAAACTTTATAGACAGTACTTTTGCTGTAGCGTCATGCGATTGGATATTGGGCGAGTTTCTTCGATTATTTTTGAAAAAAGAGCACAATGAAGTTTTGGAAATAATAAACGGCCTATCTAAAGTTCATGTACCTCTCGTCGAGGAAATTTCTGACGAGTTGGTTATTTTAAGACCTGAAATGACTGCCAGAGACCAAGTATTAACTCTGTTATTCCACAGGCATCCAAGATTTGTTCCTAAAAAGGAATTGACAAGGTGGGTAAGAAAGAGCGAGAGACAAATAAATAGAGCATTATCTGAGCTAAAAAAGGACTCTTACATCGTCGAAACTAAAAATGGCTTGAGATTGACGAGCCGTGGCATAGAAGAAGCTGAAAAAATACAGATAAAGTATTATGGAACGAGTTAAAAAGATGAAAGTTCTTGAAATTTCAGAAGATTTACAACTGGGATTGGACGAAATAATAGGAAAGTTTATCGCGATACTTGGGATTAGAGGTTCAGGAAAAACAAATACAGCAGCTGTAATTTTGGAAGAGCTTTTGGAATACAACTTTCCTTTAACAATTGTAGATGTTGACGGTGAATACTGGGGATTGAAAGAAGAATATGAAATATTGGTTGTAGGAAAATCGGAAAATGTGGATGTAGAGAT
>DAIQAS010000161.1:675-1173 GCA_036781525.1 Thermodesulfobacterium sp. | reverse complement strand
TAAGAACGTTCCGGTAATACTGGATGTTAGTGGATTTTTATATGAAGATGTTTACAAACTGTTACTCAATTATTTTAAGAAAATTTGGGATTTGGCAGGAAAATACAGGAAGCCATACGAGATTGTCCTTGAGGAAGCTCATGAATTCATCCCACAGGGAATTAAGACTGATTTAAAAGAAGTGTTAGTTAAGATAGCGCTTAGAGGACGAAAGAGGGGATTAGGGGCAATAGTTGTAAGTCAGAGGTCTGCGAAAGTCGAGAAAGACGTTTTAACTCAGGCTGAAATACTTTTCTTGCACAAAGTCATCCACCCATCAGATATAAAAGTGTATAAGGAAATACTTCCTCTCTCCTCAAAAGAGGTTGGAGCCATGATTTCATCGTTAGAAACTGGTGATTGCATCTTTTATTACACCGACCTTATTAAACCAATTCGTGTTCGACGTAGAAGAACTTTTCATGCAGGCTACACCCCATCTCTGGGAGAAGTAAATCC
>DAIQAS010000161.1:0-598 GCA_036781525.1 Thermodesulfobacterium sp. | reverse complement strand
AGGCCACATCATCTAAAAAGAGAAAAATGGATAAAATCGAAAGATTGGAGAAGGAGATAGAGAATCTAAAAGCGGAATTGATTGAGAAAGAGAAAGTTATTGAGAGACTTAATGAGGAACTGGAGATTCTGAGAAAAATAAAAGTGGAAATTGATCCTTCGGCATTACTGGAATTGGTAAATGGCAACATTAAAGAAGGTGTTAAGAGAAAAGAGAGCAATTTTGAAAACCTTCCGGATGACGTTAGAGATTATGCAGAGAGAATTATAAAACGATTTAGTAAATTATCTAAGCTTGAAAGAGAAATTCTCAAATTCTTAATCTCACGAGAGCCCGAAGAATACACCTACCGTCAAATCGCCGAATGGACTGGCTACTCTGTGAACACAATCTATGCCAATGTGTCCAAGAAGCTTTACCGAATGGGAATTGTGAAAAGAACTAGAAAAAAGGGAAGATACTATCTTAGGTCTAATTTTAATTCTTTCATTGAAAAAGAGTTTAAGCCATATTTCACATATAGTCAAGGTGAGAATTTAAAAATTATAAAAGATTTTATTAAAAATAATTTGTTTAAAAAGAACTACAAAATTCTATA
>DAIQAS010000160.1:0-2363 GCA_036781525.1 Thermodesulfobacterium sp. | reverse complement strand
TTGATAGCAAAAATAGAGGATCTGGTGCTGTAGATCTTGGGCTATCTTTTAGTCCAACAGAAAATGATGAGTTTTATATTTTGGGTAGTTTTGCAGGTGGAAATGGATTAAAAGATGTTTCTCCATTTGTTCTTGCTCCAAATGCTGATGATTTAGAAGATGATTTGAAGAACATAAACGGACACAAAACACAGGACAATCTTTTAGAACTCTGGTATGCTCATACCTTTAATTTTGCAGAAGACACTTCTTTAAAAATTACAGCAGGAATTATAGATGCTACCTGTTATATTGATGATAATCGTTTTGCCAATGATGAAATCGCGCAGTTTATGAACGATGTTTTTGTAAATACACCATTAACTACTCCTCCAAGTTATGATCTCGGAGCTGTTGCAGAATTAACAAAAGGACCTTTTTCTGCAAAACTTCTTGCAATGACTACAAAAAATGAAATTGAAGATAAGATAGGGATAGACCAAACATACTCATTTTTTTATCAATACTATGCACTTCAACTCGGCTATACCTTAAATTCAAAATGGGGAGAAGGAAATTATAGAATTTTCGGATTTGTTACAAGTGATGATTTTCCAAATTGGAAAGGTGAAGAAAGAAAAGAAAGTGTTTACGGAGTAGGAGCTTCTATAGATCAGGATTTAGGTTTTATTAAAAATCCATTTGGCAAAAATCCTGCAGGATTCTTTTTAAGAGCAGGCTGGCAGGATGATGATGCACAGATTGATTATGAATATTTAATTTCAGGAGGTTTTAATATACCGTTTTGTTTTCTTGGGAAAGAAGGAAATGAATTCGGAATTGGTTATGCCTATTTAGATGGTGCAGATAAAGCTGAAATTTCTAATACCAATGCTTTAGAAGCTTATGCTAAATTTAATGTTCTTTCAAGTGAAAAAATTTCTTCAGATTTTACCGTAGATTTCCAATATTTAAATGATAATTATAAAAATGATGACGAAGATAAAGAAGCCTATATAGTTGGTCTTAGATGGAATCTTTCTTTTTAAGCCTTACCTTCATACCACACCTCACCTAAAAGTTTATAGAGCCATCCTGGTCAAAATCCAGGATGGCTCTATTTAAGCTTGACTTTAATTTCCATATTTTTAAAATTTTAATTTAACTAAACAAAAGTTAAAAGCCGGAGGTAAAAAATGAGTTGTATCTTCTGTAAAATTGTAAACAAAGAGATATCTTCTAACATCGTTTATGAAGATGATAAAGTTGTTGCTTTTCATGATATAAATCCTCAAGCACCTTATCATATTTTAGTGGTTCCCAAAAAACATATTGCTACACTTTTAGAATTGACAGAGGAAGATAAAGACCTTATAGGACACATTTATTTAGTAATAAACAAAATTGCTAAAGAGTTCGGATTTGAAGACAGGGGATATAGAGTTGTTGTTAATTGCAAGGAAGAAGCCGGTCAAACAGTATTTCATTTACATTTTCACATTTTAGCAGGAAGAACGATGGGCTGGCCTCCAGGCTAAGAAATTTTTGCTCCAGGTTCTACTTCTTTTTCGGGAACAATTAAACATAGTCCATTTTTATCCTTTGCAGCAAGAATCATACCTTCAGATAAGATTCCTCTAATTTTAGCTGGCTTTAAATTAACTACCAAAACTACCTCTTTTCCTATTAATTCTTCAGGTTTGTAATATTCTGCAATTCCTGCAATAATTTGTCTTTTTTCAGGACACAAAACTTCCAATTTTAAGAGTCTATCTGCTCCGGCTACTTTTTCTGCTGAGATTACTTTTCCTATCCGTAAATCCCATTTTTTAAATTCCTCTATAGAAAGAACATTTTCTTTTTCCATCGGCATCTCCTTTTCTTCTTTAGGTATTTCTTCAATTCTCGGATAAAGAGGTTTTCCTTTATTAATAGGAGCCCCAGTTTCAAGTAAGTTAAAATTAAAAACATCTTCCCAGGAGAGTTTAACTCTGTTAAAAGAAAGATTTTTTAAAAGAATTTCAGAAGTTTCTGGCATTACAGGAGAAAGAGCGATAGCAAAGCTTTTTATAGCTTCAAGAAGAATTCTAAGAATGGTTCCTGCTCTTTTTTTATTTCCTTTCCTTACTTCACTCCACGGAGCAACTTTATCTATATAGACATTTCCTTTTCTTATTGCTTCCCAAAGTCTTTCCAAGGCTTTGTAAAAGTAAAAGTTTAAAAATAGCTGTTCATACTCTTTTAAAGAATTTTTTACTTCTCTTAAAAATTCTTCATCTATACTCTCCAGATTTTTAAGAGGCGGGATTTTACTTTCAAAGTATTTTTCAACCAGATTAAGGGTTCTATAAATTAAATTTCCATAATCATTTGCCAGATCAGCG
>DAIQAS010000159.1:0-2367 GCA_036781525.1 Thermodesulfobacterium sp. | reverse complement strand
ATTAGAATTATTACAAAAGAAGAAAAAATCCATACACAATTTTCTTGACACTATGAGTCATTTTAAAATGTTACAAAATTAAATTGTAATATTTACAATATAGTTATTATATTTTCATTATATTTTTGAATGAATCATTGTCAAGAATAGAATAATAATTAAATGAGAAATGTGTCTAACAAATGAAATGCCAGGAAATGGCTAAAATTCTTTTTGAATAAGCGTGCTTTTCCTTACCTGATGAGCTCCAGTTAATATTACTATGGGAAATTGTTTAATAGCTTTATTATATTAATTCATTTTACAAATCTTTTTTACAAAAATTCTGAGGTTTAATTGACATTCATTTATTTTTAAAAATAATAATAAATTGTAAAGTAAATAATCATTTACCAAATGTTAAAAGAAACCTTTACTGGCACTCAGATAGCTTATTATGTGGTATGCAAAAGAAAATTGTGGCTATTTTCTCACCAAATTTGTTTCGAAAAATATTCTGACTATGTAGAGCTTGGAAGACTGATAAATGAAAGTTCATTTAAAGAAGAAAAGCATAAAGAAATAGAGATTGGAGATGTGAAAATAGATTTTATTAAGACAAAAAATGGCGTTATAGTGCATGAAGTAAAGAAGTCAAGAAAATTAGAGCCAGCTCATATATGGCAAGTCAAGTTTTATATTTACACTTTACAACAATTTGGCATAACCTGCAATTCAGGCATCATTCATTATCCTAAACTTTTTAAAAAAATAAATGTTGATTTTACCGAAGAGGATAGGGCAGTAATTGAGAAATTTAAAAAGGAAATAAATTTAATTTTAAATTCAAAGCTGCCTCCTGTAATAAATCAGAGTTATTGTAAGAAATGTAGTTATTACGAGTTTTGTTATACATAACAAAAATTTTGGGAGTTAAATATTGAGAACTTTTTACATATTTTCTTCTGGTAAACTGGGGAGAAAAGAAAATACTTTATGCTTGGTTACTTCAGAGGGAAAAAGATTTATACCTGTAACCCAAGTAGAGCAAATTTATCTTTTTGGAGAAACAACACTTAACACAAAGCTTATTAACTTTCTTTCTCAAAACGGGATTTTGCTACATTTTTTCAATTATTATGGATTTTATACAGGAACATTTTATCCCAGAGAAACAAATATTTCTGGTACTGTAATTGTGAAACAGGTTGAGCACTATTTGGATTATTCAGAAAGACTTTATTTGGCAAAGGAATTTATTTCCTCAGCTATTCATAATATTCATAGAATTCTTGAAAAAAGAGAATATGAAAAAGAAATCTTATTATTGAAAAAATATGAAGAGGAAGTTAAAGAAGCAAAATCTATAAATGAAGTAATGCTTATTGAAGCAAAAGCAAGGAGAGTTTATTATTCCACTTTTGAAAAAATAACTGATTGGGAATTCGGAGAAAGAACTTTTAGGCCTCCGGAAAACCCTTTAAACGCATTAATTTCTTTTGGTAATTCCATGCTTTATACTGTAGTTTTAAAAGAGATTTACCACACTCAGCTTAATCCAGCAGTAAGTTTTTTACACGAGCCTTTTGAAAGAAGATTTTCTTTAGCTCTTGATATTTCAGAAATTTTTAAACCTGTTATTGTGGATAAATTGATTTTCCGTTTAATAAATGAAAAAATATTAAAGCCCTCTGATTTTTTGAAAGAAGTCAATTTTGCATATCTTACCGAAAACGGGAGAAAAGTATTTATTTATCATTTTGATAAACTGCTTGAATCAACTATTTATCATCGTAAGCTGAGAAGGAAAGTTAAATACAAAACTTTAATAAGATTAGAGCTTTATAAATTGATAAAGCACTTACTGGGAGAGAAGAAGTATAAAGGGTTAAAAGTTTGGTGGTGAGTTATGAAGGTAATATTGATTTATGATATTGAAACGATTGAGCCACAGGATCAGAAGAGGCTAAATAAAATTCGCAAAATAGCAAGAAAATATTTGTATCATGTGCAAAAGTCGGTTTTTGAAGGAGATTTAACAGAAGCACAGCTTTTTAAACTGGAAAAGATGATTTTGGAAGTAATAGATAAAGAAAGAGACAGTGTGATAATTTACAGATTGCCTGATGCTGTTAAATTTGAAAGAAGGATTTTAACTCAAAAAAATGTTGATTTTGATAGCAATTTATTATAAAATCCTTTTTTAAGTTGATAATTTTGTTCTTTGACAATTGAATAAAGTTTACTAAAGTAATAGAAAAATACCAGAAGTTATGAGTTTGACGCAAAAAATATTATTGAAAATATTTAAAAATGAGTAATAATCTAAATTTTGACGACTGCTGCAAGCCTACCTTTGAGGAATTGAAAGGTATCTGTCCTTCTTTC
>DAIQAS010000158.1:0-2394 GCA_036781525.1 Thermodesulfobacterium sp. | reverse complement strand
AATCTCTAAGTTCTTTTCTATTAAGTATTTGGCTACAAGCCCTGCATGATATGAAGTTCCGCAGGCAACAATGAAGATCTTTTCTACATCTTCAAAAAATTCTTTCTCAAGTCCTTCCTTAGAAAAATCTATTTCCTGTTTATCAAGATCTATTCTACCCAATAAAGTATGTTTAACTGCTTCTGGTTGATCGTAAATTTCTTTTAACATAAAATGAGAGAAACCGCCTTTTTCTGCAGAGGCAAGATCCCAGGAAATAAGAATGGGCTCTCTCTCTATTTTATTTTCCTGCAAATCAAAAATTTCTATTTTATCCTTATATAATATGGCTACCTCTTCATCATTTAAAAACAAAACTTTTCTGGTAAAAGGAAGTAAAGCTGGAATATCTGAAGCTAAAAAATTCTCTCCTTCTCCAACACCTATAACAACCGGGCTTTGATTTCTTGCAACCATTATAAAATCAGGATTTTTCTTAGAAATAAGACCTATTGCATAAGCACCCTTCAATCTTTTCAAAGCAGAAAAGAAAGCCGATTTTAAATCCAAGCCCTGATTTACATGATAATCTTCTATTAAATGCACAATAACTTCTGTATCTGTTGCAGATTTAAACTGATGCCCTTTTTCCAGAAGCTCTCTTTTTAATTCATAATAGTTTTCAATAATTCCATTATGCACTATCGCGAGCAATTCCTTACAATCAATATGAGGATGAGCATTTTCATCCGAGGGTTCTCCATGGGTAGCCCATCTTGTATGTCCAAGTCCTGGAGCTACAGGATTTTTAGGTAAATTGTTAAAAATTTTTTCTTCTAAATTAAATATTCTACCTTTTGCTTTTATTATTCTTATTTTTTTATCTTCTAAAAATACCACTCCTGCCGAATCATATCCTCTATACTCCAGCCTTCTTAAACCTTCTAAAAGAACCGGTAAAACCTGTTTTTCTCCTATATAACCTATAATTCCGCACATTAACTTTCCTCCGAATTCCTGGTTCTTAAAGTCTTTAAATAATCTTCCCATTCCCAAGGAAGAAGATATTTCTTCTTATTATTACATTCTTTACAAGCAGGAACTATATTAAATCTGTCTGAGGTCCCTCCACGAGAAAGGGGAATTTTATGATCCATAGTAAGTTCTTCAGGCTTAACTTTTCTACCACAATAATAACATATCCCCCTTTCTAACTGTCTTCTCCACCATCTGGTATTTTTAAGTTTTCTTGCTTTGGCTTTTTCTCTTTTTATAAATTCTTCAAGACTAAAAATTTCTCTTTTCATTTTTTACTTTTCTATCAGTTTTAAAATTTCTTCTAAAACCTTTTCTGGTGTTAAATAAGAAGTATCTATAATATAAGCACCTTCTGGGATGGTTAAAGGCGCTACTTTTCTTTGGCTATCAAGCTTATCTCTTAATTTGATATTGTTTAAAATTTCTTCAAAGGATGTCTCTTTCTGTAATTTTTCCAATTTTTCTTTTAATCTTCTCTCGGCTCTCACTTTCTCATCCGCAGTTAAAAATATTTTTACATCTGCATACGGAAAAACCACACTCCCCATATCTCTTCCTTCTGTAACAACTCCCCTCTCCTTTACAAGTTGTCTCATAAATTCTGTCAAAAATTCTCTAACCACTTTATTTGTAGAAACTTGAGAAACCATCTCTTCTACTTTTTTACTTCTCAGTTCTTCTTTTATAATTCTACCATCCAAATAAATCTCTGTACCTGATGATTTCAATTCTATTTTGATCTTTCTAAATACTTCTTTCAGAAACTTAAGCAATGCATTGTTGTCTTTTAAAAACTTATCAATTGGCTCTTCTGAATTAATTAAAAGATAAGTTACCAATCTATAAAGCGCACCAGATTCCAGTAAGGGAATATTCAATTTTTGAGAAAGCAATCTGGCAACAGTTGTCTTGCCAGAAGAAGCTGGGCCATCTATAGTAATTATCTTATTTCTTCCCACTTCTAAAATTAACCTTTACTTTTTATTTCCTTTTTGTAAATGCTGTCTAAAACTCCGTTTATAAAGGCTGGAGAATCATCTGTTCCATAAAGTTTTGCAAGTTCTATAGCTTCGTTTATAGAAACTACTTCTGGGATATCCGGTCTAAAAAACATTTCATAAATCGCAAGTCTGAGAATGTTTTTGTCTGTGAGGTTTAATCTTTCCAATGGCCAGGAAGGAGTATATTTTTTGATCAAATTGTCTATAAATTCTATGTTTTCATTAACGCCTAAAGCTAACTCTTCTCCAAATTTAAATACCTCATTATTGGCTTCTATATTGAAATAATTTTTATAATTATTTATAGCTTCATCTATAGGAATCTGAGCAGCTTCCTTTTGATAAAGTATCTGTAAAGCTATTTCTCTTCCCTTTC
>DAIQAS010000157.1:0-2429 GCA_036781525.1 Thermodesulfobacterium sp. | reverse complement strand
CAAAATTTTAGTTGAAGAAAATTCTGTCATTATAGTATGCGGAATGGTTCCATTCACAACAGGAACATCAATCATATTTTTCTTAGCTTTTTCTATAGCCTTTCTTATAGCATCTGGTACTTCAGGAGCCTTTCCCAGGCCGAAACCAACTTTTCCTTTTCCGTCACCTACTACAACAAGAGCTGAAAATCTTAACTTTTTACCACCTTTTGTAACTTTGGTTACTCTATTTATCATTATAATCTTTTCTATAAGTTCTTCTCCTGTTGGTTTAATCAAAGCTTTACCTCCTTAAAAGGTTTAAAACTCTAATCCAGCAGCTCTTGCAGCATCAGCAAGAGCCTTGATTCTTCCATGATATTTAAACCCTCCTCTATCAAAACAAACCTTTGTAATTCCTTTTTCAAGCGCTTTTTTAGCTATCAACTCTCCAACTGCTTTAGCAACCTCAGTTTTTCCACCTTTTTTCTTTAACTCTTCCAGCTTCTCTCTAACCTCTGGAGAAAGTGAAGAAGCAGCAACCAGAGTATGTCCGATAGTATCATCTATAATCTGAGCATAAATATGTTTACAACTCTTATAAACACTTAATCTTGGTCTTTCAGGAGTGCCAAAAATCTTTTTCCTAACTCTTTTTTTTCTTTTCAGTCTTGCTTCTACTTTTCTTTTACGTTTCTCAAGCTTTCCCATAAATTCCACTCCTTTACTTATTTAGCACCTTTTCCTGCTTTACCAGCTTTTCTATAAATCACTTCTCCAGTATATCTAATTCCTTTTCCTTTATAAGGCTCTGGCGGTCTAAGCTTTCTAATATTTGCTGCAACCTGACCTACAAGTTCCTTGTCTATACCTTCAATAATAACCCTTGCCTGAACTTCTCCGCTACCTTTTTCCACTTTCGCAGAAATTCCTTCAGGCAATTTAAAATTAATAGGATGCGAATATCCCAAACTAAATACTATTTCCTGTCCTTTAACTTCAGCTTTATATCCAAGTCCAACAATATCTAAGGACTTTTTAAATCCTTCAGTAACTCCAATAACCATATTGTTTATCAAAGATCTTGCCAAACCCTGAAAAGCCTTAGCTTTCTTTTTAAGCTTTTTTCTAACATCTTCTTGAGAAACAATTAAAGTATCATTGTCTATGTTGATCTTAACCAATGGTGGAAGTTTTTTCACCAACTTACCCTTTGGACCCTCTACTTCAATTACTCCATCTTCTTTAATTTGGACCTTAACGCCACTTGGTATCTTAACAGGTTTTCTTCCTATACGAGATATTTCTCCCATCTTTTAACACCCCTTTTTACCAAATTTCACAAAGAACTTCTCCACCTATCTTTCTTTTTCTTGCTTCATGATCAGTCATAATCCCTTGAGAAGTAGAAATTATAGCAATACCAAAGCCATCAAGAACCTTAGGTAAATCTCTATATCCCCTATATATTCTTCTACCAGGTTTGCTAACCCTTTTAACTCCTGCAATTACAGGACGTTTATTTTCATCATATTTAAGAGTTATTTCTATTTTTGCCTGCGGTTCTTCTTTGATATATTTAAAATCCTCTATATATCCCTCTTCCTTTAAAATTCTTGCAATTTCTAATTTAATTTTAGAAGCTGGCACAATTACACTTTTATGTCTTGCCATCAAAGCATTTTTTATTCTTATTAACATATCAGCAATTGGATCTGTCATCATAATCTATATCCTCCTACCAACTTGCTTTTCTAACCCCAGGTATTTTTCCTTCTGAGGCTAATTTTCTAAAACACATTCTACAAAGTCCAAATCTTCTTATATATCCCCTTGGTCTTCCGCAAATAGAACAGCGATTTCTCTTTCTAACTTTAAATTTTGGTTCTCTTTTTGCCTTTTCTATTTGAGCTTTTCTGGGCATTTAATTTTACCTCCTAAATGGCATGCCTAATTCTTTTAAAAGTTCATATGCTTCTTCATCTGTTTCAGCTGTAGTTACTATAGTTATGCTCATTCCTTTTATTTTCTCAACTTTGCTTGAATCCACCTCTGGGAAAATAGTATGATCAGTTATACCAAAAGTATAATTACCCCTTCCGTCAAATCCAGATCTCGGAAGACCTTTAAAATCTTTTACTCTTGGTAAGGCAACATTTATAAGTCTTGCCAGAAAATCATACATTCTCTTTTTTCTTAAAGTTACCATAACACCGATAGGAACTCCCTTCCTCAATTTAAAACCAGCTATAGATTTTCTTGCTTTGCAAATCTTTGGTCTTTGTCCTGTTATTTGAGCAAGTTCCACCAATGCCTGATCAATAATTTTAGGATTAACTGTGGCTTCTCCCAATCCCATATTTACACATATTTTTTCAATCTTTGGAACTTCGTAAACATTTTTATAGTTGAACTTTTCCATAAGCTTTGGTCTCACCTCATTAACATAG
>DAIQAS010000156.1:0-2460 GCA_036781525.1 Thermodesulfobacterium sp. | reverse complement strand
ACCCTAATTCCCTCTTTAAAAGATCCTTTTATTCTCATTGATTCAGGTGCAAATGTGGATTCTAAACCCTTTGATCTTTTTCAATTTGGAGTCATGGGAAGTATTTTTCTTGAAAAAGTACTAAAGAGAAAAAAACCAAAAATTGCTCTTCTTTCCATAGGAGAAGAGATTGGCAAAGGAAATACTTTAGTAAAAAAGACTCACGATCTTTTCACTAAATCCAACCTTAACTATATAGGAAATATCGAAGGTAGAGACATTTTTAAGGGCGGTATAGATGTAGTTGTTTGTGATGGATTTATTGGAAATATCTGCCTGAAACTGTCTGAAGGGCTGGCAGAGGTAATATTGGAGATGCTTAAAAATGAAGTTAAAGCCTCTTTTGTTTATCTTCTCGGAATGAAACTTGCCGAGGGAGCAATTAAGAATTTTAGAAAAAAGGCTGATTGGAGAGAACACGGAGGCGCACCTCTTCTTGGAGTCAAAGGAAATGTTATAATAGCACACGGAAGATCAGACGCTTTAGCTATTGAAAATGCTATAAAAGTTGCTATTAATTCTATTAAATTTAATATTGTTGAACAGCTTGAAAATGCTATTAAAGAAACTTCAAATATTGAGGAGATACAATGAATTTAAACTCCGTTAGATCTGCTATCCTTGGAATAGGAATGGCTGTTCCCTCTAAGGTTCTTACCAATTTTGATCTTGAAAAAATGGTTGACACATCAGATGAATGGATAACAGAAAGAACTGGTATTAAAGAAAGAAGAATTTTAGAAGATGGAGAGAACATAAGCCAATATGCTATAAAGGCAAGCTTTGAAGCTCTTGAAAGAGCAAAGGTTTCTCCAGAGGAGATCAATCTTATTATATGTGCTACTGTCACTCCGGATTATTTAATTCCTTCTTTATCTGTATTAGTTCAGGATGGAATTAAAGCTGTAAATGCAGGTGCCTTTGACCTTTTTGCTACCTGTTCAGGCTTTATATATGCTCTAACTGTAGCAGATCAATTTATAAAATGTAATCCAGATTGGAAAATTCTTGTTGTAGGAGCTGAAGCCCTTTCGAGAAAAACTAATTGGAAAGACAGAACAACCTGTGTTCTTCTTGGAGATGGTGCGGGTGCGGTAGTAGTGGGTAAAAGTCCTGATTCTGAAAAAAGGGGTATTATAGATTTTTACATTGGTGCCGATGGTTCTCAATGGCCTTTGCTTACTTTAAAAGGTGGAGGATCCTGTTATCCTCCTTTTGATAATAGGCTTCCTGAAGATGAATACTATATTAAAATGCAGGGAAGAGAAGTATTTAAAGTAGCAACAAGAATGATGGAAAAAATTGCCCTTGATCTTCTTAATAGAAACGGATTGACTGCTAAAGATATAAAACTTGTTGTTCCCCATCAAGCAAATCTTAGAATTATAGAATATTTAAGGGAAAGGCTCGAACTACCTAAAGATAAGGTTTATGTAAATATACATAGATATGGTAATACTTCGGCTGCAAGCATTCCCTTAGCTTTATATGAGGCTGAAAAGGAGGGAAAACTTAAGAAAGGGGATCTCGTTTTGCTTGTAGCTTTTGGAGGAGGGTTCACCTTTGGAGGTGCCCTCCTCCGCTGGTAGCTAAATATTATCTCTTAAGATTAATCAACTCTTCAAGCATACTGTCTGAAACAGTAATAATTCTTGCGTCTGCCTGAAATCCCCTCTGAAAGATAATCATTTTAACAAACTGCTCTCCAAGATCCACATTTGACTGCTCAATGGAGTTTGGAGCAATAGTTCCAAGTCCGTTTGTTCCTGGCTTTCCAGTAACAGGAGGTCCTGAATGAGTGGTCTCCTTAAAAAGATTGCCTCCCACTTTTTGAAGCCTTTCTGGTGCATTAAAATTGGCAAGAGCAACCATCCAGAGAGGAATAACCCTTCCATTAGAATAATATCCAGTTATCCTTCCCTCATTATCAGCTGCAATACTTTCTAAAGTCCCTGGTCCAAATCCATTCTGATCATAAAAAAGGGTTGCAAAGGGTGCTGAATACTGAGTTGTTCTAACTGTTTCTGAACGCCAAGAAGACCCATCGTGATAATATCCAAAATTAAGCTCTATGGGTTGCAAATTAAGAGTTGCTGCAGGATCTTCATTTCCTGTGTCATCAGTGACCTCTATTCTTAAAAAGTCTGCTATAAATACTGGATAGCCATTTGCACCAAGTGCACCTATGGTGGTAGTAAAATTAGCACTATCAGCAAAACCATCATTGGGAGTTTGAGTAGCTCCGCTATCATTAACTATTCTTACTAACTGATATTGATCATTTGTAGCATCCCAACCATATCTATAAACATTTAAAAAGTTTTTTACATTTCCCTGAGTATCAAACTCAAGCAATCCATACATCAAAACCCCCTTTTTACTCCCAAGGTCTGATCCATCAGCATTTTTTCTCATATCTTC
>DAIQAS010000155.1:0-2495 GCA_036781525.1 Thermodesulfobacterium sp. | reverse complement strand
ACTTCTCCTTAGGTTTTAAAGGAAAGAACCTTCTTTTTTAATTCGTCTCCCTTCTCTCTAAAAGCTTCCAAACGATTTAAAGCTTTAATTAAAGCTTTTAAACTTGCAATTACTATATCTCCGTCTTTACCAAGACCTGCTGTTCTAAAACCCTTCTCATCTTCAATAATCAAACCACAAACTCCCTCTGCCGAGGTTCCTCCTGTAAGAGCACTTATGTGAAAATCTACAAGTTTTAAAAATTCTTTACCATCTCCTTTATTAAAGGTATATCCCAGAGCTTCTGCCACTGCTTTATAAGCTGCATCAATAGGACCTACTCCAAGCCCTACAGAAACCTTTTTCCCTTCTCTTCTGTCCTCTATTTCAACTTGGGCAATAGGTTTCAAAGATCCGCTGTGAACACTTATAACCTGAGAAGAAACAAGTTTATATCTGTATTCATTCTCTAAGAATAGATCTATCAGTATTCCTTCTAAATACTCATCATCTATCTTTTTAAGCACATCTTTTATTTCTGTGCGGAATTTTTCAAAAATCTGACTCAAAACTTCGTCATCAAATTGCCAGCCTTTACTTCTAAGTTTAAAACCTATAGCGTGTCTTCCAGAATGTTTCCCAAGTATAATAGCTGATCCTGTCCATCCCACATCTTCAGGATTAATAATTTCATAAGTTGATCTCTCACAAATTACTCCATGTTGATGAATTCCAGATTCATGAGCAAAAGCATTAGCCCCCACAATAGCTTTGTTTGGTTGAACAACCATGCCTGTATACTTAGAAACTAACTGACTTGTGGGAACTATTTTTTTAGTATCTACATTGAGCTCAAGAGGATAACCTAAATGTTTTTCAAAAAAGTCATTCCTTGTTTTAAGGGTCATTATAATTTCTTCTAAAGCTGCATTTCCTGCTCTTTCACCGATTCCATTAATTGTTCCTTCAACCTGAGTTGCCCCTGCAAGAATAGCAGAAAGAGAATTGGCAACCGCAAGACCAAGATCATTATGACAATGCACTGAAATTCTAAGATCCCCATTTTTGAGTGACTCTTCATAACCAAAAGAAATAAGTTTTTCTATAAGAAATTTAATAAGGCTAAAATATTCATGAGGAACTGTATAACCCACTGTATCTGGAATATTTATAGTTTTTGCTCCTGCTTTAACTGCCTCTAAAACCACCTGGGATAAAAATTCCCAATCACTGCGAGTAGCATCCTCTGCAGAAAATTCCACATCTGGACAAAATGAAAGTGCATACTTTACTGCTTCTCTTGCAATTTCTAAAACTTCTTCCCTTGTTTTTCTGAGTTTATATTTTAAATGGATGTCTGATGTAGCAATAAATGTATGTATTCTTGGTGATTCAGCTTCTTTTAAAGCTTCCCAAGCAACCTCTATATCTTTTTTATTTGCCCTTGCAAGAGCTGCAATAGTTACTCCTTTTAACTCTTTAGCGAGTGTTTTAACTGCCTCAAAATCTCCGGGTGAAGTAATGGGGAAACCACCTTCAATAACATCTATACCTAATTCAGCAAGTGCTTTTCCTATTTCTATCTTTTGTCTTAAATCTAAGGATACACCCGGAGACTGTTCTCCATCTCTGAGAGTAGTATCAAAAAAAACTATCCTTGGATTCAAGTGTTCACCTCCTTTAAATCTTTATCTTTTCAAAAAGATTTTAACCTATTTTTAGATTTTGCCAATCAAGGAAAGACTTGCAAAAATGAAAAATTGGGATTTATTGAGATTTATAAATTCTATCAAAAAGGGGGGTTTAAGTTATGATTATCATTTTGGAAGCTCATGTAACTAAGGAAAGTCCTGAATTTAAGTCTCTTATGACTTACTTAGAACGATTTCCCCACTTACAAATAAAGGTGATGGAGCACAAAGGGGTTACCCGAAACCTTATTGAAGTTCATCTAATAGGGGAGGATTACATGGTTTCTCCAGAAGAAATAGAAAGTTTACCAGGAGTAGAAAAGGCTATAAGAGTAACAGCTAAATATAGATTGATTGGAAGACATGGTATATTAAGTGACTTAGGTTTTGAATATAAAGGAGTTCAATTTAATCAAGACTCTTTTCATATTTTTGCCGGTCTTTGTGCAGTTGATACCTATGAAAATGCAGAAAAAATTTTTAAGGCTTTAAATGAGAATAATATATGCTGTGCCCGTATGGGAGCTTATAAACCAAGAACCTCTCCTTATGACTTCCAAGGTCATGGTAAGGAGTGTCTTCCTTGGCTTTTTGACCTTGCAGGGAAATACGGAATTAAAATCATTGTGATGGAAGTTCTTGCACCTCATCATATAGATGAAATAAGGGAAGCTCTTGATTTAACAGGAAATCCGTGCGGAGTTATACTTCAGATAGGGACAAGAAATGCTCAAAACTTTGAATTACTTAAAGCAGTAGGAAAACAAAAAGATTTCCCGATTCTCTATAAAAGAGGATATGGTCTTTCCTTAGAAGAAAGCCTTA
>DAIQAS010000154.1:0-2519 GCA_036781525.1 Thermodesulfobacterium sp. | reverse complement strand
ATTGCCATTTCCAATGCTTTTGGTTTTGGAGGAACAAACGCCTGTTTGGTGTTCAAAAAATGGGAAAATCAATAGTAATAGCTTCAGATCATGCAGGTTATTTTTTAAAAGAAAAGATAAAAGAATTTCTTCAAAAAGAGAATTATCAGGTTATAGATGTGGGATGCTTTTCTCCTGAATCTGTCGATTATCCAGAATATGGCGCTAAAGCCATAGAAAAAATTTTAAACAAAGAAGCAGATTTTGGTATATTAATCTGTGGAACAGGTCTTGGAATGAGCATTGTTGCTAACAGATTTTCTGGAATAAGAGCAGCATTATGCCATGAGCCTTTTTCAGCTAAAATGGCAAGACTTCATAATAACGCAAATGTGCTTGTTCTTGGAGGAAGAATTATAGGGGATGGAATAGCCTTAGAGATTGTTAAAACCTTTTTTGAAACACCATTTGAAGGAGGAAGACACGAAAGAAGGATTAATCTTATAGAAAAGCTTACTCAAAAATAAATGGACATCATAGGAATAGGCGTTGATTTAGTCCATATTCCAAGAATTCAAAAGCTACTTGATCAATATGGTTTAAAATTTTTAAAAAAAGTTTTCTCAGAAGAAGAAATAGAATATGCACTGAAAAGAAAAAATTCTGCCTTTCATTTAGCATCCTCTTTTGCCTCAAAAGAAGCCTTCTTTAAAGCTACAGGTGGATATAGTCCTTTTTCTTTTAAAGAAATTGTTTTAAAAAGGAATTCTCAAACAGGTTCTCCTTTTTTAGAGCTTAGTGGTAAAGCAAAAGAAGTTTTTCAAAAAAGGGGTGGGAAAAAAATTCACCTTGCCTTAACTCACGAAAATGAATATACTATTGGTATAGTGATAATAGTTGGTAATTTAATAAATATTTAAACTTTCTCTTTTTAAAGGGATGTTTTTATGAAGGTAGTTACAGCCTCTGAAATGCGAAAACTTGATGAGTTTGTAATTCATTCTATTGGTATTCCTGCAGAAATTTTAATGGAGAGAGCTGGTCTTGGAGTTGCAGAAAAAATTTTAAACCATTTTTCTTCAGAGAGGTATAAAAGGGTTTTAGTAATTTGTGGTCCTGGAAATAATGGCGGAGACGGAATGGTTTGTGCACGACATCTCTGGGACAAAAATTATGAGGTTAAAGTAGTTTTGCTTGCAGAAAAAGAAAAATACAAAGGGGAAGCTCTTGTTAATTTAAAGATTCTTGAAAGACTTGAAACACCTTTAGAGGAAGTTAAAGAAATTTCTCAATTTAAGAATTTACTTTTTTCCTTTTCTCCAGATATTATTGTTGATGCTATATTTGGAACTGGGCTTAAAAGAGCGATAGAAGGCTTTTATAAAGAGATAGTAGAAGAGGTAAACACTTATAAGGAAAAAAGAGAAGCTAAGGTTGTTGCTGTTGATATACCTTCTGGGGTATGTGCTGATACTGGTCAGATTTTGGGAACTGCTATGAAAGCAGATTTAACGGTAACCTTTGAACTTCCTAAAGCAGGACATTTTTTTTATCCCGGAAAAGAATATGCGGGAATACTTGAAATAGTTCCTATTGGCTTTCCCAAAAAAGTTATTGAAGAAAAGGGTCCTGAAAGGGAATATCTTGATTTTGAATGGGCAAAAAAAGTTTTTAAACCAAGAAGAGGATACACTCATAAAGGCACTTTTGGACATGTTCTTGTTTTGGCTGGAAGCATGGGAAAAAGCGGAGCAGGGGCTCTTTGTGCTTTTGGTGCTTTAAAAGGAGGAGCAGGGCTTGTTACTCTTGCTTCAACAAAAAGCCTTCAAAATGTATATTCTTCAATGATTCCTGAAGTTTTGACTGCTGGTTTTGAAGAAAATGATAAAGGTGAAATTTCTTATAAAAATTTGACAAAAATATTAGAATTGGCTAAAAATAAAAGTATATTAGTTATAGGACCTGGACTTGGATTAAGTGAGGAGGTTAAAAATTTGTTTTTTGATTTAATATCCGAGTTGGAGATACCCTTAGTTATTGATGCTGATGCTTTAACTCTTCTTTCAGAGAATCCTCAGGTGCTAAAAAATTATAAGGCTCCAAAGGTTTTAACTCCTCACCCTGGAGAGGCAGCAAGGCTTTTAAAGATTTCAAAAGATGAAATTATGAAAAATCGTTTGGATACGGCCAAAAAGATTTCCGAGTTGACAGATTCTATAGTAGTTTTAAAAGGTCCTCATACGGTAGTATATTCTTCTGATGGAAGATGTGGAATATCATCAATTGATGAGCCAGGTCTTTCTCAGGGAGGACAAGGGGATATTCTTTCAGGACTTATAGGAGCCTTTATTGCTCAAAGGTATGAACCTTTTATAGCAACTTGTCTTGCTGTTTATTTGCATGGAGAAGCAGGAAAATACTTAAGTCAAAGTTTAGGCCCCTTTGGTTATACTGCTACACAGGTAGCAGATACCATACCAAAAATTTTAATGGAGCTTAAAAATGATAGACCTTAGAAGATATCCAAGATGTTTAACAAA
>DAIQAS010000153.1:0-2523 GCA_036781525.1 Thermodesulfobacterium sp. | reverse complement strand
CTGGGAGAGTGAAAATGTTTAATCTGCAGAACTTTTTCTTAAAAGTTTATTCCAATACTATAAGAATTGCTTACAATCTCGTTATCATAATATTAATTTTTGTCACAGCTGTAATAATTATAAGAACCGTTTCAGAACTCGGGTATACAATTACTGAAAAAACTGTAAGGCTCGGAATTAAGGAGCTTGTAATAAATGTTTTATCTCTGATAGTAATTCTTGAGCTTATAAGGGCTTTTGTGGAATATTTTGAACACCATCAGGTACACATAGAAATACTTATTGAAGCTATAATAGCTTTCCTTATAAGAGAATTCATGATTTTTCTTTTTGAGGGTAAGTTTTCTGGCACAGATGTTTTTTTGTGGTCGCTTGGAATTTTCTTTCTTGTTTTTGCAAGAGGAATAGCTGTAATCTTTAAGCCCAAGGAAGATCCATTTAAAGAATTAAAAGATTTTTTAATAAAACTCAGGGAGAAAAGAGATCTTCAAGAAAAGGAAACTCAATGAAAAGAAAAAGTATTTTTATAACAATTTTTTTATTAATCACAGTTTTAAGTGCTTTTACTTTTGAAAAAACCCGTTTTACTTCCAAAAAAGGCCCCGATTATGGAGATGCCCTGGTTATAGGTTCTATTGCAGATGCAAGTATACTTATTCCTATGATAGCAACAGATGTAATGAGCCATGAGGTTGCAGGGCGTATATTTTTAGGTGTGGTTAAATATGCTCCTGATTTAAAAATAGTAGGTGAGATAGCTGAGAGATTTGAAATTTCTCCTGATCAGAAAACCATCACTTTTTATCTTAAAAAAGGAGTTAAGTGGGAAGACGGAGTTGAGGTTACTGCAGAGGATGTCTATTTTGGATTTAAACTGATAACATCTCCTGACATACCTTCTCCTTATGCGAGCGATTTTCTTGAGGTAAAAGAATTTAAAATTATTGATCCCTACACATTTAAAGTTACTTACAAAAGACCTTTTGCATTAGCACTTCCTTCTTGGGGAAATCTGGTTGTGCTTCCAAAGCATGTTCTTGAGGGAAAAAATCTTGATTATTTAAGAAATATTTTTGGAAGAAAACCCATTGGAAACGGACCTTTTAAATTTGAAAGATGGAAAACACAGCAGGAAATAGTCTTAAAGTATAATCCCCTTTATTATGAAGGAAGACCCTATTTAAATTATATAATTTATAGAATTATTCCTGATCCGTCCACCCTTTTTATGGAATTAAAATCAGGAGGCGTTGACTGGGTTTCTCTTACTCCTCTGCAGTATTTAAAACTTCAAAGAGAGGGCAAGCTAAAAAGTGAATTTAATATTTACAGATACACCTCTTTTTCTTTTACTTATATTGGTTACAATCTAAGACACCCCCTTTTTAAGGACAAAAGGGTTAGAAAGGCCCTTTGTTATGCTATTAATAAAGAAGAGATAGTAAAAGGAGCACTTTTAGGACAGGGAATACCTGCTTATGGACCTTATAAGCCTGATGCTTGGTTTTATAACAGAGAAATAGAAAAGTCATGTTCTTATAATCCTCAGAAGGCTTTGAAACTCTTGCAGGAAGTAGGATTTAAAAAAAATAAAAACGGGGTTCTTGAAAAAGACGGTAAACCCTTTGAATTTACATTACTTGTCAATCAGGGTAATCTTTCAAGACTTCTTGCTGCACAGATTATCCAGAGAGAACTTTCTAAATTAGGAATTAAGGTGAATATAAGGGTTATGGAATGGACAACCCTTATACACCAGTTTATTGACACAAGAAGGTTTGAAACAGTTATTCTTGGATGGGCAACTGGTCCTGATCCAGATCTTTACGATATCTTTCATTCCTCTAAAATAAAATCTCCTGGGCTTAATTTTATAGGATACTTAAATCCAGAACTTGACAGACTTTTAGAAGAAGGGAGATATACCTTAGATAAAGAAAAAAGAAAAAAGATTTATTACAGGGTGCAGGAAATTCTTGCAGAGGACCAGCCCTATACTTTTTTATATATCCCAATGAGTTTAGAGGCTATTCATAAAAGATTTTACGGAATTAAACCTGCAGCTATCGGAATAGGCTACAATATAGAAAAGTGGTGGGTTCCTAAAAAACTACAAAAATACTTGATACCTTAATGTTTAAAAAATTGGGGGATATAATGAAAATTACTATTATTGGAGGGGGAAGCTGGGGAACAGCTCTTGGTAAGATTTTGGCTGAAAAGAGACTTGAGGTCTGGCTTCTTGTTAGAAGAGAAGCTGTTTTAGAGGCCATTAATAAAGAAAGAGAAAATCCTTTTTATCTTCCGGGAGTAAAACTTCCCCCAAACCTTAGGGCAACTCTCGATCCCAAGGAGGCTTTTAAAAACTCTAAGGTAGTTTTATGGGTTATTCCTTCTTATGCCTTAAAAGAAGCCGTAAAAACTCATAAAAAATTTTTGGAAAAAATCGATTACCATATTTCAGGAATAAAGGGAATTGATTTTGAAACTGAAAAAACACCCTATAAAATTTTAAAAGAAGAA
>DAIQAS010000152.1:0-2535 GCA_036781525.1 Thermodesulfobacterium sp. | reverse complement strand
TACTGGGGCTTGATGAAGAAGATATAATAATAAATTTACAGGGGGATCAACCTCTTTTTCCTCCTGAATATTTTTCTTTACTTATAAAACCTTTACTTTTTTCTTCAGACATTCATATAAGTACCCTTGCAACCCCCATAACTAATTTAAAGGATTTGGAAAATCCTAACAAAGTTAAGGTAGTTTTAGATAAAGAGGGTAGGGCAATTTATTTTTCAAGATGTCCCATTCCATATTTTATGCCTCCTGGAAAAGAGCCTCTTTATTTAAAACATATAGGTGTGTATGCATATACTAAAGGATTTTTAGAGAAATTTATCGGACTTCCTCCTGGAGAGCTTGAAAAATCAGAAAGGCTTGAACAGCTAAGGGCTTTAGAATACGGATATAAGATAGCTGTAACAGTTGTCCCCAAAGATGTTCCAGAAGTTGATACTCCAGAGGATCTGGAATATATAAAAACATTAAAAAAGGAGAAAATAAAATGAAAAGAGAACCAGCAGTAGCAGGATATTTTTATAGTGATAATCCCAAAGAATTAAAATTTCACCTCTCAACTCTTATTAAATTTAAAGAAAATAAAATTAGGGCTAAAGGTATTATTGTTCCTCATGCAGGGTATATGTATTCTGGATGGGTAGCGGGTAAAGTTTATGGAAGTATAGTTCCTCCTGATATCGCTATAATAATGGGACCTAATCATACAGGCTTGGGAGAGAGAGTATCTGTATTTTTTGGTGATTCATTTATTACACCTCTTGGCGAGGCTTTTATTAGTAAGGAATTAGTAGAAGAATTGGTAAATGAAGTTCCTTTTCTTTCAAAAGATGTAATGGCGCATCTACATGAACATTCTATAGAAGTTCAGGTTCCATTTTTGCAATATATAAATCCTCAAGTTAAAATAGTTCCTATTTGTTTGGGCAGAATGAGTTTTGAAGAGATTATAGAATTAGGAAAGGGAATTGCAGAGGTAATTAAAAAACACACGGATAAACAAATATTAATAGTTGGGAGCAGTGATTTCAGCCATTATGTCCCACATGAGATAGCTAAGGAAAAGGATATGCAAGCCATTAAAGAAATTCTTAAACTTTCAGAGGAAGGATTTATAACTATTGTTTCTAAAGAAAGGTTAAGTGTTTGTGGATACAATCCCGTAGCTGTTACCATTAATGCATGTAAAAATTTAGGTGCTGAAAAAGCCGAACTTATAGAGTATATGACCTCAGGTGATGTGATAAAAGACTATTCTTCTGTAGTCGGATATGCAGGAATAGTAATCTATTAAAAAGGAGTTGTAAAATGGTAGTTACAAGGTTTCCTCCAAGTCCTACAGGACATTTACATCTCGGTGGAGCAAGAACTGCACTTTTTAACTGGCTTTTTGCAAGACACAACAAAGGAAAATTTGTTCTTCGGTTTGAAGACACAGACAGAGAAAGGTCCAAGCAGGAATATGTAGATTCCATTTTGGAGGCTTTAAAGTGGCTTGGACTTGACTGGGATGAAGGTCCCTATTTTCAGAGTAAGAGATTAGAGATTTATCAAAGCTATGCTCAAAAATTATTTGAAGAAGGAAAGGCTTATTATTGTGAATGTTCTAAGGAATTGTTAGAAAAAAAGAAAAAGGAAATGTTAGAAAAAGGGCTAAAGCCAAAGTATGATCGCACATGTAGAGAAAAAAATTTGGGGCCAGGTGAGGGGAGAGCCTTAAGACTTAAAGTCCCAGAAATAGAAGAGGTGGTTTTTGAGGACATTCTTAGGGGGAAAATTGTTTTTCCAGCAGAAGAAATAGATGATTTTATAATTATGCGCTCAGATGGAACCCCCACTTATCATTTTGCAGTGGTTATAGATGATATAACTATGGGTATAACTCATGTAATAAGAGGAGATGATCACATTTCAAATACTCCAAAACAACTTCTTATTTATAGAGCCTTGGGGGTTGAACCTCCGGAATTTGCTCACATTCCTATGGTTCTTGGTTCTGACGGAGCAAGGTTATCAAAAAGACACGGTGCTAAATCCATTTTAGAGTATAAAGAAGCTGGTTTTTTGCCGAAAGCACTTATAAATTATCTTGCCCGTCTTGGCTGGGGATACGGAGATCAGGAATATTTTACTGTTGAAGAATTGATTGAAAAATTTGATTTAAAAAATGTAAATCTCTCTCCTGCACGCTTTGATCAGGACAAACTTTTAGCCATAAATGCTTACTGGATAAAAAATAGCAACAATAAATACCTTTTAGAACACCTCAAACACTTTCTTAAAGGGTATGACTTGAGTAAATTTTCTGAGGAATATCTTCTTTCTGCTATAGAAACAATAAAAACAAGGAGTAAAACCCTGCTTGAAATGGCTGAAATGGTGGAATTTTATTTAGTAGAAGAGGTTAGTTATGATTTAGATGGAGCCAAGAAATTTTTCGTTCCAGAAATCAAACCTTTACTTCAAAGAGTTTTAGAAGATTTGAAAGAATTACCTTTAGATGAAAAGAAGCTTGAAGAATATTTTAGAGATCTTGCT
>DAIQAS010000151.1:0-2536 GCA_036781525.1 Thermodesulfobacterium sp. | reverse complement strand
AAAAAGAGGAAAGTCGGTTCTTGGAAGTATGATAAAAAAGAACGCGGTAAGAGGAATGGCCAAAATAGGTATCAAACTGGTTTTCAAAAAAATTTTTATGAATACCTTTTCAGGTAGTTCAGCTTCTTTATCTTGGGAGTGATAAGTTAAAAAGATTATAGAAGTATTTAGAATAACAATATAAAGAAATAGGTATATTAAAAAGGTTATGTCAAAAGAAATTAAAGTGCTTCCTGCAAGAATAAGGACTGAGATAAGATATATCTGCATATAGTCTCTGAACTTTTTCTCCTCAAGAAATTTTAGAGAAAGTAAAATTAATAAGACTTCAAGGGATATTTGAAGAATGGTGTCTAAACTTATATTATAAAATTTAAATATTACAAAAAAAATCGCAAAAAGATTAATAAGATTTCTGTTAATGTAGCTCTTTTTATATTCTAAGTAGATAGAGCCTAAAAAGAGAAAAAGAGCAAACAGATAGAAAAAGAAAGAAATTTTTCCAAAAAGAATAACAAATGAGAGAAGGCCTGCAAAATAGGTAAAAAACTTAACAGCAGTTTCTATTTTATATGTGTTTTCTTTACTCATAGGAGGCAAGTTCAGTAAGTAAAGTTAGCTTATGTTTATAAGATAGGTCAGGTTTATAAAATTTGCCTTTTATTTTCAATCCTACGGGTTTACCTTTTTTCATAAAATCTATTATTAAATAAGTTAAGCATCGCAGTTTCTCTTCTAAATCAGGAATTTTTATCTTCTCAAAATCTATAATTACAGGTTGATGGGTAAGTTCGGAAAGTTCTTTTATTTTTAGTGTATCAGTTTTAGCAGTTGCTTTCCAGTGAATATATTTTGCGGGAATACCTTCTGTATAATCCTTAATGGATAACATGTCTCCTTCAAATCCTGTTTTATTTGTTTCAAGCTCCCCTCTTGCCTTTTTGTCTTTATAGTAAAAGAAACTGCATTTTTTTGGTTCTGGGAAAACCGTATAAGAAAAGGTTCTGTCAATTCGTTTCCATCTTACAAAAAAATTAAAAGGAAATACAGAAGCTATATAAACTTCTTTTAAGTTGTGTAACCCCCTTTTTTGAGGTTTTACTTTTAGTGTGGCAAAGGCTTCTTTTTCAAAATATACAAAAAGGTAAGAGACATTAAAATCCTTTATTAGAACCCTTATAAGAAAAGAAGGGAAAAATTTTTTCTTATTAATTAGTTTTATTTTTATAAAACTCTCTTTATTGGCATACATCTCATCTGGAAAGTTAATTTCTAAATCTAAGTCCTCCACATTTCTTTTTCCAAATACACCTGCAAGAAACATAAAGCTGAGAAAAGCCGATGTAATAAGATAAAGAAGGTTGTTTCCTGTATTTACAGAAGCAGCTCCCAAAGCTAAGGTTATACCAATATAGAGCCAGCCAGCTTTTGTTAATTTGATTAAACTGGTGTTTTTATGCTTTCTACCAAGGATTTTATTATCTCCCTTTTACTTCCTTCGTATTCTTCCTTAAATATAACCCTATGAGTTATAACAAATTCTGCAAGTTCTTTAATATCCTCCGGAATGACATAATCCCTTTTATTAAGGTAAGCATTAGCTTTGGCTGTGGCAACTATTGCAAGGGCTCCTCTTGTAGAAAGTCCTGCATGAAGATATTTGCTTTTTCTTGTAGCAGAGACAATATCAAGAATATATTCTGTAATCTTGTCAGATATGTATATTTCTTTAACTTGATTTTGAATAAATAAAATATCATCCTTTGAAAGAAAAGGTTTAATATTGTGTAATTCTTCTCTCTTACTTCCGCCTTTTAAAATTTCTTTTTCTGCTGATCTCGGAGGATATCCTATGGAAATTTTCATTATAAATCTATCAAGCTGAGCTTCAGGAAGAGGAAAAGTTCCATAAAGTTCTATAGGATTTTGAGTGGCTATTACAAAAAAGGGTTGAGGGAGTTTGTATGTCTTTCCTTCGACTGTAACCTGTTTTTCTCCCATAGCTTCTAAGAGGGCACTTTGAGTTTTTGGGGTTGCTCGGTTTATCTCATCTACAAGCACAATGTTTCTAAAAATAGGGCCAGGGCGGAATTCAAACTCTCCTGTGGTTTTGTTATAAATAGAAACACCTGTAATATCTGAAGGTAGAAGATCTGATGTTGCCTGAATTCTTGCAAAATCAAGCCCAAAACACCTTGCCAAAGCCAGGGCAAGGGTTGTTTTCCCTACACCAGGAAGGTCTTCAATAAGAAGATGTCCGTCTGCTAAAAGAGCAATAACTGACAATTTTAAAGCTTTTACTTTTCCATGAAGATAACCAGAAAGAAAATTAATAAGAGTGTCTATATCAAGTTTAAAGTCCATAAATATTATTTTAATTTGTTCTTCTGAAATTTAAATGTTTTTGAAATACTTTAAAACAAAAAATGGCATTTATCTTGAAAATATTTAAAATGATGATTAATTTTATTCAAAATAAATTAAAAAAGGAGTCAACTATTAAGAAATAGGAATTAAAAATGGGAAGCATATCTAA
>DAIQAS010000150.1:0-2553 GCA_036781525.1 Thermodesulfobacterium sp. | reverse complement strand
AACAAAACAACCTAATTCTTCGTCCCAGAATTTTTCTTCAATAAGTTCTTTTAATTTTTCAGATTCTTTTTCCCATTTTAAAGCTAATTCTTTTTCTCCGAGAACTCTTGCCAACTTTGCCCCTTCCCTTTTAGCCTTATAGACATATCCCTGAATTTCAACAAGAGCAATCGGAGGTTTAGCAAGTTCACCATTTTCATAAAAAACGCTATCTTCAGAATCTTTCCAACCTTTATTGGTTAATCCATTTTCAGAAGGAAGGTATTCCACAAAGCCGTCTTTATCTATATCCCCATATTCATCTATCCAAGAGATAGCCATTAAGATATTTTTCCAGATACCTTTTATAAATTCTATGTCTCCTGTCCTTTCATAATATTTGCTTGCCAGTATTACAAAAAGAGGTGTGGCATCAACACTTCCGTAATATTTAGAAAAAGGAATTTCTCCGGTTGCTGCCATTTCTCCCTTTCTTATTTCATGAATAATTTTACCGGGCTGAGCATCTTGCTCAGGGTTAATATCTTTTGCTTGATGATGTGCAAGAAATGCCAAAGTGCCTCTTGCAAGTGAAGGATCTATCCAAAGACATTCAAGTGCTGTTATAATACCGTCTCTTCCAAATACGGTATTAAACCAGGGAACCCCCGCATATGGATAAGGACCATAAGGGGTTGTAGTCGTTAGCATAACAATATCAGCCCAGGATCTTTTTAGCCATTGATTGAATTGTTCATTAGATGTATATATCTTACAGCTTCTATCTTCCCAGTTTTTTAAACGCTTTCTTATGTAACTTATTGCCTTTTTATAACTGCATTTTGATGATTTTTCCTTTTCTATTAAGCACTTGGTTGTTAAATAAAAGGTAAAACTCTGTTTCGGATCTAATCTGAGCTTATATATAACTCTATTAAAAAGAATCTTTTCTGGATTGGGATTGAAACTTATGTCTGTAATTCTTTTGATACCATCAAGTCCCACATAAATAAATTTTATTCTGTTTTTTTCTGTCTCAACGGGAAAAAATTTTCCTTTCTTTTCTCTTTTTAGTCCCCTTACTTCAAATATGTCTGCAAAATCGTTGTTAAAGTAAAAATTAATTTCAAGCTCAATTGAATTTGTAAAAAAATTTTTGAGATAAATCTTTTCATAGCAACAATTTTCATACATAAATTTGCTTCTCAAAATGTGAAGAGTTCCCTTTGGTATTAAAATTTTCCCATTTTTCAGAATGTCAGGATTTGTAAGATCAGCCGTAAAAATTGAGTTATCTTCTTTAACTGCGGAACTCAGAAGAATGGGTTTTTCATCAAAGATATAAAGCTTACAGTATGAAAGAAATCTTGTTCCTTCATAGTAAATTCCTTCTTCTGGATTTCTTTCTATATCTATGTTTCCGTAAGCGTCAAATATAGCAAATCCTTCTTCGTGTTTTAGAGTATGAGTTTCTATAGATGAATTTTCTTTCATCTGATTTAAATAGCCTTAAGTAATGCTTCTTTTGAGGTTAATTTCTGATAAACACGTATATATTCTTCAGCCATTCTCTTTGCTGTAAATCTTTCTTCAAACCTTTTTCTGCAAACATTTCTGTCAAGACTTTCTACTTTATCAAGAGCAGACACTGCTTCTTCTATACTTTCAACGATAAAGCCTGTTTTACCATCCTCTATAATTTCAGGGACTGATCCACATCTCCATGCAACAACTGGAGTTCCGCAGGCAAGGGCCTCAATCATAACCAATCCAAAAGGCTCAGGCCAGTCTATAGGAAAAACAAGTGCATAAGCCTTGCCCAAAAATTCGTTTTTTTCTTTTTCTCCGATTTCTCCTATAAATTCCACCCAGGGGCTTTTAAGCATAGGTTTTATAATCTCTTTAAAATAAACTTCATCAGCCTTATCCACCTTGGCAGCAATTTTTAATTTCATACCAAACTTTTCCGCAATTTCAATAGCTCTATCTGGTCTTTTTTCAGGAGAAATTCTACCAAGAAAGGCAAGATATTTACCTTTTTCAGGATAAAATTTATAAAGATTTTCAGGAATTCCGTGATAAACTGTTGCCTGCCAGTTTAACCAAGGAAGAGGTGTTCTTTGGGAATTGGAAATAGAAATAAAAGGAGCATCTTTAAACTTTTTGAAGAATGGAACATATTCTGGAAGATCAAGCCTTCCATGGGTAGTTGTTACAAAGGTAACATTGTATCTTGTTGCCAAAGGAAGATGAAGATATTCTATATGGAAATGAATAATGTCAAAGAAATGAGCCCTTTTAAAGACCTCTTCAAGCATGTATAAATGCCATACCAAAGAATCTCTGCAGGTTTTATCAAGCCTTAAAGCATTAGGACAGATGGGAATAAGTTTAGCTTTTGTTTCAGAATCCCCGCTTGCAAAGAGAACTACTTCATGTCCCATACTCACAAGCTCTTCTGTAAGGTAGGAAACCACCCTTTCAGTCCCGCCGTAAAGCTTTGGAGGAACACTTTCATAAAGGGGAGCAACCTGCGCTATACGCATGGTTTCTCCTCCTTATTAGGATTTAAAA
>DAIQAS010000149.1:0-2567 GCA_036781525.1 Thermodesulfobacterium sp. | reverse complement strand
ATGAGGTTGACTTTAAAGAACTTGAAAGAGTAATAAAAAGTGATCCTGGAATTACGGCTAATTTTTTAAAAATTGTGAATTCACCAGCCTTCGGACTGCCACAGAAGATAGATTCTTTATTTAAAGCCTTTATGTTTCTTGGGCTTAATCAGATTAAATTTATTGTTGTAGCGTCAGTTGCCAAAAACTATTTTAATAAAGATTTAATAGGATATGGAATTAGTGTTGAAGATATATGGATTCATTCTCTTACCTGTGGAGTTATAGCTGAGGAAATTGCTTTTGATATAGGCTTTCCAGCTCATAAAATAGAAACTGTTTATATAGCTTCAATTTTACATGATATAGGAAAAATTGTTCTTGATTTATATACAAAACTTGAAATTAAAGAATTTCAAAAAATCGCAAGAGAAAGAATGGAGTGGGATTTTATTCAGGTTGAATGGTTGGTTTTAGGAGTGGATCATGGACTTGTAGGAGCTCATCTACTTGAAAGATGGGAATTCCCTAAATATATTTCTTTTGCGGTAAGAGCTCATCATGACGCTGATCTTATGCTTCAGAGTGATATAGCAAGTATAGTTGCTCTGGCAAACATTTTAGCAAATATGCTTGGTATAGGCGGTGGAGTTGATGTGTTTAATTATAAAGTGCCTGAAGACATACTTGAAAGTCTCAAAATAGAACCAGAAAAAATTTATAAGTATCTAAAGACAGGACTGTATAAATCTCTCTTAATTCAAAGAGAATTTATTTAAAATATACCCTTGACAAAAAATTAAAAAGTCTGATAATTTAATTTAAAATTTAAAACTTAAAAGGAGGGGGTAAGCCATGAAGAAGTTGGTTTCCTTCGTATTGAGCTTGGCATTGGTAGGTATGATTAGCTTAACTGCTGGTTGCAAGAAAAAAGAAGAAGCTCCTACTCAGGAAGCACCTAAAGTAGAAGCTCCTGCTGAAGAAAAAGCTGCAGAAGAAAAACCAGCTGAAGAAAAGCCTGCTGAAGAAAAACCTGCTGGCGAAGCTCACTAAACCGATTATTCGGTCCCTCCCTTTTAAAAGGGAGGGACTTTTTAAATTTTAATTGTTTAACTTTTCTTATTTAATTCTTTTGCTTTTTAAAAATATTTCGTTAATTTCAACATATTTTGGACATTTCTTTTTATAGTAAATGATTTCATCAGGTGTCTTATGATGATATTCAGCTAAAAATTTAATATTTGCGAGTTCTATAATATCTCTATCTGTAAATACAATAACTTTTTCTCTTTTGGGATGATGTTTGTAATAACCCCATGCTTTTCCGTAAGGTGGACCGTAAACTACTATATACTTTTTGAATAGTCTTTCGGGATATAAATCAAAATGAATCATTATGCTATACCAGGAATAGCCTCTTTTCCTCATTTTTATTATAATATCTGGTTCAATCCCGCGGTATTTTGAAATCAGAAAAACTATTGGTAGCTCCTCATCTAAGATAAAAGGATACCTTTTTTTAACAATAATAACTTTTTCTACAGGGATTCTGTAATAATCTCCTATGGAAAAATAAAAATGAGAGAGTTTTCCGTCATTAATAGAAATTCCTATTCTTACATCTTTTCCATAAGAGGACTTTAAAGTAAAGGGAGTAAAAAGACATAAAAAAGTAAAAATAAAAACTAAAAGGGCAGAAACTTTGTATCTTTTCATTCTCCCACCTCCTTTTAGGTTTTAATAGTAACCTTTCAAAAATAATGCCAGAAGCGTGACTCCTTACAGACAAGAAAAAAAGACAAGTTGATGTGATATATAGGTTTTAGAATCAGTGTAAGTATTGCAGAAATTTCAATTTTGTTGCAATTATTGCAAAGAAAAAAGACTCTGCTGTTTTAATCCTTGTAAGTGTTCTTCTTCCGGTTCTTCAAAAATTTTAATAACTCCGTATTCCCCGTCATATCCTGGTTTGGCGTATATATTTCCTTCTCTTACTCTTCTAATTCCTTCAATTAATTTTTCTGGGAAAATTTTTTCAAAAGCGTTTAAATCAGCTTTTAAAAGTATATCAAATTCTGTCCCGGCAAGAGATAAGTACTGCTTGTATAATTTTTCTGCAGATTTGCTCAATTTATTAAGACCAAAAACTTCGGCTATTATCTCTATTAATGGCACTAAATGAACAGATAGTGGTTTATCAGAAGGTATATATCCTTCTTCCCTATCAGCTAAAAGCTCTACTCTATGAAGGACTCCTACAGTTAAAGGATTTCCGCATTTAGGGCATTTATATCCGAGAGCTTTTGTTTCCTTGGGAGATAGACAAACTTTGCAGTTTCTGTGCCCGTCGTAATGATATTTTCCTTCCTCTGGATAAAATTCTATGGTAAAGGCAATATTTCCTGTTTTTATAGAGTTATAAATATTTTCATATGTTAAGGGATAAAAGAAGGCTGTTGCTTCTCTTCCAAGTTTAGATGGAGAATGGGCATCAGAACAGGATATAAGAGTAATGTGGTCAAGTTTTGAGATTCGCCAGTTCATTTCCGGATCAGAGGAAAGCCCCGTTTCTATAGCATAAATGTAAG
>DAIQAS010000148.1:0-2576 GCA_036781525.1 Thermodesulfobacterium sp. | reverse complement strand
CATAGCATAAACATTCTCAAGCCCCCTCTTTTTCCTGCAAACTTCAACACTTTTTCTATCAAAGTCTATGCCCCATACTTCAAAGCCTACCTCTTTTGCTTTTTTTAAAAACCTTCCATCTCCGCATCCAACATCAAGAAGCCTTCCTGATTTTAAGGGAAAATGTTTAAAAAACATCTTATGGTTTTCTCCCAAGGTCTCAGAAATCCCGAGGTGAAAAACCGCATACCCTTCTTCTCCCTCCTCTTCGTAAAACTCCGGTTCAACCTTTAAGGGCTCCCACCACTGAAGGTCGCAAGAAGGACAGTGATAAAGCTTATACTCTTTCTTGTTCCAGTCAGATACATAGGTTTCCCTGTAAGCCTTAGCCTCAACCTCTTTCCCACAAACAGGACAATTAATAACCATATCATCCTCCAAAACTTTGAACCATAAAATTATCGTTTTTAAAATTAAATTTTATTCTCAATTTTCTCAAAATTTAATTTTAATATAAGGTAACTAAAAGAGCATAAAAACACATAGTTTATAAAGGTTGCTGTGCATATTCCTGGTATGCCAAGTTTTAAAATCACTACAAAGATATAATTTAAAACTATATTAAATAAAACAGCTAAAATTGCAATACCAAATACAGGTTTTAGCCAGTTTAAAATTTGAAAAACGCGGTAAATAACGGGCCAGAGAAAAAAGAAAGGAAGAGAAAGGGCATAAAAACGAGTTGCTAAAGAGGTTAACTCTACATCCTGTCTGGTAAAGGCTCCGTAATGAAATAACAGTTTTACAAGGATTTTAGAAAAGATAAAGAAAAAAAGCATCATAGGTAAAGTTAGCTGAAATATTTTTTTAATATAAAAATTTAATTTATAAATTGAGCCTCCCGCTTCTGAAAGAGAAGTAATAGCCATGTGTTCAATTTTAAAAAGTCCTCTCGGGATTGTAGCTACTAAAAATCCATAAGTTAAAGCAGAAACAGCCTTTTCTCCTAAAAGACTTGCAAAGGCTCTGTTAACAAGGATAAAAAGATGGAAAACTCCGTATAAAGCAGAGAGATAAAAGAAATGGTTAACTATTAAAGAAGCTCTTTTGTCGTAATAAAATTTGAGATGTATAAAGTCCTTTCCTACAAAACACATATAAAGGGTTGCTAAAATCTGAGATAAAGAAAGGGAAATCGGTATAACCCTGTAATCCTTCCAGAATAAAAGCCCTAAGGTAATAAAAATAAAAGTAAAAAAGGAAAATATAAATTCTCCTATAAAATATTGAGTAAATCTTCTTAAGCTCCTTAATACCGCTCCAAAGTGATGAAAAAGAAAGCTTAAAGAAAGATAGGGAATTAGGAAAAAGTAAGAAACTTTAAGATAGCTAAGGGCTTCTTTTTTAAAACCAAAGGGAACAAGTTTAATCAAAGGATAAGAAATAATTGCAAGAATAGTGATTAAAAGGGTTAGAAAGATGGTAAAAGTGAAAAGAAGTCCCGAGAGTTTATAAAATTCTTCTTTGCTTTCAAGTCTTGCTTTAACAAGATTTGGCACTCCTATTGAATCGAAAACATCTACAAACATTAGAAAAATTCCCAGAAGTGATAAAGCCATAAAAACAGCATCTGTCTGAAAAGAAAAGCCGAGAAGATAGGCAATGGAGAGATGCTTCAGATAACCAAAGCCTCTTGCAAAGAGATTGATAATAGAAGACTTAATAAGAGCTTCTTTTACAGTTTCAGCTTTATTTGAGAATGTGGATTTAATAAGGTGAATCAGATCACACATTAATTTAAGCTAAATAAGGCTTTATTTTCTCTTTAAGGGTTTCGTAAATTGATACTAATTTCTCAGCTTCCTTTAAGGCTTCTTTTATACCTTTAAGTAAATCCTCTCTTTCCCAAGGGTATGTATGAGTCAAAATATTTCTTAATTCTCGCAGTTTTTTCCATTCATCAGCGGAAGAGATAAGCTCAAGTCTTTCCAGACGGTTTAATATATCAATAAAGGGCTTATTTCTCACTTCTTCTCCTAATAATATTAAAATAGATGGGAATAACTTTTCTCCCATTGAATCTTGCATTTTACTAAATCTAAAGATGAAAGAATCAATAGTTTTAGAGATAAACCAGTTTTTCATCTCATCAAGCTCTATATAAAGATCTATGTCACCACCTTTTAATTCTGGTTTAACCCGTGAGCCAAAAAGCCATACAGAAACATTGTTTCCAAAAACCTCAAACGCGGTTTCTTTTATAGCTTTTATTTCTTCTTCTGTTAATCTTACCATATCAACCTTATTATATATTTTTGCCTCTTCAAATCAAGGCCTCGAATTGCCTTTAAAGGAAGCTATAAAAGAAAGAAAAGCCCAGCAGATAGAAGGTTCCTCTTCTAAAACACTCTAAAAGTTCTTTTTTTCAAGGTCAGCGATGAGTTTGGGAACTACAAGATGCCTTTTTATTTTTCGGGTGGTTGTTTTAGGAAATTCCTCGTCCTGTATAACAAATTTCTTAACCCTTTTATAAAGTGCAAGGTTAGCCATATACTTTTTTACTTCGTTAGAAATGATATCTTCAATATCCTTTTCGG
>DAIQAS010000147.1:0-2578 GCA_036781525.1 Thermodesulfobacterium sp. | reverse complement strand
CCTATGATTACTCACAAGACCAAATAACCTGCACCCAGATTTCATCAAGTTCTTAGTTTTAAATTCTATTTAAAGTTTCTTTAATATTTCCTTGAACTCATTAACCGTTAAGCCTATCTCTCTTAATATTTCTCTAATCAAAGGTATAGCTAAATCTCTACCTTTATGATGCGGAATGGTTGTGGTTCTTCCATCTGGATGTTTATAAAAAGTGTGGCTTCCTTTCTGTCTCTTTTTCTCAAATCCTAAGTAAACCAAAACTTTTTCCATAGTTTTTGCATCAACTACAGGAATCTTACTCATGCAGAAACCTCAATTAATTGAACACCCACAAATTCAGGCATTTCTTCTACTTCTTTTATTTCTTCTAAACATAATTCAAGAACTTCCTGAAGATTTTTACGCAATTCTTCTATTGTCTCTGCCTGAGTATGAGCGCCAGTAATTCCCGGAATTATTCCCACATAAAGTTTGGTTACAGGATCCCATTCAACATAAGCATAAAATTTCTTTTTAAGCATATCTTGTCCCTCCTAATATTAAAGATATCTATTCGCAATTTACACTTTCTGATGCAAATTCTGAGCTTTCAGTGGTGAGAATACAGGTGCTATCAGATATTATACCCGTTCCTGTGCAGGTGCAAGTGCAGGTTTCGTAATCACTATCGCAATCTACACTACAGCTTCCCGTATATCGAGAAACGCGGCTTGTGCAATTATCAAAATTTGGCTCCCCCCCTGTTAAAGCAACCCTTGCAAGCTCTGAAGCCACACAGGTTATACAGTTTCTCGTATCTGTTTGAAGAGATGAGCGAGCTGCCTTTCTTACATAACCTCTATAAACCCCTACTGCTATTGCTGCCATAATTGCCATAATGGCAAGTGCTATTATAAGTTCCATTAAAGTAAACCCTTTTTTCTTCATCATTACCCCCTTAAAAATCATCTACATTAGGTTTAAAATTACTTCTGCATTTCTTTACTTGTTTTTTTCTTCTTATTTTATTATATACAAAAATTTAAAATTGGTTAACAGTTATCATAAGGCTAAGGGCTCCTTGACCTGAAGCAAAGTATATTCTAATATAAGAATTATGCAAAATAAAGACCTTTTGGAAAAGCTTAAAGAATTTTTTGAAAATCTTAAGTTTATAGATTTTGCCTTGATTTTTGCTAAACTATGCCACTTCCGATGTGGTAGAAGGGTGGGAGGAGAAAAGTTGGTTAAGGAGACGATAGAAGGAGAGTTCGGGATTTGTATAGGAATCAAGAGCGGTTTTTACCTCATAAATGGTTTTAATAGCTGAATAAGGGTCGCCCTGAAAAAGCTCTTCTGGAAAGGCTTGAGGATAGGGATAATCAGCTTTTTGCTTAAGATAGGACCTTAGGACCCAGATGCTTAAAAGATAAAAGAACTCATCAAGATCCTGGGAAGATAACGCTGAAAGCCTTTCAGCAACTTTAAACTTTTTAAAAGGACTCCCAGAAAAACCTACTTTTACAAAACTGTTAAGTTCCTCTAAAATACCCTTTTCAGCAATGGTAATGGCCTTGCCTATACTTCCAAAAGAAATATCAGCAAGTGTTTCTGCAACCTCGTCTTCAAAAAGAAATCTTTTTTTCAAAAACTCACTTATAACTTCTTTGGGAAGACTTCTGAATCTTACAATCTGAGAGCGTGAAATTACGGTGGGCAAAAGTTTGCTAAAGTTTTCTGTTATTAGAATAAAAATTGCATAAGCCGGGGGTTCTTCTAAGGATTTAAGCAAAGCGTTGCCTGCCTCAAGATTCATTTTTTCTGCCTCTTTCATAAGAATAACCTTATACTGGGATTCCAGAGGTCTATATCTTAAAAAGTTTATGGTTTCTCTGATCTGTCCTATGGTTATCTCTTTTTTTTCGGGATAAATAATTTGAATATCCGGATGTATTTCTTTTTCTATTTTTTTACAGGCCCTGCATTCTCCGCAGGGGTTTTCTCTATCCTTTTCGCAAAAAAGATGAAAAATAAAAGCCCAGGCTGTAGTTTCTTTGCCGACTCCTTTTGGACCGGTAAAAAGATAAGCGTGAGAAAGTCTATTCTTTTTTAAAGCAAGAGTTAGAAGATTAACTGCCGGTTCCTGCTTTAAAATTTCTTTTAAACTCTTAACCTTCATCCTCCTCTACTTTTATCTCAGCTCCGACTTCTGAGAGTTTTTCCACAAAGTTTTCGTATCCTCTCTCTATAAGTTCCACATTATAAACAGTTGTCGTGTTTTCAGCACAAAGTCCAGCAAGAACAAGAGCTGCTCCTGCTCTTAAATCTGTTGCCTTAACAGGAGATCCTGTCAAAGGTGTGGGACCTTTAATTATAGCTGTTCTTTCTTCTACTTCTATATTAGCTCCCATTCTGTTTAGTTCAAAAACATAAAGAAATCTATTTTCAAAAATGTTCTCTGTAACAATTGATATACCCTCTGCCTGAGTTAAAAGAACTGTAAAAATTGGCTGCAAATCTGTAGGAAATCCCGGATAAGGAGAAGTAACAATTTTTACAGGATTTAGTTTATCTTTCCTTTTTACCTTTAAGGCATCTT
>DAIQAS010000146.1:0-2594 GCA_036781525.1 Thermodesulfobacterium sp. | reverse complement strand
GTTCCTTCTGCGGTTATAAATTTCCCACTTGGATGATATACTACTATAACGCAAACAAATCGTGCTTTTCTTTTTTCGAGAGGTATACCCTTAAGGAGTTCCAAAAGTTTTTTATTATTTTCTTCATCAGTAGCCTTTTCTCCTGCAAAACGAGAAGAATATACCCCGGGAGCTTTATTTAGCACATCTACTTCCAGTCCTGAATCATCTGCTAAACACATAAGTCCAGTTTTTTCTGCCCAGTACTTAGCTTTAATATAAGCATTTTCAAAAAAAGTCTTACCCGTTTCTTCAGGAGGTTCAATCTTGCAAAAATCCTGCAAAGTTTTTATCTCAAGAGACCAATTTTTCAAAAATTCACTTATTTCTTTTACTTTACCTATATTGGAAGTTGCTATAAGCAAAACGTTACTTCCCATCTTTTAATACCTCTTTCTGTTTTTTTATTAGTTCTAAAATTCCCTTATAGGCAAGATCTTTCATAATACTTAATTCTTCCCATGAAAAAGGTGCTTTTTCAGCTGTAGCCTGAATTTCTATAATTTTACCTGATTCAGTCATAAAAAAATTGGCATCAACTTCTGCAATTATATCTTCTTCAAAATTGAGATCAAGATAATATTCATTTCCGATTTTTCCAACACTTATTCCTGCCAAATATTCCATAACAGGGTCTTCATTAATAACACCTCTTTCTATAAGTTTTTTTATTGCAAGTTTTAAAGCAACAAAAGCTCCTGTTACAGAGGCACTTCTTGTTCCTCCGTCAGCATTTAAGACTTCACAATCAATCCAGAGTGTTCTTTCTCCAAGCTTTGTTAAATCCACCACTCCTCTTAAAGTCCTTCCTATAAGTCTTTGAATTTCCATAGATCTTCCTTTTCTACCCATGGTTTCTCTGGGGGTTCTTTCTATAGTTGCACCTGGAATAAAGGCATATTCTGCAGTTATCCATCCAGTTCCGGTGCCCTTTAAAAATGGGGGCACCTTTTCGTCTAAACTTACTGTGCACAACACTTTAGTATTCCCAAATTCAATAAGTACAGAGCTTAATGGATTTTTTAAAAAGTCAAGAATAAAGTTAACATGTCTTATTTCATCAGGAGCTCTCCCGTCATTTCTCATCTAACTTCCTCCTGTTTTAGTTTTACCATAACAAAGTCTTAAAGCAACTTGATCAAGAATAGCCTTAACTTCAAAGGAAGAATTTATTTTTATCCCTAAAATTTCATCCCACAATTTTTCTCCTTCCATACAAAAATAATAGGTCACTTTATCTTTTGTTTCATCAATTAACTTCTTAAAAGAATAGTAAAGTTTTTTTCTTAAATCTATAAAATAACGTTTTTTTCCGTCTAAACCTTCTATAAATTCTTGAGAATAAATTTTGGTTTTGGGAAATCTACTTTCTGCTATATTTTTTAACTCTTTGGGATAACGTAGAGTTCCGAGACTAATCCAAGCTATATTTTCAAGAGGGATAGAGTCTAAAATTTTTTCTAAAACTTTAGGATAATCCTTTTCGGCATTTTCATAAAAAATAATGGGATCAAAATGAAAAGCCACTGTAAATCCGTATTTAACAGCATTTTTAGCGCTCTCTATTCTTTTTTCAAGGGTTGCAGTTCCTTTTTCTTCCTCTTTGATAATTTTTTCTGTATTTACAGACCAGGCAAAAATAATCTTTGGATCAGATTGAAATTTTTTAAAATAATTTTCAGAAAGAGCTATTTTTGTTTTTAACTCAAGAACTGCTAAAGGATTTGAAGCCTGCCAGAAGTTTATTAAAATTTCAGACACTCCACAGACTGATTCTAAAGCCATGCTATCTGCAAATTCTCCTGTTCCTATTCTTAAAACTTCCTTCTTTTTTTTGTGTTCTTCCAAAATTTTTGAAAGTTCCGGCAAACCATCCTCTATCAAATTTGCCCAAATTTTAAGCCCCGGTCTATTTAAGTAACACTGTAAAATACAATAACTACAGTCTAAAGGACAACCTTCTCCGAAGTGAAAAATTTTATAGCCACAACAGTAATAAATTTTTGTTCCCGGACATTTTCTAAAGAAGTTACCTTTATAAGACATTAAAAATAGTCTTTTTTTACCGACAGATATAAGTTTTGGAAAAGAATTTTTCTCCCATTGAAAGGTTTCGTAAGAAGAAATTAGTTTAAAAGGAAACTTTTTTATAATATTTTGTGTTAACTGAAAGGGAAGGGCAGATTCCTCAACAAAAATTTCCATTTAATATTTACGGTTTAAAGATAATTTTGAATTAAAACTTCGGCAATCTGTACTGCGTTTGTTGCTGCCCCCTTTCTTAAATTATCAGCAACGACCCAGAGATTAAGCCCATTTTCCACAGAAAAATCCTCCCTAATTCTTCCTACAAAAACTTCGTCTCTTCCTGCAACTTCAATCTGTAGCGGATAAAGTTTTTCCTGAGGATTATCAATTACTATAACACCGGGGGCCTTTTCCAGAAGTTCTCTTGCTTTTTCTGCAGTTATCTTTTTTTCTGTTTCTATATTTACAGATTCAGCATGTCCGTAAAATACAGGAACTCTTACTGTTGTTGCAGTAACTTTGATATT
>DAIQAS010000145.1:0-2620 GCA_036781525.1 Thermodesulfobacterium sp. | reverse complement strand
TTTTCTTTAAATCCATCTTTACCACCAATCCATACACAAAATTTATAATACTACCATAGTTTCTGATCAATTAGAAATTTTGAATGGTAGCAATAATGTGAGTGTTTTTAAAATTATGATGTTTGGTAAATAGGAGGATATTTTGAAAAGATTAGCCCTTATAACAATTTTTTTGAGCTTCTCAATTGTTCATAAAGTTTTTGCCGGAGGAATAAATCAAAGTTTAATTACTGGCGAGGTATTAAAAGAATCTTCCGGAATAACAGGAGTGAATATGGCTTCAGGAGATAACCATGTTCAATCAAATATGTGGATAATAGGTATAGAAAGTTTCAACCGAGGTTTTATTAATCAAGAAACTATCTGTAGAAGTGAGACCCCTGAAACGGCAATAGATTTAATAGGAGATAATGCTTTTTCTGGTATAAAAGGTATTTTCTCTATAAATCAGGCTTCAGGTTCTGGTAATGCTGAGGCTAATTTAGTATCTATTTCTGTAGGTAAAAGGCTTAATACTTCGACTCTTGGTCAAAATGTAGCAAAATTAGAAGAGAATTCTTTATATTCAGGAGAATTTTCAGACATCATTTCTGATTCAGCATTTTCAGGAGCAAAAGGATTGGTGCAGATAAATCAATCAGCTGGGATAGGAAATGGTATTGCCAATACCATTCATTTGAATTTTAACAGGGCAACTCTTAAATAACATAAAACCAAAAGGAGGTGTACCATGTTGAAAAGAGTGCTTAGAAAGAAATTGATGTTAGCAGGAGCTTTAGCATTTTCTGTATCTTTATTAGTTCCTGTTGGAGCCAAGGCTCAAGAATTGCCACAAATACCATGGGATAGTATTTGTGGAGCAGAATGTACAGGTTATTTAGCTTTAGATGGAGAAGTAAGTGGTAATTTGGATGTCACGCTTCAGGTAATGGGTGTAGCTGATTTAGAAGCCTATTTATCACTTATTACTACTGAAATTAACATCAAAGGCGAAGAAATGGAGGTAAGCGGATTAGTAAGATCACTTAGTAAGAACGATCAGTTTTTAATGTTTAATGAAATTACAAATTATGGAACTGAAAACGAAGCTTCAGTTAGCGGCGATGTGCTAAGCGGTGCACAGGGTAACATCGGTGCTAATGTAGCAGCAGGTGATTTTAATGCACAGAGTAATGTAGTCGCAATTGCTGCTGGTGAACAGAAAGCTTCATTAGTAGAATCCAAAACCTTTAGTGTTCAAAAAGCTATGTTTAACCATGTAGAAAATGAAGGTGCAACAAATACAGCTTCTGGAAGTGATAATGCATTATCAAATGCGCAGGGTAATATCGGACTTAATATTGCTGCAGGAGTTGACAATGCTCAAACAAATCAGCTTGGTATTGCTGTTGGACCAGCTAAGGTTGGAATGGGTGTAGCTTATGTGCAACAAAAATCTATGTATAATACTGTAAACAATCAACCTATCGTAGAAGAAACAGAGGGTGATGGAATTCCTATTGAATTGACAGTTAATATGGAAGAAGATATTTTCGGCAATTTAGATGGAATTTATGAGGGAACAGAATCAGGAACAATATACACACAGGATCCTGGTGGAACTGTTTATGAAGAAAATACCTATGAAGGAGAGGCAGAAGGTACAATTGAGGGAAATATAGGTATAGAAAGTATTAATCTTACCGGAACTATTACAGGTTCTATACCTATAAGTATTGCTAACATTAATACTACAAATACAGCATCTTTAAGTGGTAGCGTGCTTGCAGGTGCAGTAGGAAATATAGGTGTTAATGTTGCAGCCGGTACTAATAATCTACAAGCAAACGCTCTCTCTGTTAGTTATACGCCTTCAGTTGGAAATGTACCTACTCCTCCAATTAGCGCTGGATTCTAAGTAATATCAACTAAGTAACAAAGGGGGCTTTTGCCCCCTATTTTATTAAGAGGCTTAAAATGGTCTTCAAAGTAATCAAAATTTTTATTATGAGTATTCTTTTATTATATAAAATAGCGTATCCAGGAGAAGTAGAAATTAAGACAGGATTTAATGGAGTGAATATCCAAAAGCGTATTTTAAGTGTTAAAGAACTACGTTTCAAAAATCTTATTAAACAAAAATATGATTTGAGTTGTGGCAGTGCTGCTCTTGCTTCTATTCTCAAATATTATTACAACTTGGATATCGGTGAAGAAGAGATTATAAAAGACATATTAACTCATAGTGACATAAAAAAAATAAAATCTCGCGGTTTTTCAATGTTAGACCTTAAAGAAAGTGCTGAAAGAATGGGATTTAAAGCAGAAGGGTATAAAGTTTTTGTTGAGAAATTACCTCTGGTAAAACTTCCCACTATTATCCTTTTAGATACAAATGGATACCAACATTTTGTTATTCTGAAGGGAATAAAAGGTAATAAAGTATTTTTGGCAGATCCAGCTTATGGACATAAAGTGATGAGTATAGATGATTTTAAAAAGTCTTGGAATAATATTTTACTTGCCGTTTTTGGGAAAAAACCTGCTGAAACAGTATGGAAGCTTGATAATAAAGAAGTTCCAAAAGAAAATGTTTGGGCTTTAAGAGATACTATTACTACAAATTTTATTTTTATGAGAC
>DAIQAS010000144.1:0-2627 GCA_036781525.1 Thermodesulfobacterium sp. | reverse complement strand
TTTTGCAAAGGTCTTGGATATGATCCTCAAAAAGGAGTAAAAAATTGCGATGTATGTAATGGTAAAGGAAGAGTCACTTATACAGAAGGTTTTTTCAGAATAAGTTATACCTGTCCAGATTGTAAAGGAAGAGGAACTATTTATGTAGCACACTGTCCAAGATGTAAGGGATCTGGTAAAGTCTGGAAGAAAAAAGAGTTGGATGTGGTAATACCTGCTGGAATTGAGGATGGAAGCATTTTAAGAATACCTAAAGAAGGAGAACCAGGAATTTTTGGGGGAAAACCTGGAGATCTTTTTTTAAGGATAAAAATAAAGCCTCATCAGTATTTTTACAGAGAAAAAAGCAATGTAATAGGTATTATAAAAATTAATTTTGTCTCTGCTATCCTCGGAGACAAGATAAAAATTCCCTATTTTGGAGAAGATTTAGAAGTAGAAATTCCTCCTGGAATTCAGCCAGGAGAAGAGATAGTTATTGAAGGAAAGGGACTACCAGATATAAAAACAGGTAAAAAGGGAGATTTAATTTTAAAGATTCAGGTAGAAATACCCAAAAAAATAAGCAAAGAAGGAGAAAAGTTATTAAAAAAATTTGCTGAAATAGAAGGGATTAGGGATTTTAAAAATGAGCTTCTTTTGAATCAAAAGGATTCTAATAAAAAGAAAAAAGAAAAGTTCTGGGAAAAATTTATCTTTGGAAATAAATAAAGGGATTAAAAATGTCTCAATTTTCTCATCTCACAGAGAAAGGCGAACTTCACATGGTAGATGTCGGTGGAAAACAAGATACAGAAAGAGTGGCTATTGCAAAAGCAGAGGTTATTTTCCCTGAAGAAATATATCCCAAGATAATTTCTCAGGACATACCTAAGGGAGATTTCTTAGCCTGTGCAAAGGTTGCAGGAATACTTGCAGCCAAAAAAACTTCAGAACTTATTCCTCTTTGTCACCCTTTACCTATTTCCAAAATTGATATAGAATTCAATTTTATTTCAGAAAGATTTGCTATAGAAATTACAGGAAAGGTTAAAACTGTTGCAAAAACTGGAGTGGAGATGGAGGCTTTAACTGCCGTATGTATCGCAGCTTTAACAATTTATGACATGTGTAAATCTCTACATAAGGGCATAAAAATAACAGATATCCGTTTAATTTACAAAAGCGGAGGCAAAAGTGGAGAAATTCTTTTAGAAAAAGCTCAGGAGGGTTTTTATGGAAAAAGAGAAACTTGAATTCTTCAAACAACTACTTCTAAAAAGAAAAGAAGAAATTCTTAAAGAAATTTTGGAAACAAAAAAGGAGCTTACACAAGAGGGAGAACCTCTTCCCGATGCTCTGGATCAGGCAGCAAGAGAAAGTAATCTTGCTTTTGAACTCAGATTAAGAGACAGAGAACAGAAGCTTTTAAAAAAGATAGAAAAAGCTTTAAGAAAGATAGAAGATGGTAGTTATGGAATATGCGAAGCCTGTGGAGCAGAAATAGACGAAAAAAGGCTTACAGCCCGTCCTGAAGCTACACTCTGTATAGACTGCAAAAGGGCACAGGAGCGGATGGAAAAAATTAGAGGCGAATGAAGTTTATTGAATTACTCAGGGTCTCACAAAACAATCTTAAAAGCTTTGATCTAAGATTACCCTTCTACAAACTTATAGTAGTTACTGGAGTTTCCGGAGCTGGAAAATCAAGCTTGGTTTTTGATACCCTTTATGCAGAAGGACAAAGGAGATATTTAGAGACCTTTTCTTCCTATGTAAGACAGTATTTTGAAAAACTTCCCAAACCGAAAGCAGAGGCCATAAATAACATACCTCCTGCTCTTGCTTTCCCTCAAGGAAACTATATTAAAACCTCTCGTTCAACTGTAGCTACTCTTACTGAAATAAGTCATTTCACAAAAATGCTATATTACAGGGCAGGAATTCCTAAATGCCCGAGATGTGAAACTTACATCTATATAAAAGACTCTCATTCCATTGCTAAGGAAATAGTTAAAAAATTTAAAGACATTCCTGTTTATCTTCTTTCTCCTAAAAAAATAAAAGATTTTGACTATCTCAAAAAAGGACTTCTTTCATCAGGTTTTAGCAGAGTTTTATGGAATGGAAAGGTCTGCGAACTTGAAGAATTAGAAGAACTGCCTTCTGAAGAAATAGATATTGTTATTTACAGATTAAAACCTTCTGAAGAGGATATTCCAGAAATCGTCAATGCTGTGGAACAAGCTTTTAAAATTTCAAATCGTTTAAAAGTGAAAACCATATATGGAGAAGAAATTAATTACCTTCAGGATCTCGTTTGTCCAATCTGCGGATTTAAAGTTCCTCCGAAAACTCCCAATCTTTTTTCCTTTAATACATCTCAAGGAGCATGCCCTGAGTGTAAAGGTTTTGGCAATCTTTTAGTGGTTGATTTTGAGGCCCTGGTAAAACACCCTGAAAAATCAATCAAGAACGGAGCCATTCCTCTTCTTGATTATCCCTTTATGCTTGAAGTAAAAATTGATCTTATGGATTTTCTCAAAAAATACGGAATAGATTCTAATTTACCTTTTAATAAACTTCCCTCTGCAATAAAAGAAAAAATTTTCTGGGGAGAGGGAGATTGGTACGGACTTAAAGAAGTT
>DAIQAS010000143.1:0-2635 GCA_036781525.1 Thermodesulfobacterium sp. | reverse complement strand
TAATATATCTTTATATTTTTTTAAAAAACAAAAAAAAGAATGAAAAATTTAAAAAACTTAAAAATTTAAAAGAGCATTTTAAATAATTGGACTTTTTTATTCTTGACTTGGTAGTAGATAATTGTAAAATAATTCTATCCAAAAAAATAGAGGGAGGGTATTATGGGTGAAGTAAAAAAACATGATACGCCGATGGTTGATGATCTTAAAAAAGGTCCTTGGCCAAGCTTTGTAGATGACATTTATACTTATGCAGAGAAACACAAAAAACAAGCATGTTTTGACATTATGGGGCAATTGGAGCTATCTTTTAAGAATAGAGAGACACATTGGAAACATGGTGGAATTGTTGGAGTTTTCGGTTACGGTGGAGGGGTTATCGGACGTTATTCAGACCAGCAGGAAAAGTTTCCTGCAATCTGGGCATTTCATACTATTCGTGTGCATCAACCAGCAGGTAAATGGTATCATACTTCAGCATTGAGAAAGATTTGTGATATGTGGGATCATCGTGGAAGTGGAATTATGAATTTACATGGATCAACAGGAGACTTAATTCTTCTTGGAACAGTAACTGAACAATTAGAATATATCTTTTATGATTTAACCCATCAGATGAACTGGGATCTCGGTGGATCTGGTTCTAATATGAGATCACCTGCTTGTTGTATGGGTAAATCTCTTTGTGAATGGAGTTTATATGATACTCAAGAAATGGACTATGAGTTAAGTATGGCATTTCAGGATGAGCTTCACCGTCCAGCATTTCCCTATAAATTTAAATTAAAATTTTCAGGATGTCCTCTTGATTGTGTAGCAGCTGTTGCAAGAGCAGACCTTTCTTTTATTGGTACATGGATTGATGATATTAGAATTGATCAGGAAGCAGTTAGAGCTTATGTAAATGGAGAAATTCCACCTAATGCTGGTGCTTTTTCTGATAGAGATTGGGGTCCTTTTGATATCAAAAAGGAAGTAATAGATCTTTGTCCAACTCAGTGCATGTTCTGGGATGAAAAAGAACAAAAACTTTATATTAATAATAAGGAATGTAATAGATGTATGCACTGTATAGCAGTTATGCCAGAAGCTTTGAGACCTGGAACAGATACAGGAGTTTGTATCTTAATCGGAGCAAAATCAGTTATTTTAGAAGGTGCTCAGCTTTCAACAGTTCTTATTCCATTTATGAGAACAGAACCTCCTTATGACGAAATAAAAGACTTAGTTTATAAGGTTTGGGATTACTGGATGGAAAATGGTAAAAACCGTGAAAGAGTGGGTGAATTAATTCAGAGAATAGGATTGAATAGATTCTTGGTTGATGTTCTTGGAATAGAGCCTATTCCTCAGCACATTCTTATGCCTCGTGTTGATCCTTATATCTTCTGGAGAGAAGAAGAAGTTCCTGGTGGATGGACAAGAGATATTGAAGAATTTAGAAAACGCCACCCAGCTTAAGAATATGAAAAAAATTTAAAAAAATATTAAATTAAAAAGGAGGGAATTATGGGTTTAGAAAAATTAAAAGAGCTTGATCCTATATTTCAGAAGCCTTATGATCCAGAATTAGCAGAAAAGCTTTATAATCCCCAGAAACCTATGGAAAATAGAATTACAGATATAGGACCTCCCTATTTCTGGCAGTTTATGCCTCCAATTGTTCAGAAAAATTTTGGAAAGTGGAAATCTCATCAGATTTTACAGCCCGGTGTGATTAAAAGAGTTTCTGAAACAGGAGATGTAGTATATGTAGTAAGATGCGGAACTCCCCGTTTGGAGACAACAGACTATGTAAGAGAGATTTGCGAGATTGCAGATAAATATTGTGATGGATATGTTCGCTGGACCACAAGAAATAATGTAGAATTTATTGTTGATTCCGAAGAAAAATTGAGAGCCCTTCTTGAAGACTTAAAGAATAGAAAGCATCCCAACGGATCTTATAAATTTCCTGTTGGTGGAACAGGTGCCGGAGTAAGCAACATTGTTCATACTCAGGGATGGATTCATTGTCATACACCTGCTATTGACGCATCTGGAGTTGTTAAGGCATTAATGGATGAACTTTTTGAATATTTTGGCTCTCATAAACTTCCTGCAAAGACAAAACTTGCTCTTGCCTGTTGTTTGAACATGTGCGGAGCTGTTCACTGCTCAGATATTGCAATTGTTGGAACTCACAGAAAACCTCCTTTAATTGAAGATGAGAGATTAGAGGCAGTTTGTGAGATTCCTCTAACTATTGCATCCTGTCCTTTAGGTGCTATTAGACCAGCTACAGTAGAAATTGACGGAAAGAAAAAGAAAACAGTAAGAGTTAATGTTGAACGTTGTATGTTCTGTGGAAACTGCTATACCATGTGTCCTGCTATGCCTCTTGCTGACGGAGAAGGAGACTGTATTACAATAGTGGTTGGTGGAAAGGTTTCCAATAGAATCTCTCCACCTAAGTTTTCAAGAGTGGTATTAACTGGAATTCCCAATGAACCTCCTCGCTGGCCAACTACAGTAAAATGGGTAAAACATATATTAGAAGTTTATGCTAAATATGCAAGAAAATATGAAAGAGTTGGAGATTGGATTCAGAGAATTGGATGGGAGAAATTCTTTGAATTAACTGATATTCCATTTA
>DAIQAS010000142.1:0-2667 GCA_036781525.1 Thermodesulfobacterium sp. | reverse complement strand
TTCTATAGGAATTTCTTCTCCATTTTTTATCTCAAGATCAAAAGTTGATGAAGGAGCAGCTATAAAAAAGGGTATTTTATGAAAATTTGCTAAAACTGCCAGAGAATAAGTTCCTATTTTATTTGCAGTATCACCATTTTTTGCAATTCTATCTGCTCCAACTATTACTGCAGATATTTCACCTCTTTTCATGAGAAAACCTGCAGCATTATCAGTAATTAAAGTATAAGGAATTTTTAATTTGTAAAGTTCCCATGCTGTGAGTCTTGCACCCTGTAAAAATGGACGTGTTTCATCTACAAATATTTTTATCTTTTTGTTTTGTTCATAAGCCTTTCTTATAACTCCAAGAGCGGTTCCATACCCTCCTGTTGCTAAAGAACCTGTATTACAATGAGTAAGTACTCCTCCTTCTGGAATAAGGTCTTTTCCGTTTTCTGCTATTGCTAAGTTTGATTCTATATCTTCTTCCCAAATTTTGAAAGCTTCCTTTTCAAGTATATCGCAGAGCTCCTGAAGGGTTTTTTTATTTATTTTCCCTTCAAAGGTTTCAAGAAATTTGAGAGAAATTTTTCTCATTCTTGAGACAGCCCAGAAAAGATTAACTGCAGTTGGACGAGCAGTGGTCAAAAGATTACTTATCTTTCCTATTTCTTCTTCAACTTTATGTATTAAAATTTCGTCACTTTTTAAAGAAGATAAAAAATTTTTAAACTCTATAACAAATCCAATTGCAGCACAAATTCCTATAGCAGGAGCACCTCTTATAACCATTTCTTTGATAGCATTTCTTATTTTGCTAAGATTATCGCAGAGAATATACTTTTCTTCAAAAGGAAGTTTTCTTTGATCAAGTAAATAAAGCCCTTTTTCGGTCCAGAACCAGGTTTTAATTAAATCAGCATTAGAAGGTTCTTTTATGGTTTGCCCTTTTAAAAAAGAAAATTTCATTTTTCTAATAATTCAGTTAAAATCCTGTTAACCACCTTAGGATTTGCTTTTCCTTGTGTTTTTTTCAAAACCTGTCCCACAAAAAAGCCTATAACCCCTTTCTTACCAGCTTTATACTTTTCTACTTCTTTGGGATTTTCTGCTAATACTTCTTCACATACAACTCTTAGTTTATCCTCAGAGCTTTCCTGAACAAGGCCTTTTTCTTCTATAAGTTTTTTAGGTTCTGCTCCTTTTTCATATACTTCTGGAAAAATCTGTTTGGCAATGGTTATAGAAATTGTTTCCTTTTCAACCAATTCAAGAAGTTGAGCTAAAAATTCGGGTTTAAGTCTTGTTTCTTTTATATCTTTTCCATCACGATTTAAATATCTTAAAACTTCTGTAAGCATAAAATTTGATATAGCTTTAGGATTGGGATAAATCTTTACAGTTTCTTCAAAGAAATCTGCGAAATTTTTTTCTTCAACTAAAATATCAACTTCATAGGGCGTTAGATTGTAAGCTTCTAAGAATCTTTCTTTTTTATCCTTAGGAAGTTCAGGAAGTTCAGCTTTAAGTTTTTCAAGAAGACTTTCTTCAACTTTAATTTCTATTAAATCTGGGTCAGGAAAATAACAATAATCATGAGCCTCTTCTTTCCCTCTCATAAGATGAGTTGTCTGGGTAGCCTCGTCATATAATCTTGTCTCCTGAACAACCTCTTTGCCCTCCATAAGGAGACCGATTTGTCTTTTAATTTCATAACTTAAAGCCCTTTCTACATGTTTAAAGGAATTCATATTTTTAAGTTCAACTTTAGTTCCAAACTTTTCGCTTCCCTTTGGTTTTACAGAGACATTGGCATCGCATCTTAAACTTCCTTCTTCCATATTTCCGTCACATATTCCAAGATATCTTAAAATGCGTCGCAAAGTTTTTAAATATGCTACTGCTTCTTCTGGAGAAGATATTTCTGGTGTGCTTACAATCTCAAGAAGAGGAACTCCGGCTCTGTTAAAATCCACATAAGAGTAAGGTTTTTTTTCGTCATGTATCAGTTTTCCTGCATCTTCTTCCATGTGAATTCTTACAAGACCTATTTTTTTCTTTTCCCCATTTATTTCAATTTCAACAGCTCCTCCTTCCGCGATAGGAACTTCGTATTGAGAAATTTGGTAGTTTTTGGGAAGATCTGGGTAGAAATATGTTTTTCGAGCCATTATGGATTCTAAATTGATTTTACAGTTTAAAGCTAAAGCAAGTTTTAATGCATATTCTACAGCACGCCTATTTATTACAGGTAATACTCCAGGAAGTCCCATACAAACTGGACAAACCTGTGTGTTGGGAGGGTTACCAAACTTTGTCGAACAAGAACAAAACATTTTAGTCTGAGTGCTAAGTTGAGCATGTACCTCTAAGCCAATGACTGCTTCGAATTCCATAAAATCCCCTCTTTTTTAAAAATAAAATCTTACAATTTTTTCCACTTTCTGTCAACCTAAATGCATCTGATTAATCCTATTTTATTGCCCCTTTTATTATCCCTCCTCCTAATAAAAAATTTTCTTCATAAAAAGCACATATCTGTCCAGGAGTAACACCTTTTACAGGATTTTCAAAAAAGACCTTGTATTCTCCATTTGTTTTTATTATGTCTTTAACTTTTGTTAGAGGGGCTTTATATCTTATTTGAGCAAAGGGATTATCCCATAAATTTAAAGGTAGATGAAA
>DAIQAS010000141.1:0-2668 GCA_036781525.1 Thermodesulfobacterium sp. | reverse complement strand
GAAGATTTACCTCTTATGGTCTGGCTTAAAGATTACATATTCCCCATCGAAGCTAAACTTAAAGAAGATTGGGTTTACTGGGGAACAAAACTCTCTCTTATTGAAATGATAAGGTCAGGTATTACGGCTTTTTGCGATATGTATCTTTTTGAAAAAGAGGTTATAAGGGCTGTAGAGGAATCAGGTTTAAAAGCTCTCTTAGGTGAAGGACTTTTTGATTTCCCCTCCCCTTCTTATGGTCCCTTAGAAAACGGCTTTAAACTTACAGAAGAACTTCTTAAAAATTTTGAAAGACATTCCCGAATAAAAATTGCAGTCTCTCCTCATACACTTTACACCTGTTCTCCTGAAACGGTAAAAAGATGTATTGAACTTTCTGAAAAATATAATGCAAAACTGCATATCCATCTTTGCGAAACAAAAGATGAAGTTGAAGAAATAAATAAAAAATACGGTAAAAGACCTGTAGAGATATTAAAAGAACTCGGTGGGATTAACGAGAATCTAATAGCTGTTCATTGTGTAAAGCTTAATACCGAAGAAATAAAACTTATGGCTGATCTTTCAGCAGGAATTGTTCATTGTCCTGAAAGTAATCTTAAACTTGGCTCAGGTATAGCCCCTCTTACCGATATGTTAAAGGCCAAAGCTAAGGTGGGTTTGGGAACTGATGGACCCGCAAGTAATAACGATCTTGATATGTTTTCTGAGATGAGAACAGCTTGTTTGGTGCAAAAGGGTTTAAAAGAAGACCCTTCTGTTATTAAAGCTAATGATGTTTTCAATATGGCAACTTATCAGGGAGCTAAAATTCTTGGCTTTTCTGATACCGGAAAGCTTGCACCAGGTTATAGAGCTGATCTTGCATGCCTTGATTTATCTCATTATTCTTTGCAACCTGATTATAATCCTCTTGCACTTCTTGTTTATAGTGCAAAAAGTGGGTTTGTCTCTGATCTTATGGTAGATGGAGAATGGATAATGAGGGATTATAAAATACTTACTTTGGACGAAGAAGAGGTCATTAATAGGGTAAGGGATATAAAAAAAGAGATTTTGTCCGTTCTTTCAGGAAAGGGAAAATAAATTTTTAGAAAAATTTCACTTGAGGAAATTTTCACTTGAATAAAATTTATTTTGAGGTAGTGTAAAAATCTAATCATAAATACTTTTTAGGAGGTGAAGCAATGATAGAAATTGAAAAAATCAGAGTAAGAGATGTTATGACCTCTCCTGTTGTTACTATTGATGGGAATGCAACAGTAAAAGAAGCTGCTCAAATTATGATGAAAACTGGTTACAGAGGTTTGGTTGTTGAGAAAGTGGACGAAGAAGATGCTTATGGAATAATTACTGTAAAAGATATTGTTTATAAAGTTATAGCAAAAGGAATGCCCCTTGAAAAAGTAAAAGTCCTTGAAGTTATGACAAAACCCTGCATCGTTGTTCCAGATTATTATGATATAAAGTATGCGGCAAGACTTATGGCTATGGCTAATATTGTGAGACTTCCGGTTATTTCAGCAGAAAATAAAATTATTGGAATGGTAACCCTGAGAGATATAATCAAACCTTTTGTATAATTCCAAAGACTTTTTGTTTTTTATCCTCATAAAGGTGTTTTATTAAAATTTGAGTTAATTTGTTTTGCTTTTATAATTGTTATTTTGTTATAAACATTTTGATAATGTGAATTTTTTCTTTAACCGTTTGACCAAATAAAAAGTTATGTAAATGTGGAACACATAAGAGATTTAAAAGGATTTAAAAGGAGGTGAGAAGATGGCAGAAATTAAATCAGTATTGAAAGAAACCAGAATATTTTATCCACCTCAAGAAGGAAAAGATAGAGCCTATATTTCTTCTCGTTATCAATATAAACAAATTTATCAATATTCAATGGATGACCCAGATGAATTCTGGGCAGAAAGAGCAAAAGAGCTAATTACATGGTTTAAATACTGGGATAGAACCTGTTATTGGGATTTTTATAAACCTGAAGTTAAATTCTTTGAGGGTGGAAAGTTAAATGCTTGTTATAACTGTGTAGACAGACATTTAGAAGATCCTGCTACTAAGAACAAGGCAGCTATTATATGGCAAGGAGAACCAGATAGAGATGTAAAGGTTTATACTTATGAGATGCTTCATTCTGAGGTGTGTAAATTTGCAAAAATTTTAAAAAGATTGGGAGTCAAAAAGGGAGATAGAGTAACCATTTATCTTCCAACCATGCCAGAAGCCATTGCTGCTATGCTTGCCTGTGCCCGTATAGGTGCTATACACAGTGTAGTTTTTGGTGGTTTTTCTGCAGAAGCTTTAAAAGTTCGTATTCTGGATGCTCAAGCTAAGGTCTTGATTACCTGTGACGGAACATATAGAGGTGGAAGAAGAATTAATCTCCTTGAAAGAGCTGAAGAAGCAATAGCTGATTGTGAGTGTATAGAGCACTATATAGTTTTAAATAGATTTGGTGATCCCATAGAATTAAAAGATGAAAGAGGAGTTTTATATGACGATTTGAAGAAAGAACTTGAAGTGTATGAATATTGTGAATATGAAGAAATGGATGCGGAAGACGTTTTATTTATCCTTTACACTTCTGGAACAACTGGAAAACCAAAGGGAGTATTTCATACCACTGGTGGATACATGGTATATGCTGCCC
>DAIQAS010000140.1:0-2706 GCA_036781525.1 Thermodesulfobacterium sp. | reverse complement strand
GGAACAATATTGTATTTTTCTTTTAATTTTTCAACCTCTTTTTTTATGTTTTCTCTAATCTCTTGAGAAATGGCTTTACCATCTATAATTTTAGCTGACATCTTACCTCCACATATTTTAAAATAATCCTATTACTTTTTCGTTTTCTATGTCCACATCAATTTTTCTGTAAGCTGGATTTGAACCTGTTCCGGGCATAAGTTTTATCTCTCCTGCAACAGGAACTATAAAACCAGAACCTCTGTAAATCAAAATATCCCTTATTTTAAGCTCCCAGCCCTTAGGAACCCCTTTTTTATTTGGATCATCAGAGAGAGAAAGATGAGTTTTTGCCATACAAATAGGAAACTTTTTAATCTTTTCATCTTTTTCTATTAATTTTAGCTTTTCTTCTGCTGTTGGAGAAAAGTTTACTCCATCTGCTCCGTAAATTTCTTTTGCTATTTTTTCGATTCTATCTTTTACAGGTTCTTCAAGTGTGTAAAGATACTTAAATTCCTTTTTATCTTTACAGGCATCCATAACCACATCTGCAAGCTCTAAAGCACCTTCCCCTCCTTTTTGCCAGTGTTCTGATATTGCAACCCTTACTCCGACTTCCTCACAAATCTTTTTTACCAGTTTTACCTCGTTTTCTGTATCCGTATAGAATCTATTAATACAAACAACAGGCACTGTTCCACTTTTTTTAACAATGTTTATACAGTGTAAAAGATTTTCGCATCCCCTTTCCACCCATTCAAGATTTTCTTCAAAATACTCTTTGGGAATTGAGCCTCCCGGTTTAGGAATTGGAGCTCCTCCATGACACTTAAGTGCCTTTATAGTTGCAACTATAACTGCAGCATCTGGAACAAGTCCGGAAATTCTACATTTTACATTCCAGAATTTTTCAAAACCCATATCTGCTGCAAAACCTGATTCCGTTACCACATAATCTGCAAGTTTTAATGCCACATAATCAGCAATAATGGATGATTGACCGAGTGCAACATTACCAAAAGGACCTGTATGAATTAAAACTGGTTGCCCTTCTATGGTTTGAACAAGGTTAGGTTTAAATGCATCAATAAGTAAAGAGGTCATTGCTCCGGCAACTTCTAAATCTTCTGTGTTTATAGAGTTTCCGTATTTATCAAAAGCTACAACTATTTTTCCTATTCTTTCTCTTAAGTCCTTTAAATCTTTTGCCACTGCAAGAATTGCCATCACTTCCGAAGCACCAGAGATATAAAATTTACTTTCCATAGGATATCCATCCATTTTTCCGCCAAGACCTATAACAATATGTCTTAATGCCTGAGCACAAAAATCTATAATCCATCCCATTTCCACTCTTTTTAGATCTATATTCAATCTCTTTAATCCCTTTTTAGATAATGTTTCATCATCATAATTTGCCTCATGCTGAATTCTTGCAGTAAGAGCAACCATGGCAAGATTATGGGCATTCATAACTGCATTTATGTCTCCCGTAAGTCCTAAGGAAATCTTATCCAAGGGAATAACCTGAGAAAGTCCTCCTCCTGTTGCCCCTCCTTTAATGTTAAAAGTTGGACCGCTTGAGGGTTGTCTGAGAGTTCCTATAACTTTTTTTCCTCTTTTCCCAAGTCCTTGAACCAATCCTATTAAAGTTGTTGTTTTCCCCTCTCCGAGTGGAGTTGGAGTAATTGCAGTAACATCTATATATTTGCCGTTTGAACGATTATTCAGTCTTTCCAAAACCCTTTTATAATTAATTTTCCCCATATAATGTCCGTAGGGTAAAAGCTCTTCTTTTGTTAATCCAAGTTCCTCTCCCAGTTGATATATAGTTTTCATATTTTTTTCGGCTTCATAAGCTATTTCCCAATCTTTCATTTTTGTGGGGTCAATTTTCATTTTGATCAATCCTCCACTATTGTTTTAATTCCCAATTCCAAGCATCTTCTATGATTTTCTCTAAGGAATTATATCTGGGGTTCCATTTTAGAACTTCTTTAATCTTTTTATTATCAGCAATTAAAACAGGCGGATCCCCCGGTCTTCTTTTTCCTTCTATTACCTTAAAATCAATGCCTGTTACCTTTTTTACTGCAAAAACAACCTCTCTTACAGAAAAACCCCTTCCATAGCCACAATTAAAGATATTGCTTTCCTCCTTAGAAAGAAGATATTCCATTGCTAAAATATGAGCCTCTGCAAGATCCATAACATGGATATAATCTCTTATACAGGTCCCGTCTGGAGTGGGATAATCTGTTCCAAAAATTTCTAAATAAGGAACTTCGCCCTTAGCAACTTTTAAAGCCCTTATAATTAAATGTGTGGGTTGCTTATAGTTTGGACCTAATTCTCCCTCAGGGTCAGCACCAGCTACATTAAAATATCTTAAAGAGATATATTTTATTTCCTTTGCCTTTGCCATATCCTGCAAAATTTTTTCAACCATTGCCTTTGTTTCTCCATAGGGATTTATGGGTTTAAGTTCAGCTGTTTCAGGAACGGGTATAATCTCAGGCATTCCATAAACTGCAGCTGAAGAAGAAAATAAAAAATTTTTAATTTCTGCTTTTTTCATGGCAGAAAGCAGTTTAATAGTATTTCCCACATTGTTTTCATAATACATTAGTGGCTTTTCCACACTTTCAGGAACACTGATAAAGGCTGCGAAATGTAAAACTATATCCGGCTTTTCTTCTTTTAAAATTTCAAAAATCTTTTCTT
>DAIQAS010000139.1:0-2730 GCA_036781525.1 Thermodesulfobacterium sp. | reverse complement strand
TAGCTTCGATGGGGAATATGTAATCTTTAAGCCAGACCATAAGAGGTAAATCTTCCGCAATACCTCTAAAAACACTCATAGGAGCATGAGTGTGTGCATTTATTAAACCGGGAAAAATGATTTTGTTTATAAGATTAATTATTTCAGAATTTTGATACTTAGAAAGAATTTCTTCTTGTTGCCCTATATCAACTATTTTTTCACCATCTATAACTATACACCCATTTTTAATTGGCTTTTCTTCAGCCGAAGGCAAAATCCACTTTGCAGAAAGTATTTTAACCATTTTAGTGCCCTTCCAGTTCTATAAATTAAGCGCCTTTAAGAAGCCGTCTAAATCAAATTCTTTGGCTACAATTTCCTTAGCTTTTATGGCTTTATCCTTTTCTTTAAGTATAGCTTTTCCCATTATATCCTGAATCCTATCAACTGCGGAAAAAGTGTCCAAAGAAGTGGCAATGATGGGAATACCCTTACTTTTAGCTATGTTTACTATGTTTTCATCAGCATGAAGCCCACCTGTTAAAATTAGGCATTTAGTTGAGGTTTCCATGGCTAAAATCTGAATATCCGTTCTGTGAACACCTGTAATTACAGCTTTATTAGGAACTTTAAGAAAATAGGTAAGAGCCTGCCCTGGGTCCATAGCTCCAACTAAGTAATTTTCTACAAACTCATCAAGCTTGTCTTCTCCGCAAACGATTCCACCATTTACTATTTCTAAAAGTCTTCTAACTGTAACAGATTCTAAAAGTTTATCCTTTTTAAATACTCCAAACACTTTAACTCCTTTGTTTCTTAAATAGGGGACTACAGTTTCTTTTAGATATAAATATTGTTCCGGAGGAACCTTATTTAGAACTGCCCCCAGAAAATTATCATTAATCATATCTTTTATACCCAAAATGTCATCTATTGAGGTCTCTCCTTCCCAAATCTGTATAGCAAGGGTTTTGGCATTTAATTTCTTTATAATACTTAAAGAATCGATACCAAGACTGTAACCTTCAAAATAGGTATCTCCGCCAATTACAAAAAGTAAATCTTTATCTTTCTGGTGTTCCATTATCTCAAAAATCTTTTTATCTATATCTAAGGGTTCTCCTTCAAAAAGTTTATACTGAACCTGATAGGTATAGACAAAAGGAGATGAATATTCTACAGGATCTTCGGATTCAAGCATGGAATGAATAAAAGCTGCTTCTTCATCTACAATCTGATTGTCCTTTTTGTATGGAAATTTTCCTATTACTTTCATATAGGATATTTTATATCCTTTATCTTTTAGATTTAAAGCAAGTCCCAGAGCTATCAAATTTTTTCCTGTAAAAGGTTTATTTGAAGCAAAAAACACGGGTAACATTTTATTTCCCCCTTATTTTTGTATTCTTCCTAATATCATTCTTGCGTCAAGGGCAACTCCGCCTTGGTGCTTTACTATGTAAGGATTTATATCTATTTCTTTTATAATCGGAAAATCCATAACCAGCTGAGAAAGTCTTAAAATTTTATCAACTATACTTTCCTTATCATAAGGTGGTTCACCTCTTACTCCTTCAAGTATTTTGCTCCCTCTTATTTCTTCTATCATTTCATAAGCTTCTTCTTTACTAACTGGCACAATTCTAAAGGCAACATCCTTTAAAACTTCTACATAAATACCTCCGAGACCAAAAGCAATCATGTGCCCAAAGGTTGTATCATAAGAAACTCCGAGAATGACCTCTTTACCTCCTGTTACCATCTCATAAACCATAACACCTTTTATATAGGCATTCGGCATAAATCTTTTAACATTTATAGTGATATCTATAAATCCGTTATAAACTTCCTCTGCGGTTTTTAAATTAAGTTTAACCCCGCCTACATCGGTTTTATGTAAGATGTTAGGTGAGGAGACCTTTAAAACTACAGGATATCCTATTTTTTCTGCTATCTCTACAGCCTCTTCGGGTGTTCTTGCAAGTCCCTTTTTGGGAAATTCAAATCCGTAAAGAGAAAGAATTTCTGTAGCATTTTCGTCTCCCACAGAAGTTACTCCTGCATTTTCTAAAACTTCTAAAATGAGTCTTACTTTTTCTTTATTTTCTGGCAAAATTTCAATTTTTGGTATTACTGGTTCTTTTTTGGTTTTAATTATACTGTAATCAAGAAATCTTTTATAAGAAGTTATTGCAACAGAGGGGTCTGAAAAACAAGGAATTTGATTAGATTTAAGAACATTTACGGCTTCTTTAATTTTTTTACCACCTATAAAACAGGCAAATACAGGTTTTTCTGACCTCTGGCTTATGTTTATAATCTCTTTTGCTACATTTTTTGCATCTGTTATAGCCTGAGGGGTAAGAATAACGCATATTCCTTCAACCACCGAATCTTTTACAGCCTGTTCTAAAACTATTTTATATCTCTCAGATGTGGCATCTCCTATAACATCAACAGGGTTGTAAAGAGAAGCAGTAGGGGGAAGTTTGTCTATAATTGCTTCAATAGATTCTTTACTCATGGGGTCAAGTTTTATTCCCAGTTTATCAGCAGTATCTGCAGCTATTATTCCTGGTCCACCTGCATTTGTTATAACAAGAAGTCTATTTCCCTTGGGGAGATTTTTAATTTTAAAAATTTCTGCTGTTTCAAAAAGTTCCTGAATGGTATTTACCCTTATTATTCCTGCTTTTTTAAAAGCTTCTGTAAAGGCTCTGTCAAAGCCTGCAAGAGCTCCGGTGTGTG
>DAIQAS010000138.1:0-2757 GCA_036781525.1 Thermodesulfobacterium sp. | reverse complement strand
GACAAACTTTTAGCCATAAATGCTTACTGGATTAAAAACAGCGATAATAAATACCTTTTAGAACATCTTAAAAACTTTCTTAAGAGGTATAATTTGGATAATTTTTCTGAAGAATATCTTTTTTCTGCTATAGAGACGGTAAAAACAAGGAGTAAAACCTTGGTTGAAATGGCTGAAATGATGGAATTTTATTTGGTAGAAGAAGTTAGCTACGATTTAAACGGAGCTAAAAAATTTTTAGTTCCAGAAATCAAACCTATATTGCAAAGAATTGTTGAAGATTTTAGAGAGTTACCCTTTGATGAGAAAACACTGGAAGGATATCTTAGAGACCTTGCTGAAAAATCAGGAATTAAATTAAAAAATATTGCTCAGGCTATAAGAATTGCTTTAACAGGAAAAACGGTAAGTCCTGGGCTTTTCGAGATAATGAGAGTTTTAGGAAAAGAGAGAGTGGAAAAAAGACTTAAAAAAGCTTTAGAATTTATAGAGAATTAGCGATAAACAAAGCTTGTATTTTGTTGAAAAGAATTTATAATTAGTTTGAAAAATCCTTTTATATATATAACGGGGCGTAGCGCAGCCTGGGAGCGCACCTGCCTTGGGAGCAGGGGGTCGGAGGTTCAAATCCTCTCGCCCCGATGTTTCTTGATGTTCAAGGGATAGGGTTTTAGTGTTGACATTCTGTGAGAGCATTGAAGATCCCTTATCTTCTGCCTTAAAGTCTCCTTCATTCTTATAGCTGGGCCTAACCTTACTTCCTTAATCCTTAAACTTTCTCTTTACCCCCGCTTCTATTTGGACATAGTGTTTATTTAATTGTGTTTAACCCTATGGGGTAACAAACCGTCCTCCTAAAATCAGAATTTTCTTCTCCTGAATCCAGATAAACTTCTATCCCTCTATTTCACGTTCATCTCAGACAATACCAATACACTACCTTTCCCCGAGAAAAACCCCTTACCCCCATAAAAATTAAAATTATGTATCACACACAATTAACTGAACCACCACCGATTTTTTTTCTAATAAGTAAATCTAATTTATCAGATACTATATTTTACGAAGAAACTTTTCATAAAATTTGTCCCAAAATAAAAGCTGGGGGCTGCGTAAGTGCAGCCCCAAGCTTTATGCCTATGCTTCTGACTACTCAGAAAGATGTTTCATTGTTTCTGCTTTTAATGAAGGAGAATTTTCGTTATCTTTATAAGGTTGGATCTCTCCTCTAAATATCTTTAGCCATACCCTTATAGAGTCTATTACAATCAATATAACCAACAAAATCATTATCACAGAAAGCACCGCAAGTAAATATTTTTGTTTAGGGAGATAGTTGTTAACTATATTTTGATAGCCAGCAACGATGGTGGTTATTAACAAAAAGGTCATAGGAATGAGAGTTACCCATATATATTTTGCTTTACCAAGCCTTAAAAGATAGGTTGTAGTTACTGCAAATGCCATCCCAGCAAGAAGCTGGTTGTTCACTCCAAAAAGTGGCCATATGGTAGCTATCGTTCCTGTATAAAGAAGATATCCCCAGCAAAATGTAAATATCCCACTTGTAACAATTACACCTGGCCACCATGTGTAATCTCTTAGCTTTGGATAAAACACCCCTCCTAACTCCTGCATTAGATATCTTCCTACTCTTGTTCCTGCATCGATAAGGGTAAGTATAAATAAGGCCTCAAACATAATTGCAAAATGATACCAGTAACTCATCAAATGTCTTAGCCCACCTATCCTTGAAAAAATATCAGCCATTCCTACTGCCAAAGATACCGCTCCACCTGGACGACCTGCAAGCTCTTCTCCCACTAAAGCAGAAAGATAAGGCAGATCTTGGACCTGCATCCCGAGTTTCTTAAAAGCTTCCGGAGCACTGTTTATGGCAAAATAGTCTGCTGTAGGAAGTACGGTAGCAGCAATCAAGGCCATCAAAGCTACAAATCCTTCTACAAGCATAGCACCATATCCAATCACTCTTATATCTTTTTCATTTTCCAGCATTTTAGGTGTAGTTCCTGATGAAACAAGGGAATGGAAACCTGAAATGGCTCCGCAAGCTATGGTGATAAACATAAAAGGCCAAACCTTACCTGATATAACAGGACCACCACCTGCCACAAACTGAGTAACTGCAGGCATTTTAATTAAAGGATTTACAAGTATCACCCCAATAGCAAGTAAAAACATCGTTCCGAACTTCATGTAAGAACTCAAATAATCTCTTGGAACAAGAAGTAACCAAACAGGTAAAACAGCTGCCAAAAATCCATATACTGGAACTATTACAGAAAGTGTTTTTTTATCAAGAGTAAAATAAGGTGCTAAACTTGATTCTTTAATTACAGAACCAACCACAACCGCTAAGATAATCAATATCACACCAATAATACTTGCTTCTACGACCTTACCTGGCCTTAACCATTTAAGATAGATACCTATAAAAATAGCGATCGATATGGTTACCCCAACTGTGAATGCTCCCCCAGGGACTATTATACAAAGCATTCACAACCGCGATAGAAGCACCAGCTAAAACAATAATTAACAAAAATAAAGTAGCAACAAGCACAAGCCAGTAAGATACCGGTCCAACTTGGGCTTTAGCAATTTCAGCAAGGGACTTTCCGTTATGTCTTACTGAGGCAAAAAGCACAACCATATCATGTACAGCACCAGCTACCACACACCCAATCAAAATCCATAAAAAACCAGGTAAATAACCAAATTGTGCGGCTAACACAG
>DAIQAS010000137.1:1090-2771 GCA_036781525.1 Thermodesulfobacterium sp. | reverse complement strand
ATGTCATAATAGGTGGAAAACCTCAAGAAGAAACCTATGAAGAATTTCACAAAGAAATGTCAATGATAAACAGAGCCTTTTGCGAGCTCATGATGGCAGGAGACGCCAAGGGTAGAATTTTTACCTTTCCCATTCCTACTTACAATATCACCAAGGATTTTGATTGGGACAATCCTGATTATGAGCCCCTCTGGGAGATGACTAGAAAATACGGAATCCCTTATTTTGCTAACTTTGTAAATTCTGACATGGATCCCGATGATGCGCGCTCGATGTGTTGCAGACTTCGTCTGGATCAAAGAGAACTCAGAAAAAGAGGAGGAGGACTTTTTGGTGCCAATCCCTTAACGGGTTCAATCGGAGTTGTTACCATTAATCTTCCAAGATTGGGATATCTTTCTACCTGTGAAGAAGAATTTTTTGAACGTTTAGAAACACTTATGGAACTTGCTAAAACCTCTTTGGAAATAAAACGAAAAGTTATTGAAGATTTCACCGAAAGAGGACTTTATCCATATTCCAGGTTTTACTTACAAAGCGTAAAAGAAGCAAGAGGTCAGTACTGGGCAAATCATTTTTCTACTATCGGAATAGTTGGAATGAATGAAATGTGTCTTAACTTTTTAGGTAAGCCCATATATGATCCAGATGCCAAGGAATTTGCTATAAAGGTATTAAAGTTTATGAGAGATAAAATTGCAGACTTTCAGGAAGAAACAGGAAATCTTTATAATTTAGAAGCAACACCTGCTGAAGGAACAAGTTATAGACTTGCAAAAATAGATAAAAAGAAATTCCCAAGAATAAGAACTTCTGGAACAGAAGAAGCTCCATACTATACAAATTCCTGCCATCTTCCTGTAAATTACACCGATGATATTTTTGAAATCCTTACTCATCAGGATGATCTTCAAATTCTTTTTACAGGTGGAACAGTGGTTCATCTTTTTGTAGGAGAAGAAATCACAGATATAAAAATTGTTAAAGAGCTTATTAAAACCATAGTTGAAAACTTTAGACTGCCCTATTTTTCCATTACTCCCACCTTTTCTGTCTGCCCTGTTCATGGATACCTTCCTGGAAAACATGACTTTTGTCCTTATCCACACACAGAGGAAGAGTTTGAAAAATTTGGAGTAGAAATGGAATTGCCTATAACTTTATTAACAAAATTACCAGACAAGGTGTATAAAAAATTATAAAAATGGTAAAAAATAATAAAACCAAGATTGCGCTATTTTCTCAAAGAATGAGTATTAAACCAGTTAAAAAAATACAAATTGATTCTATAGATAGTGAATTAAGAAATAATTTATGGAATGCTTTATATTTAGTATATTGGAAGCAAATGGAAGGTATAATGCGCATTTCTCATAATGAAAATATTGAATTTTTATGCCAAAAATTATGGCTTTCTTATTTCAAAAAACCGCTTGATACTTTGAATAACTACTGGCCTTATACATATGAGCAAATCAAAAAGTATTTTTTTAATTGTGAGTGGTATGAAATTTACGATTTTATAGAATTCATAGCTAATAATTATCCTGATAAGCCTCTTAATCAATTGTTTATGAATGTTTGTAATAATTTCTTAGAACAGGAAATGTCAGGATATCGCTTTATTGGAGGTAAAATTGCACCCATTACATCAAAAATAGAAATTGAAGAAATTGAAAAA
>DAIQAS010000137.1:0-1080 GCA_036781525.1 Thermodesulfobacterium sp. | reverse complement strand
CTCTCAATCTTTAAGCCCTGTCAATATTCATTTGAAAACAGCTTTAGAAAAATTAGCAGACAGAAAGTCTCCAGACTATAGGAATTCAATAAAAGAAGCTATTAGTGCAGTAGAAGCTCTTTGTAAATTGATAGCAAAAAAAGAAAAAGCTAAATTGGATCAGGTACTAAATATTATAGAAAAAAAGATTGGCTTACATCCTGCTCTAAAAAAGGCTATTAGCAATTTATATGGATATACAAGCGATGCTGAAGGAATAAGGCACGCGCTTTCGAATAAACCAAATCTGGATTTTGAAGATGCAAAATTTATTTTAGTTTTATGTTCTGCATTTATAAATTATATTCTTAATAAATTATCCAAAGCCAAAATTGAAATATAATTTAAACCAATGAACAACTGGGCGAAAATAATAATCGGTGATAGCCGAAAAATGATAGAAGTTGAGAACAATAGTGTAGATTTAGTTGTTACTTCTCCTCCTTACTGGCATATTAAAGATTACGGAGTGGAGGGACAAATAGGATATGGACAAAGCTTGCATGAATATTTGAAAGATTTATACAGAGTCTGGAAAGAATGTTATCGGGTTCTTAAACCAGGAAGAAGATTATGTATAAACATAGGCGATCAATTTGCAAGGTCTTTAATTTATGGCAGGTATAAAGTAATACCACTCCATGCTGAGTTTATAGCTCAGTGCGAGGATATAGGATTTGATTACATGGGTTCAATAATCTGGCAGAAAAAAACAACGATGAACACCACCGGTGGAGCAAATGTGATGGGTTCCTATCCCTATCCGCCTAATGGGATGGTTGAGATTGACTATGAATTTATACTCATTTTTAAAAAACCTGGAAAAGATGGGAGAATTCCAAAGGAAATTAAAGAAAAATCCAAACTAACTAAGGAAGAATGGAAAGAATATTTCTACGGGCACTGGTATTTTGGTGGTGCTAGGCAGATAGGACATGAAGCAATGTTCCCGGAGGAGTTGCCAAAGAGGCTTATAAAAATGTACACATTCGTTGATGATGTTGTTCTTGACCCCTTTTTGGGAAGCGGTACTACTGTAAA
>DAIQAS010000136.1:1833-2872 GCA_036781525.1 Thermodesulfobacterium sp. | reverse complement strand
ACAGATTTATATTTCTGTATATAAATACTGTTTTCAAATTTTCAGGAGGGAGCCCTTTAATAGTCAATGAGGATGCGGAACTATTGGTAGATTCAATACATCTTTTATCTACATTGGATAAGTTTATTGTAGAGTCCTGAATATTTATACAATCGTCATGATCAGGTATCTCACCAAAATCTGGAAAATCAATTGACATGTCTCCTATAATTGAAGCTGCTTCGTCAATTTCAAAAAGATTAGGACAATTTTTACAATCCTCAACAGATCCGACAAAACTTACATCTTTTCTTGCGGTTCCATTTTCATCCCTCCATAAGGGATTGCTTCCAAGACCCATGGGATATCCTTGATAATTATCTTCCTTTTCGAAAATTCCAAGAAGACAAGCAAAACAGTCTGCATTGAAAGCAAGTCCGGTTAAATCTATAAAAGGAACTCGTGGTTTAGTTGGAGGGGTACCAAAAATACCTCTACTTCCAATATTATCACAGGTGGCTGTTGGTGCAGAAGTATTTACAGTTCCTTGAGTAATAAATCCAGGAATGGTACAGTTATTTGCCAAATCACATCCTGAAATTATACCACCTGAAATGTTAGCACTTACATTTCCTTTTGTTGTATAAGTTCCAATTCCATAAAAACCTTGGGTTGTAGCTACAATAACTTGCCTTGCTCCTCCTAATTTTGCTTCAGCTCTTAAAGAACATAAATTAAATCCTTTCCTTGAGGTGCTAACTTTTATAGTGGCTTTATCTATATTTAGTTCATCACTTATAATACCTTCTTCACAAATGCCTCCCCCCTCTACAATTCTTCTTACAGATTCATTAATTCCATAATGAGCGGCTTTCTGAAGTTTATTAAAAAGAGTATTTGCTCTGGTAGAAAGAAATCCCTGTTTACTCATAAAAGCAAGTCCTGCACCAATAAGGGCTATAATGGCGGAGAGAATGAGTACTATTAATAAAACATATCCTTTATTTTTTTTTATCATTTTTACCTCCCAAAATATCTTTCTACCGTATATGTTCTATAG
>DAIQAS010000136.1:660-1753 GCA_036781525.1 Thermodesulfobacterium sp. | reverse complement strand
TTTCCTGAATTTGGATCATTTCTTCCAAAAGTATCTGATATTTCTTCATTATTTGTAACAATTGAGGCATCAAATGTTTCTACAGGAGATATATTTATAGACGGTTCATTGGCTGTACAGTTTTCAGCCATATCTGTTAAATCCATCTTTAACCACAATCTATTATCTGGCCCCTCATCACAATAAAGATGAATAAGTTTGGGGACTCTTACAATTATATCTCCCCCCTCTAACAGTAACCATGTTTCACCGTTTATAGTACCATTATAAATAGTGGCATTTCTATCAACTTCGGTATTATATTCGTAAGGATTTAAATACTTTTCATCTAAGCATTCTTCATTCTGGCTACTTAAATTATTTAATCCAAAAATTAAAATTTTAGCTTTGTTATTGTCATCGGTGAAAAATTTACCATATCTTATAATATGATAACAATTGCTGTTGTTATCTGTTTTTATTCTGCAACTTACTAATTGAGCAGTATTTCTGTAAACATTACTTACTACTCCTACTCCTTCTAAATTTGCATAAAACCACACTTCGTCACAAGGATTTCCATCTTTTATACTTATACACAAACTACTTGGAGGAGGATAACAATCCTCTGGATTATTTCTGATATCACATATATTTGCTGTGTCACAGGGTGTTATCCTCGTGCACACCACAGGGGTGGTAGAATTTGTGGCATTATAATTGTAACAGGGGGTTCCAGTTCCCCATCTGCTAAAAATCCATTCAAGCTGCGCCATTCCTGCTCTCTGGATTTCTATTATATCTGATGTCATTTTAGCAGGAGCTTGAAATCTTTGATGAGCTATATAAAGCCCTACTATGGCTCCTATAATTAACATCCCCAACAAAATGACTATTAACATTTCTATTAAAGTAAAACCTTTTTTCATGCTTGACTCCGTTTAACTCTATTAAAAGTTTTCGTCTCCAAATCTACATATAAGATCAGTTAATCTGTGTTGATAGCTTCCATAAGTTGCAGTAATTGTAACTTCTTCACAATTAGCGTCCCAGAATTGAGAAGGTGGAGTGATATTTGAACAGTCTTTATTTCTATTTAAGTTAATATAAAAAT
>DAIQAS010000136.1:0-650 GCA_036781525.1 Thermodesulfobacterium sp. | reverse complement strand
ATGTATTTAAATTTACCCCAGCTCTACAGGCTTCTATAGCAGAATTGGCAGCATTAATAAGACACTCAGCTATAATTCTGTCTCTTGTAAAAACTATAGAACCTGTAATCAAATGAGTAATACCTATTGTAATTAAAGAAAAAATTAAAATGGCTATTAATGCCTCTATGAGGGTAAATCCTTTAATTTTTAACTGCAACTGCTTGGGCATGTTCCTTCACCTTTATCAGCTCTTATAGCTCCTCTACTTACACAAATTATATAATATCGATTGAATTTGTTATTATCAATACAGATATTTCCTCCTAATGATATATTTAATCCTCTTGGATCAAATATTATATTATTTGAACTTTTTATTTGTGTATTTTTTCCTTGAGGCATTACTTCCAAGATTACTTCTCCAGTACATGGGTTGTTAGTAGTTCTTTCAAATCCTACATTGTATACAAAAATTTTATTATTTTCTACACATATTCCTACATTGGTGGTTTTTGACATAGCAGTTAATCTTGCTAAGTGTACAGTATGTTCCACAGCCATAATATCATTATTGAATCTGTTTGTTTCAAAAAATCTGTCCCAAGCAGGAAGAGCAAAATAAGAAAGAATAGCAATTAAACCGATAACAAAGAGAAATTCTATAATAC
>DAIQAS010000135.1:0-2882 GCA_036781525.1 Thermodesulfobacterium sp. | reverse complement strand
CCCTTTTCATCCCTTACCAGAGCATGTATATAAACATTTTTAAAAGGAATCTGTCCCATGAAATGGATTCCCATCATTATCATTCTAGCAACCCAGAAAAAGATAATGTCAAAGCTTGTGACCAGAACTGAGGTAGGATAGAAAGTTGAAAGGGCTTTTGTCTTCTCAGGCCATCCAAGGGTTGTAAAGGGCCAGAGAGCAGAAGAAAACCAGGTATCAAGCACATCTTCATCTCTTTTTAATTCTTTAGATCCGCAATTGGGACATTCTACCACATTTTCTTCTTTACTTACTATGGTTTCTCCGCAAGAATTACAATACCAAACAGGAATTCTGTGTCCCCACCAGATTTGTCTTGAAATACACCAGTCTCTTATGTTTCTCATCCAATCATAATAAAGGTTAACCCAGTTTTCGGGAATAAATTTTATAAAACCATATTCCACTGCTGAAATAGCAGGTTGTGCAAGGGGTTTTGTTGAAACAAACCATTGCTTTGAAAGTAAAGGTTCAATAACTGTATCACATCTATAGCAGTGCCCAAGAACAAGCTGATAATCTTCTTCTTTCTCTAAAAGTTCTTGTGCTTTTAAATCTTCCACTACTTTTTTTCTTGCAGAAAATCTATCAAGCCCTGCGTAGATTCCTGCTTCTTCTGTCATCTTTCCTACTTCATCTATTACCTTTACGAAAGGAAGATTATGTCTTTTTGCTATTTCAAAATCTGCAAAGTCATGAGCAGGAGTTACCTTTACAGCTCCGGTTCCAAACTCTGGATCAACTACTTTATCCGCAATAACGGGAATTATTCTCCCTATCAAGGGTAGCTTTATGTTTTTACCTATTAAATCCTTATATCTTTCATCCTCTGGATGAACTGCTACTGCTGTATCACCAAGCATGGTTTCAGGTCTTGTTGTTGCCACAACAATATATCCACTTCCATCTTCAAGAGGATATTTTATATACCAGAGCTTTCCTGCAACAGTTTTAAATTCTACCTCTAAATCAGCAAGAGCTGTGTGACACCTTGGACACCAGTTAATGATATAATCTCCTCTGTAAATAAGACCTTCTTCCCAGAGTCTTACAAAAACTTCTTTAACTGCACGCGAAAGCCCTTCATCCATTGTAAATCTTTCATAAGACCAGCTACAACTTGCCCCTAATTTCTTAAGCTGATTTATAATTTTATTACCGTATTGCTCTTTCCATTTCCAAACTCTTTCTAAGAACTTTTCTCTTCCAAGCTCATGCCTTGTAAGTCCTTCCTTAGCTAATTCTTTTTCAACCACATTCTGGGTTGCTATTCCTGCATGATCCGTTCCAGGAACCCATAATACATCATAACCATCCATTCTTTTATATCTGACCAAAACATCTTGAAGTGTATTATTTAAAGCGTGTCCTATATGAAGTGCACCTGTAACATTCGGAGGAGGAATAACTATGGAAAATTTAGGCTTATTCTCGTCATAGGTAGGTTCAAAATATCCCCTTTTTTCCCAGATTTTATACCATTTCTCTTCAATTTTTTTTGGGTCGTAACTCTTTTCAAAAATTTCTCTTTTCAAGACTCCTCCCCTCCTTTCGCCAAAATCTGAGTTCCCAGTCCTTCTTCAGTAAAAAGTTCTATAATTAAACTGTGTGGTATTCTACCGTCTATTACATGTGCCTTTTTAACACCTGCTAAAAGTGCCTTTCTTGCACTCTTCAACTTGGGAATCATCCCACCTTTAACTACCCCTCTCTCTATGAGAGACTCTATATCATTTAAATAAAGAGTAGAGATTAAATTACCCTTTTCATCTTTTACTCCTTCTACATCTGAAAGATAAATTAGCTTTTCAGCAGATAAAGCACCTGCTAAAGCTCCAGCAACTAAATCTGCATTAATATTATATGCCTCACCATCAGGCCCCACTCCAACTGGAGCAATAACAGGAATAAAATCATTCTCAATAAGAGTGTACAAAACTTCAGGATTAATTTCCCTTACTTTACCTACCCTTCCTATATCAATAATTTCTGGAGGTCTATCCTCTCCTGTATATTTGTAAAGGGTCATCTTTTCTGCAATTATTAAATTTCCATCTCTTCCTGAAAGACCAACTGCCTTTCCTCCCGCCTTGTTAATAAGACTTACTATGCCTTTATTTACTGTTCCTACAAGAACCATTTCAACTACATTCATAGTTTCTTCATCTGTAACTCTCTGTCCTTCAACGAAAATCGGTTTTAACCCCATTCTTTCCATCACTTGATTTATTTGAGGACCTCCTCCATGAACAATAACCGGGCGAATACCCACATACTTCATAAGTACAACATCCTGAGCAAAAGCTGATTTGAGCTTTTCATCTACCATAGCATGACCACCATATTTTATGACCATTATCTTTTTATAAAAGTCCCTAAAATAAGGAAGCGCGGAAATAAGAATTCTTGCCTTTTCATTAATTTCTGTATCCATAGAAACTCCTTACCAGAGAGCTGGAGCATGAACAATATAACATTTTAGAGGTTTGTCACCAATTGCCTTTACTCCGTGGATTTCTTTTGGACTGACAACTATAACATCTCCTTCTTTTACACTTTTCCATTCCTCACCTAAAAATACCTCAGCAGAACCTTCTAAAACAAAAATAGTATCTACCTCTTTTTCGTGAGAATGAATTGGTATCTCAATTCCAGGAGAAACTTCTAAAACAGTTATACTAAGTTCTGGATGCTTTTCTTTTGTGAGAATATATCCTATCTTAACTCCTTCAAATTTTGGATGAGGTTTCATCTCAAGACTTTTTATATTTACTACAAAAGCCATACTTTTCCTCCTTTATCTAATATTTTCTTTAACTTTGTATACTACCATATAAGGAAAA
>DAIQAS010000134.1:0-2891 GCA_036781525.1 Thermodesulfobacterium sp. | reverse complement strand
TTTTTATTTCTGGTATATCCTGATCAGAAATGGTCGGAAATCCCCAGTTCATTGCTCCAGCTGCATTAGCTGCCCATTCTTCAGAAGGGGGACCGAAAGCTATTACAAAAGCGTAAGTTCTGTCTTTATTAAAAAGTAAATTATTTATATAATCTCCTGGCTTTATTCCACCAAAGGACATAGCAACTCTGCAGGCAAATCCAATAGCAAAAACCACACTTGTATAGTCTGGCCCAAAAGGAATTAATCTTACAGGCCAACCAAGTTGTATCCCTGCTTCTTTTAAAAGATAGGGCATGTATATGCCGTCAGTTTGATCATGCATAAAAACATAAAGACCTTTTTCAAGAAGATCCTGAACTAATTTTTTTGCCGTTTCTTTATCAGGGGGAGAACCAAGCAAAGCTGCAAATCCAGGAGCTGTTCCATCAACAAATTCAACACCTCTTTTTCTAAAAATCACATCATCTGCTGCACCAAGCCATATATTTTCTTCTGTAGGTTCTTCTGCATTAACATAAAAGTGAGGATTTTCTAAATACCTTATGGCTTCTATTATTTCTTCTGCAAAAAAAGCTGCCATACCAGCATCAAGGGCAGGCCCAAAATAGGGAAGAGCATTTTTTTCAGAAGGAATCTCAGGTAAAAGCCTTTTAGCTTCTTGCAAAACTTCTTCACAATCTCCGAGTTTTTTTACAGGATAGCCAAGAATAGCATAAATTATCGGCAAATAATAAGCTGTATTTGGAAATCCAATTTCGGCTTCCTTCCCAAACTTTTTTACTGCTTCTTCATACTTTTCCCAAGCCCTTTCCAGAATTTTATATGCTCCCTTTATAGCTACACTTGCAATTATTTTTGACATTTTCTTTTCACCCCTTCTTAATTCTCGCTTAAACTTTCAAAAAAGGTTTTACAAAGTTCTATAGCCTTAGGATGTCTCATTATAAGAAGATCTCCTCCTGCTAAAGCAAGAACTATGGCTGTAATTGCTTCCATTAGTATCCCTCTTGTTTCCTGATCCCCAAAGATTTCATCACTTGGAAGCTGAACTTCTTTGGTGCTCCAAACTTCTCTTCCAATAGCACAAACAAAAGGAGACTGTAAGGCGGTATCTTTATAATAAAGTGCTGCAATCCTTATTCTTTCCATAACAGAATAAGCATATTCAATTCCGTATCCAAGTGCACCTATGGATGGATCTATAATTATTTTATCAAGAGAAAGTCCCATATTCTCAAGAAGTATATTTAGCTGCTTGGCAAGATTTACATCAATAGGTGTTGAAGCAATAACAGGTAAATTATATCCCATTGCTACAGCTGAAAGGGTTCTATAGTTTGTATCCAATACAGGACCTATAGCTACACCTCTTTCTCCTATAATTTCTGAAATCTCTTTTAAAATTTCTGTATCCTTTTCAGAATTCCCAGAGCCCCAGACAATAAGCGGCACATCTACAGAATCTACCACCCTTTTAACCACCTTTTTGGCATGCTCTGCATCAAGGTTTAAATAATTCGGATCAGTTCCTTGCAAATAAAGACATATTGCCTCTGCTCTAAATTCCTCAACACACTTTTTTGCCCAAAGAGCCGGGTCATGAAATACATCGGAAAAATATTTTGCAAAACCTTCAGGCCAATCTTCAGGCTTAACATCAAGTATCTCCATAGCAATCTTTATTCCATTCCCCATGCTTCCTTCAAACCAATAAAAGGGTAAAATGTTTTCTCCTCCTATCTTTAAGACCTTCTCACCTTTTCCTATCACAACTTCCTTTATTTTTTCTGTGGTGATCTCTTTATAAAGATCTTCGGGAATGCTTTTTGCCCTTTCTGAAAGAGGTCTATATCCGGTTAAAGAAATTCTTTCTGTTTTAAACTCTGTTTCCGGCTCTATTTTCAGTTCTGGTTCTGGTTTTAGTGCTTTTTCTAATTTTTCTTCCTCAGTTTTTTCTTCTATTTTTAAAGGTTTTTCCTCTAAAATTTCTTTTTTCTCTAAAACTAACCCTTTTCCTAAAAACCCCTCCTCAAGCTTTTTAATTCCCTCTTCCAGATTTTCAATTCCAGAAAGAATATTTTGTAATCCCAGTCTTAAATCAGACAATATATCTATTAAGCTTTTTAAAAGCTCCTTTTCGTTTTGCATTTCTTTTCCTCCGATAATAAAACCATTTTACTACAGATTTTTTGGTCTGGGATAAAGTCTGGCTTTTTTTACAATTTCAGGTACTACAAACTCCCAACCTATTGCCATAATATGAACTCCTCTAACCCCCTTTATCTCTTTAATTCTTTCTATTAACTCTACAGCAATCTCTATTCCTTCTTCCCTTTCATCCTTTGCAGACTCCATTCTTTTTATAAGTTCATCAGGAACTTCAATTCCTGGAACTTTCTTTTCTTTCATATATTTAAGCATTTTTATAGACTTTGGAGGTGCAATACCAGCAAGAAGATATACCTTTTCTAAAATACCCAGTTCATTACACATCTCTACAAACTTTTTAAACCTTTCCAAATTGTAAACTATCTGAGTTTGTATAAATCTTGCACCTGCTTTTGCCTTCTTTGCCAGTCTTATAGGTCTAAATTCTAAGGGATCTGCAAAAGGATTTTCCACAGCCCCTATAAAAAAATAGGGCTTTTTTCCTTTAATTTCCTCACCATTAAAATATCTGCCCTCAGAAAGGCTTTTAACGAGCATTAAAAGTTGGATTGAATCAAGATCAAAAACAGGTTTTGCCTGAGGATGATTTCCTAAGGTAATATAATCTCCTGTTAAGCAAAGAACATTTTTTATTCCAAGAGCTCCTGCCCCAAGCAAATCAGACTGAATAGCAATTCTATTTCTATCTCTGCAGGTTATATGTATAACTGGCTCAAGCC
>DAIQAS010000133.1:0-2914 GCA_036781525.1 Thermodesulfobacterium sp. | reverse complement strand
TTCATATCATGCAGGGCTTGTAGCCAAATACTTAATAGAAAAGAACTTAGAGATTCCTGTTGAAGTTGACCTTGCCTCTGAATTTCGTTATAGGTCTCCTCTTATAAATTCTAAAACCCTATTCATTGCCGTTTCTCAATCAGGAGAAACAGCAGATACTCTTGCAGGATTAAGACTTGCCAGAAGTCTTGGTGCAAAAGTTTTATCTATTTGCAATGTATTGGGAAGTACCATTGCCAGAGAAAGCGATATAGTCTTATACACTCAAGCAGGTCCTGAAATAAGTGTAGCTTCAACTAAAGCTTTTATTACTCAAGTAATAATTTTTATACTTCTTACCTTTTATTTAAAAAGGCTACTTTATAATAAAAATGAAAATGAAGAAAAAGTAAAAGCCCTGATAGAACTTCCTCAAATTCTTGGAAAATTTACAGAAAAAACTCACTCAGAGGTTAAAAGGGTGGCTGAAAAATGGCATCACATAGGAAACTGTCTTTATCTTGGAAGAAATATTCTTTATCCCATAGCACTTGAAGGTGCTTTAAAATTGAAAGAAATTTCTTATGTTCATGCAGAAGGATATGCAGCTGGAGAGATGAAACATGGCCCTATAGCTTTAATAGAAGAAACTTTTCCTACAGTTATCCTTGCAGCTAAAGAGACAGGAATTGTTTATGAAAAAACTCTTTCAAATGCTGAAGAAGTAAAATCAAGAAGAGGTCCAATTATAGCTTTTGTCTCAGAAAATTCTGAAGAATTTAAAAAAATAGCTGAAGACCTTGTGGAGATTCCCTTGACCTTTTATGAGTTTTTACCTATATTTTATGTAATTCCTTTACAGCTTTTTGCTTATGAAATGGCAGTTTTGAGAGGATGTGATGTGGATAAACCCAGAAATCTTGCAAAGAGTGTAACTGTAGAATAGGGGAGGTAAGTTATGGAATGTAAAAGAGATGAAAATTTAAAAAAATGTATTTGCACATACGAGCCCTGTCCTAAAAAAGGTGTTTGTTGTGAGTGTTTAAGATATCATTTAAGGATGAGACAACTCCCGGGATGTGTATTTCCTCCTGAGTATGAGAAAACATATGATAGAAGTTTTGAATTTTTTGCCAAATTGGTTCAGCAGGGAAAAATATAAATGAAAAGTGAGGTACTTGCTAAGGAGATAGTAAATCTTTTAGAATCAAAAAAAGCTGAAGAGATAGTTTTAATAGATGTAAGAAAAAAAGTAGATTATGCAGATTTTTTTATAATATGTAGTGCTCATTCAACAAAACATACTCAGGGACTTTGTGAGTTTATAAATTTAGAACTTGAAAGATTGGGAATTAGACCACTTGGTATAGAAGGTTTAGAGTTGGGTCAATGGATTGTAATGGATTATGAAACAGTAATTGTTCATATATTCTATGAACCAGTTAGAAGAACTTATGCTCTTGAGGAGCTCTGGGGAGAACTTCCTTTTCGGAAAAGGCAGAATGATTTAGAGCCTCGTTTTTCTCAAGAATAGAAAGCTTATTTTCTATAGTTTCTACAAGTAGATCCAAATTACTTCCTGTCTTGGCAGAAATAGGTATAGCATTATACTTTGAAACTAAATTTTTTAGCCAAAGAGGTGAAAAATCTTTCCTTTTTTCAAGAAGGTCTATTTTATTAAAAATAAGAATTCTTGGCATAGAAAGAAGTTCCATTTCTTCGAGAATTTCTTCAACAGTTTTAATATGATTTTCAAAGTCAGGATGAGAGATATCAACTATATGTAGAAGAAGATCTGCAGAATAAAGTTCTTCTAAGGTAGCTCTAAAAGCTTTTTTAAGATCTTCTGGAAGATCTCTTATAAATCCCACTGTATCAGAAAGAAGAAAAACTCTTCCAGTCTTGGTTCTTATTAATTTAGTTACAGGATCTAAGGTTGCAAAAAGTTTATCTTCTGCAAGGTATTCGGTCTTGGCAAGGGTATTGAGTAAAGTGGTTTTTCCTACATTAGTGTAACCTATAAGAGAAACCACTTTAAAGTTAAGTTTTTTCCTTCTTTTTCTTCTAAGATCTCGTTCCTGGGAAATCTTTTTTAACTCTTTTTCAAGTTTGGCAATTTTATCCTTAATTCTTCTTCTGTCTATTTCTAATTTAGTTTCTCCCGGTCCCCTTCCTCCTATTCCTCCTGTTAAACGGGAGAAAGCATCATCCTTGGCTCTGAGACGGGGCAGTGTATATTTAAGTTGAGCAATTTCTACCTGTATTTTTCCCTCTCTTGAAGATGCTCTTTGTGCAAAAATATCAAGAATTAGCTGAGTTCTGTCTATAACTCTTAAATCTGTTACTTCAGTGAGGGCTCTTACCTGAGAAGGGGTAAGTTCTCTGCCAAAAATGAGTAAATTGGCCTTGGTTCTCATGGCTTCAATCATAACTTCTACAAGTTTTCCCCTTCCTATTACATATCTTGGGTCAGGAGAAACTCTTTTTTGAATTATTTTTCCAACCACAGTTACTCCTGCAGTTCTTGCCAACTCTTCCAGTTCTTCCATTTTTTCTTCAATATATAAATCCTTAGGTTCTTTAACAAATATAAGAAGAGCTCTATCTTTATTTTCATCAATCCCCTTAAGAGGTTTTATTCTATCAAGTTCATCTTCTAAATTTTTTATAAGATCCAGAAAATTTTCTTTCAATTCCCACACATAACAGGGTTTTAAAAAATGAAAGAATTTTTCTTCCTGATCAGAAAAACCGCCTTTAAAGAATTCCGGATCAGGAATTATATGAGCAATATGAATTTTTCCCGGTTCTCCATCTTCTTTAACCTCTAAGGCACCGATTAAATCCAACCTTAACAGGGCTAAATCAAGAAGGTCATCCTGATCAAGACCGGATTGTCTATTTTTGTTAGAATTGGTAAGAAGGTGTGTATGAA
>DAIQAS010000132.1:0-2938 GCA_036781525.1 Thermodesulfobacterium sp. | reverse complement strand
AAAAGACGCGGAGCAAATATGGGTATTTTGAGAGTTGATCATCCCGATATAGAAGAATTTATCTTAGCTAAAAGAGAGGGAAATGTTTTAACCAACTTTAATTTATCTGTTGCCATAACTGATGAATTTATGAAAGCCCTTGAGAAAGGAGAGAAATTTCCTTTAATTAACCCGAGAAATAAAAAAATAGTAAGGTATGTAGATCCTGAAAAGATTTTTTATTTAATAGCAGAATCAGCTTGGGAAACGGGTGACCCGGGGGTTATTTTTATAGATACCATAAACAGATACAATCCCACTCCGCATCTTGGAGAGATTGAAGCAACAAACCCCTGCGGAGAACAACCCCTTCTTCCTTTTGAATCCTGTAACTTAGGTTCTATTAATCTTGCCAATTTTGTTGATGACGGAAAAATTGATTGGGAGGCGCTCAAAAAAACAGTTCACTTAGCTGTCAGATTTCTTGACAATGTAATAGAAATTAATAGATTCCCCATTCCTCAGATAACGAAAATTACGAGATTAAACAGGAAAATAGGACTTGGTGTTATGGGATTTGCAGATTTTCTTATAAAGTTAAATGTCTCTTATGCTGATTCTGAGGCAGTTGAGCTTGCTGAAAAAGTTATGAAATTTATAAATGAAGAATCTGTTAAGGCATCATCTGAGCTTGCAAAAGAAAGGGGAAACTTCCCTGCCTATGCAGGAAGTATATGGGATAAACCAGAAACACCATTTATGAGAAATGCAACAACTACAACAATTGCCCCTACAGGAAGTATTTCTCTTATTGCTGGAGTTTCATCTGGGATAGAGCCTCTTTTTGGAATTTATTACGAAAGAAGAACACTTGAAAATGTTTTTATAAAAGAATTTCATCCGCTTTTTATTGAAATTTTAGAGAGAGAAAAATTTTCCGAAAATGAAATAGAAAAGATTTTGGAAGAAGTTAAGGAAAAAGGCATTTTAAGGAATATAAAATTGCCTGAAAAGATAAAAAGGCTTTTTATTACAACCTATGAAATATCACCTGATCAGCATTTAGCGATTCAAAAAGCTTTTCAGAAATATACGCATAATGCGGTTTCAAAAACCATTAATTTGCCCAGAGAAGCAACGGTTGATGATGTAAAAAATATATATATGAAAGCTTATAAACTGGGTTTAAAAGGGGTTACAGTTTTCAGATATGGTTCGAAAGGGGAACAGGTAATTTACATAGGAGGTTCTGAAGAAAGAGAATCCTCATGCCCTATTTGTAGTTTTTCATTAATTTGAGGGAGGAGAGATGAAGGAAATCAAGATAGCTTTGCTTGGGTTCGGAACTGTAGGGATGGGAGTTTATGAACTTTTGCAAAAAAATGCCGAGCTCATAAAAGAAAGAGTGGGAATAAAACCAGTTGTGAAAAGAATTCTTGTTAGAGATTTAAAAAAGAAAAGAGAAGTAGAAGTGGAAAGGGGGCTTCTAACAAATGATGTGGATGATGTTCTTAATGACCCAGAGATTTCTATAGTATGTGAAGTTATGGGAGGAATAGAGCCTGCAAAAAGTTATGTGCTGAAGGCTTTACAAAAGGGAAAAGAAGTGGTTACAGCAAATAAGGCAATTTTAGCTCAGCACGGAAATGAAATCTGGGAGGAAGCAAGAAGGAGAAAAAGGTTTCTGGGGTTTGAAGCTTCAGTGGGAGGTGGAATTCCTGTAATAAAAACCCTGAAAGAAGCGTTAATTGGAAACAATATCAAGTCCATAATAGGAATTATAAACGGAACTACTAACTATGTTCTAACCAGAATGCTTGAGAATAATTTAAATTTTAAAGATGCATTAAAGTCTGCTCAGGCTAAAGGATATGCTGAAGCAGACCCAACTCTTGATATAAAAGGAATAGATTCTGCACATAAAATTTCAATTTTAGCTTCTCTTGCCTTTGGCTTTTACATACCTGTCTCAGAGGTTTATACAGAGGGTATAGACGAAATAGACCTTATGGATTTAAAGTTTGCTAAAGACTTTGGCTATATTGTAAAGTTACTTGCCTTTGCTAGAAGAAAAAAAGGTAAAATTGAGGTAAGAGTGCATCCTGCACTTATTCCGGAAAACCATGTATTGACTTCTGTTCGCTTAAATTATAATGCACTTTACATTACCGGAGATTTCGTGGGAGATATTTTACTTTATGGATTGGGAGCAGGAAGAGAGCCTACAGCAAGTGCTGTGGTAAGCGACATAATAGATGCCATAGAGTATTCCTATTTTGGTAAAAAACCTTTTATAAAATATCCATTGACAAAGAATAACAATTTCTTTAATATAAGACCTATAGAGGATGTGGAATTTAAATATTATTTTAGATTTTCAGCTATAGATAAGCCAGGTGTTTTATCTAAGATATCTGGAATTTTGGGAAAATATAATATAAGTATAGCTTCGGTGGTTCAGATTGGAAGGCAAAAAAAGAGAGGATCTGTTCCTGTGGTTATGCTAACTCATGAAACCAAGGAAAAAAATGTACTGAAAGCTTTACAGGAAATAGATAAACTTGATGTGGTTACAGCGCCTACAAAGAAATTTAGAATTCTTGAATAAGGGGTGTAAAAATGATAATAAAGGTTCCCAAAGGTAATTATCAGATAGTTGAGAAAAAGGGAGTTATATTGAAAACTGATTTCCTCGGAAGTGGTATTGCTTTAGGAATGATTGATAAGGAAAACGAAATAGCAGGTATTTGTTATTTTGTCTTGCCTTATAAGGAATACGATATAGAGATTGAGGATGGAGAAACAGTTTTATCGGGACAGAGTTTACTTCCTTTATTTTTAGAAGAGTTAGAGAAAAGAGGTTTTGATTTTTCTTCTGCCAAGATAGCAATTGCAGGAGGAAGTAAGTACAGAGAGACTCCGGAGGCTTTAAATATAGGAGAAGCAAATTTTAAGGTTG
>DAIQAS010000131.1:2381-2940 GCA_036781525.1 Thermodesulfobacterium sp. | reverse complement strand
CCCTTGAGGAGACCGCAAAATATTTAAAAATAGGAAAATCTACTCTTTATAAGATGGCAAGGGAAGGAAAAATCCCTGCTGTGAAAATTGCTAACCAATGGAGATTTAGAAAAGAAGATGTTGATAAATGGCTTCAGGAAGTAGGAAATAAAGAAATTTTTTCCAACAAAGAAAAATAAATTTTTCTCTTTTATCCTTATTTTAAAATCCGAAAGTTTGAGGGCTGGGAACTTTTTGGTATTTATGAAGATGCGGACTTCTCCGCCGCTTTTTAATAATATTCCTCAAGTCTTTCTTTGAGTAATTTAGAAAGTTTTCGATAAGGCGCTGATGTTTGACTAATAAAATAATTTAATATCAGCCTAAGCGTTTCTCCAGTTCTAAATATTGCTTTTATTATACCCTCTTCCCATAATTTTTTATTCTCTAATAGTTTTCTCCAATACCTAATTTCTAAATCTTTAATTTCTTCAAAGCTATCTTGAAATTCTGTATCAAAATTTATTTCTGGTATTTCTGGGAGAGATTCCTTCCATTGAGTTAACCAATCGAGTAATCT
>DAIQAS010000131.1:0-2305 GCA_036781525.1 Thermodesulfobacterium sp. | reverse complement strand
ATAAGAAAAAAGAAGTTGTCAGATGTGCGGTCTATACAAGAAATAGATAAAGAGGAACTTTATAATACTCATTAAGACGGTTTAATTCGCTTATATAGAAATTTTTGTTTTTTACCAAATTGGGATCAATAAAATACATTATCCCAATAAGTTTATTCTTATATGTCTTAAAAAGTTCTTCCAATTTTGCCTCAAAATTTGCTATTTGCCCCCTTTTCTTTGTAGAATCGTGATCATCTCTTATTTTTTGCTCGATGAAATAATAATTTTTCCCATTTGTAAAAAATTGATCCAAAGATAATTGTTCTCCATTAGCAGTAATAATACTTTTTGGTAAAATTGAATATCCTAAATCTTTTAATATCTCTTCAATTAATTCCTCTAAAGCATCTCCAAACCTTATTTCATGAGACTGTAATAAATGTTGCAATATTTTTGTTCCAGGCTTTGAGGGCCTGAATAATCCGATAAATCTTTCAGGCCAATCAGCTACTTTCTTAAGAAGTTCCCTTTTTTCACCCTCAAAAATATGCTTGTTTAATATTCCACAAAATTTTTGATAGTCCATCATGAGTTATTTTCCAGATTAAAGTATTGATTAATTCTTCTCTCACTCACTCGTGGCTTATCAGTTATTCTCAAAGATTTCTCAAATCTCTTTTTTATCCATTCTACATATTTAGAGTTTATTTCAATCATTACAAAATTTCTCTTTAAAGCTTTAGCTACATACCCAGTAGTTCCTACTCCAGCAACAGGATCAAGTATTAAATCTCCTTCATTAGTGGATGTAAGAATTACTCTTTTTAACAATTCAATAGGCTTTTGAGTTGAATGAATCTTTTTTCTTTTTTCATCCTTTAACCTTTCCTTACCATTACATAAAGGCAATACCCAAACATTAGCCCCTATTTTCCCAACACCAAATTGTTTAGCATAGTCTTTATTAAAAGTGTATTTCTTAGAACTTTTGTCTTTTACGGCCCAAATTAATGTTTCAGTAGCATTAGTAAATCTTACACCTAACCAATTAGGCATAGGATTTGTTTTTACCCAAATAATATCATTTAATATCCAGTATCCTAAATCCTGCATAATTTTACCTATTCTAAAAATACTATGATAGGTTGCTATAAGCCAAATAGTAGCATTCGGTTTCATTACTCTTTTTACTTCAGTAAGCAAATTCCTAATAAAGTCATCATATTCTTCAAAAGATGAGAATTTATCCCAATCGTCATCAACGCCTTCAACAACGGTTTTAACTGTCCATCGTCTTAATTCCTTTTTAGGAAGTTGTAAAAAATAAGGTGGATCTATAAATACCATATCAAATATTTCTTCCGGCATTTTTTTTAAAACCTTTAATGCATCGCCCCAAATGACGCTATTTAAAACTTCCTCTTTTGTATAAGTTTGCTTCTCGTCTTGATCAGAAATAACTTTTATTGCTCCATTTTTATCATTGTTTATCACCTCTTGCTGAAACAAATTCATAGTTTTATCTTTTCTGTTAGTTTTTGTAATTTCTTCCATGTTTTATCTCCTATCTAAAATTTTATTTCTCACCACAGGGTATATTGTAATTATCTCTTATGTCTTGTTCTACTTCTACTCTTGAGGGTTTCTTCCCATACTCTATATAATAAGCCGCATATTTTATAATTCCACTGCAATTCCTTTCCCAACAAGCTTTTCTATCGTGGGTCTCTACTCTTGTTCTCACTTCTGAGGATTCTCCAACATCAATCAAATACAGTTTACCATTTTCCTCACATAATATAGCATATACCCCTGATCTATCTTCTAAGGAACCTGGATTAGAATAAGGTCCTTTTCTTTCCTGTTACCAAAATTCCCGTCGTGTATCTCCAGATAGTAGTTTATCAACTCCATGGCTTTTTCAATTACATCTTTACTGAAGTTTCCCCACGCTTCTCTTTCTTTTTGCATGAATTCAAGCATCTCCATTAGAATTTCGATATCAGCTCCGAGATTTTCTTCTGAAGCAGCAGTTTCAAAAAGCCTTTCTATCACTTTTTCCATCCAAAATCTCAACACGTCGTCCACGTGGTTTTCAATCAAGACAGAAACCTTATAATTGTTTCTCACGTCCGTTTCAGCCATGCACAGTTCACTGGCAACCTCTTCCAGAAGAACATCCCCTCCGTACCTGTTGACCAGCACTTTCACGAAAAAGTACTTGAACAGCCTCATCAGATACTGCACGACCAGGTTGAAGTCTTCGTCGTCCAGCTTGATGCCCTTTTCTTCAAGGTACTTGCGAAATGCATTCACGCGACTG
>DAIQAS010000130.1:0-2994 GCA_036781525.1 Thermodesulfobacterium sp. | reverse complement strand
GTTAGATATGCTTCCCATTTTTAATTCCTATTTCTTAATAGTTGACTCCTTTTTACAAGTTTTACATATTCCAAAAATTTCAAGATGATATGTAAGCGGAGTATAATCTTTATTTTTTGCCTCCCTTTGAATAAGTTCTGCAAAAGATTCATCCACTATTTCATCAACACCTTTACATTTAATACATATAAAATGAATATGAGGAATTTTATCTAAGGTAAGTTCGTAATAAGATCTTGCATCCTGCTTATAAACTTCCTGAATGTATCCAGCTTCAACAAGGAGAGGTATAGTTCTGTAAACCGAAGCTTTGGATACTTTACTGCCTTTTTTCTTTAATTTCATATAAAGTTCATCTACATCAAAATGATTTTTAGATTTCAAAATTTCTTTTAGTATTTCTTCTCTTTCAGAAGTATACTTTAATCCCTTTTTCTTTATAAAATTTTTAAAATCTTTCACAATTTCAGAAGTTATTCCCATAAGGTGCTCCCATTTAAATTTGAGATTTATTTTCAATTTAAGGATTGAAATCATTTTTGTCAAGTAGCTGAGTTAAAAAATGTTTTTCTTCTTGAAAACAGGTTTATTATGTATTAAAATTATTTTTAAAATTAAAAATAGAGGTATTTAAAGAGATGCCTATATACGAATTTAAATGTTCTGATTGTGGAGCGGAATTTGAAGTTTTCTTAAAAAATAAGGAAGAGCTTTCTGAAGTTAAATGTAAAAGCTGCCAGAGTAAAAATATTAAAAGACTTATGAGTGTTGTTAATTCTATAGTTAGTGATTCTGGGAGCTCTTCAGACAGACCGAGGGTTACAGAATCTCATTCCTGTCCAACAGGAACCTGTACTCATTTAGAACTGCCAGGTTATAGTAAATAATGTCCCGTTTTTGGTTCTGGGTATTTATAATTCTTTCTCCCTTAGCTTTTGTGCTGTTCTTCTTACTATTCGGACTTGCACTTGGGACCTTTTTATTTTTCCTCTTTACTATTTTGGGTTTTTATATAGCTTTTTTTATAATCAGAATATTAATTTTTTATTTCAAAAGAAAAAAGAAACCGGTTTATAAGATAAGAATTAAGAAAATTTGTTGAGGATTAGGAAATAGCTTCAAGCTCTTTGAGTGCTTCCTCTATAATATCAGCAAGTTCTTTTGCTCCCATTCCTCTGTAAATTTTTAAGGCTATTCCGTAAGCTTCCTTTGCTGTGTCAATTTCATTTCTGTTACGATAAACATCTCCTATTCCTACCATTGCTCTTGCTGCTCTGTGGGCATCTCTATATTTTTCAGCAATTTCAAGAATTCTGTGAAGATAGGGAAGCATTTTTTCATATTCTTTCTTTTCCCTATAAAGAGAAACAATCTTTTCTGCTACAATTGCAGTGCTGATTTCATCTTCATAATCTTCACAGATATCCAGACAAGCCTTATATGCTTTAAGAGCTTTTTCAAAGTTCCCTCTCATACTGTATAAATCACCAAGGAAATCAAGAATGTTAGCTACTTCTTTATAGAAATTATTTTCTTGAAATATCCCCAGAGCGTCTTCAAGTAACTGTATGGTATCAAGAATGCGACCCTCTTTCCAGTGCTGATATGCTTTTATACATAATTCATAAGCTGGTTTTAGATTTTCAGACATACCTGTAAATTTTAAGAAATTCTCTCTTTCTTTTTCAAGAATGGTTTTGTCCATTTAAGACTCCTTTTGTAATTTTTTTATTAAATCCTTTAAGAAAACTTTCTCTAGGGAAAGTGTCTCGTAATTAAAAAAATCAAAAGATTCTTCCGGATTAATTTTTGAGAGATAAGAGATAATTTCTCCAGAATTTAGATTTTCAAAAATTTTTAAGATAAGTCCCTGAATTTCAGCAGGATTATTCTCAATATAATTTAGAAGTTTTAGATAACTATGTTTTTTTAATGCCTGAGGATTTTTTTCTGAAACCCTGTAAAGTCCATAAAGTACATAGGGACGATACTCAGGATAATGCATAAAAGCTAATAAATTTCTAATAAAAAGGGAATATCTGTCCTGTGTATTTCTTATGATTTCGCCTACGGCTTCTAAAGCTCCCCAAGCAGAGGCTGCAGAATCTGCAGAAGCATAAATAAGCCTTTTTAAGAAATCAAGCACTTTATCTGGATATATATTAGAAAGAACTTGAGTCACTTTTCCAATAGCAATTACAGTTTTTTTTCTAAAAACTAAATCAGGATGATAAAGTAATTTCTGTAAAACATTTAGATTAAGGGGTTCAACCACATGATAAGCTGTAAGAAGTGATATTTCATTTTTTTGGATAAGTTCTTCTATTTCTTTTTTGCTTAATTTTCTCTTTTCAACCTTAGGAATTTCTTCGTCTATACTTTGAGTACTTATCAATTTTTTTAGCTTAGGAGATTTAAATTCTCTTATTTCATCAGAAAGTTTTATAAAACAAAGAGCCCCTTTTACCTTTTTTGAGGAAGGATATATGGAATGAGAAGCAAGATCATAATTTTCGATCCAGATTTCCTTATAATCTATATCTGCTTCCAGATCCCAAGCTAAATCCCAATCACCTGCACAGGATATAAGAAGCGCTTCAGCAAAGGCAGTTCCTCTGTTATATCCGGTAACATCGCATACATAAACACTTCCACACTCACAAACTCCGGCTTCTAAATCAGAAAACCCTACAGGTAAATAAGTGGGTTTAGCTATAAATCTTCCGCAAAAAGGACATGTAGGAGTTTTAGAGACTTTCATTTACCATTCTCTCAAATTCTGGATTTACAGGATATCCTAATTCTTTTGCTTTATTTAGATTTTTAATGGCAGACTCTTTATCTTTAAGGTAATAATACGCTACAGCCAAATTATTATAAATTACCGCCATTTCAGGTGCATAAATTTTGGCTTTCCCCAATGCTTCTATAGCTTCTTGAAACAGACCTTTTTCAATTAAGACAGTTGAAAGATTAACCCAGGCATCTGGAAAG
>DAIQAS010000129.1:0-3003 GCA_036781525.1 Thermodesulfobacterium sp. | reverse complement strand
AAGGAGAAGACGAAGCAGTAGATAAGATGGTTGCCTGGTGTTATAAAGGTTCACCCTATTCTAAAGTTGAAGATGTTGAAGTGATAGAAGAACCATACAAAGGAGAATTTACCGATTTCAGAATTCGCTATTAAATGAGATGATAGATCCGGACAGATTGGCCTTAGAATTTCAAACACTTTTAACTATAGAAAGCCCTTCAAAAAAGGAGGGAAAATTAGCTTATTATATAGCTGATATTTTTGAAGCTCTCGGATATAGATGCTTTTTTGATAAGTCTTCTGAAAATACAGGATCTGAAGTAGGAAATTTAATAATAAAAATTCCTGGAACAATCCCTTCTGAGCCTATATTTTTCTGTGCTCACCTTGATACAGTCGGTCCCTGTGAAAATCCTAAGATAATCTTTGAGAAAGACATCTTTAGAAGTGATGGGAAAACCATTCTTGGAGCTGACGACAAATCAGGAATTGCCGTTCTTATTGAGATTGCTAAAGTTCTAAAAGAAAATATGATTAACCATCCTCCCATAGAATTTATTTTTACTACCTGCGAAGAAATTGGACTTCTTGGAGCAAAGTATTTAGACTATAATCTCATTGATGCCAGAGAAGGATTTGTGCTTGATAGTGAAAATCCTGCAGAGGTAATTAATGCTGCTCCCTCTTCCTATCAATTTAAGATTGAAATTAAGGGAAAATCTGCTCATGCAGGTCTTGAGCCAGAAAAGGGAATTAATGCTATACATATTCTTTCTCAAGTTCTTGCGGGACTATCTTTTGGAAGAATTGATGAAGAAACCACAATGAATGTAGGAATTATAAAAGGTGGAAATTATATCAACATTGTTCCTGATTATGCTGAAGCTACAGGTGAAATGAGAAGTCATGACGAGGAAAAACTATTAAATTTACAAAAGTTAATTCAAATCCAGATTGATAAAGTATTATCTTCCTATCCTAAAATAGAGGAAAAAGTGCCATCCGGAAAGGTAAAATTTGAAAGACTTTTTAAAGCTTTTAACATCCCTTTAGATGATCCCTTATGCAAGGTTGTTCAAAGGGCTGGAGAAAAAATCGGATTAAATATCACTTTTAAAAGAAGAGAAGGTGGTTCTGATGCTAATGTTTTTAATGAATTTGGATTAAAATGCCTTATCTTAGGAACAGGTATGCAGAAAGTGCATACAACTGAAGAATTTATTAAATTAAAAGATCTTATTATAACTGCAAATTTCGTTCTTGAAATTATAAAAACCAAAAGTGAAATGGTTTAAAAATTTTCTTCATTTTTTCTTTCCTGAAAGCTGTAAAATCTGTCAAAAATCTTTAACAAAAAAAGAAGCTCTGGTATGTGAGGAATGTTTTAAAAAGCTTCCTTTTATAAAAATTTACTGCTCAAGATGCGGAACTCCTTTGGAAGAATCCTTAAAGGATTATCTCCTGGATAAAACCGTATCCTATTGCAGTTATTGTGAAACTCAAAAATTTTATTTTGACAAAGCTTTTGTTGCCTTTTTTTACAAATCTCCTATCTCAGAGTGGATAAATGAAATAAAATTTGGGAAAAACTTTACTCTGGCTTATAAATTGGGACTTCTCTTAAATAAAGTTTTTAAAGACAATATACCTGAAGTAGACTTAGTTATTCCTCTTCCCCTGTCTTTGCAAAGACTCAGGGAAAGAGGATTCAATCAGAGCTTTCTTATTACTTGGGGTTTTTTGGGAAAAAAGCCTTCTGACAAATTTTTAAAACGCACCTTACACACAAAACCACAGGCAGAACTCTCTCAAAAAGAAAGATGGAAAAATGTCAAAAATGCTTTTCTTGCAAATGATGATGATGTTAAAGAAAAATCTGTTTTAATAATAGATGATGTGATGACAACCGGAGCAACTTTAAACGAGGCAGCAAAGGCTTTGAAAAATAAAGGTGCAAAAGAGGTTTATGTTCTGGCAGTAGCAAGAAGTTCTTTTTAGAGGACTGAACTTATGCTAAAAATAAGCATCTCCCAAATTAAAGTTTCTCATAATTTAGAAAAAAATTTATCAAAAATTAAAGATTTTATCAAAAATTCTAAAGGTGAGTTTGTCATTTTCCCTGAATTAGCTTTAACAGGTTACAAATTTCCTTTTTCTTCTTTTTCTCAAAAAAATATTGATTCTGCACTTTCAGAGATTAAAGATTTAGCCAATACTTATAAAAAACATATACTAATCGGTGCTCCTTTTTACGAAAATAGACAGATTTACAACGCTGTTTACCTTGTTTCTCCCAAAAAAATAGAGGTTTTGGCTGAGAAATTTTTACTTTTTCCGAAAATAGATAATCCTTTTTCTCCTGGTAAAAAGAAAAAAATTTTAGAAATAAATGAGACAAAGCTCGGGATTATTATATGTTTTGAGTTGAGAAGCCCTGAGTTAACAAGAAACCTGCTAAAAGATGGTATAGATTTACTTGTTGTTTTGGCTCAGTGGCCAGAAAAACGAATAAATCACTGGGAAACCCTTCTCAAAGCAAGGGCTATAGAGAACCAAATATTTGTAATAGGAGTAAATGCTATTTCAGAAATAGATGAAATAAAAATATCCGGGAATTCCATGGCTTTTTCTCCTAAAGGCGAATCTCTCTTAGAAAAATCAGAAGAGGAAAAAATTATAGAAATTTCTATTTCAGAAAAGCAAGAAAGACTTCCTTATCCATTAAAAACTCCCTTTTTAAAAATTTCTGAGAAAATAAAAACTCTGGAAGAATTAAAAACAATTTTGCAAAAAAGAAGAGAAAAGGGACAGATTGTGGTTTTTACAAACGGATGTTTTGACATTTTACATGCCGGTCATATACATTACTTAAATTCCGCAAGAAGTCTGGGAGATCTTTTGATTGTGGGACTTAATAGTGACAAGTCTGTAAAAAAAATTAAAGGTGCTTTAAGACCTATAAATTCGGAAAAAGAAAGAGCTTATACTCTTTCAGCTCTTGAATGTGTAGATTATATAGTCC
>DAIQAS010000128.1:0-3012 GCA_036781525.1 Thermodesulfobacterium sp. | reverse complement strand
AGAGATCTTCCAGGAGTTAGCCCCCGTGATATTAAAAATGCAGCTAACGAACTGGTAAGAGAAGGAAAACTTGAATATTTCTCTTCCGGAAGTACAGTAATGTTTGGTATTCCTGGTGTGGGAATTGGAGCTGAGGACGCTTTTAAGAAAGAAGAGTAATTTTAGGAAATTCTTAAAGTAAAATAATTAAGGGGGGAGAAAATTCCCCCCTTAATTATTTTGTAAAAGATTAAAAAGTTTATAAATTTTAGGATAAAAATTTTTTATTAATCTGAAGAGTCTTTTTTCAGCTATAGATATATATCCTTTAAACCAAATTTTTCCCATTTTAGATAATTTACAATAGGCAGCTAAAGCTTGCATTAAACGAATAATAGCTAAAAACCTAAATTCTTCAAAAAATTCATCTTCTGAATAATTTGTAAGATCTAAATAGTATTTAAAAAATTTATGTAAAATTTCTAAGTTTTCAAAATGATTTACATAAGGGTCAAATAAAAGGGAAGCAAGGTCATAAGAAGGTGGACCAATCCTTGCTCCTTGAAAGTCTATAACAAATACTTTATCATTTTTGATCATCAAGTTTTTACTTTGAAAATCTCTATGCATTACAACTTGAGAAGTAAAATTGCTTTTTTCTTTTGCCCAATTGAAAAATTCTTCAACAAAATAAGAATTTAGATTGAGGTGTTTATAATCTTTTATATACCAATCAAAAAAATAGTTTATTTCACTTTTCCAGAGAAAATTAAAGTCATAAATTGGAGTGTCTAAGGTTTTATTTACTGGGAAATAAGAAATAAGCTTTTGTATTTTAACCAGTATTTCTATAGCTTTATAATAAAAAGACCAAGGATTTTCGATATCACAAAGTTTAGTGTCTCCTAAATCTTCTATTATTAAAATTCCTTTATCTTCGTCCCATAGTTTTATTTCTGGAACGGGTATGTCGTTTTTATAAAAGAAAGTTCCTAATTCATAATAGGCTTTAGCCTCTTTTAATCCGTAAGAACCTTCTTGAGGTAGGATTAGAATTAACGAAGAATTTTTTAAAAAAAGACGAAAAAATTTACGATTAGATCCGTCACCTTTTAAAGGTTCTATTTTTTGAGGGAATATTTTAAGACCTTTTAAGTAATCAAAAAGTTCTTTCATATTAAGATTTGGTTTTTATAAATTCCTGACTTTATATAAGCTCCTTTCCATGAAACAACTTTTGATAAAAAAGTTTCATTTTCTATAATTGTATCATCTTCAACATATACCCAGTCTTCAAAAATAACTTTTTTCCCTATATTCTTTGTTTTTACAACAAAGGGATTAGAAAAAAAAGGTACTTCTGGAATTTTTACTTTATTAACAAGTATATCTTCGTGAACCTTTATATAACTTTCTGGTGTTCCTATGTCTTTAAAATAAGAACCGTTTTCTATATAAGCTGAAATTTTGATTCCTCTTTTTATTAAATCCTGATATATCTCTATAAGATCCTTTTTAAAGGAAAAATTTTTAATTATAGTAGGCTCAATTATTTGTATTCCCGCAAATGTAAAAAGGTCTTCTTTCTTTTTTCTAAAAGAAAGAATTGTGTTAGAGTCTTTTTCAACTTCTACATTATTTTTGTCTCCCTTGTATAAAACCATAGTAATAGGACTTGATGAAGTTTTAAAAAAAGAAAAAAGTTTTTTGAAGTTAAAATTAGTTAAAATATCTGAATTTATAACCAAGGTTTCTTCTTTGAAAAAATTTTTAGCATTGATTATAGCTCCACCTGTGCCAAGAAGTTCTTTTTCTTCAAAGATACAGATTTCTAACTGTGGATTTTTTTCTTGATAAGTTTTAAGAAAATTTAAAAGTTTATCTTTCAAATGAAAAACATTTATCCCGATAGAAGTTATTCCTAAGGATTTTATCTGATCAAGAATTATTTCAAGTATGGGTTTCCCAAGAATAGGAAAAAGAGGTTTCGGTAAAAAGTTAGTGTAAGGTAAGAGACGAGTTCCTTTCCCTGCAGAAAGAATAAAGGCTTTCACTTAAAAATTATGCTTCTTTTGAGACACTTTTTTCACTTGCAGAGGAGGATACTGTAGAGTCTTCCTTTTTATTTTCTAATTTTTCAAGGTCCTCTTTTACATCTGCGCCTTTTATAGCCTCTTTAAAAGAGCGGATTCCCTTTCCAAGACCTGCACCAACTTCAGGTAACCTTTTAGCACCAAAAATAAGTAAAGCCAGAAAAAGAATAATAAATAACTCCTGACCACCTAAACTAGGAAACATATATTTACCCTCCCTTTTTAAATTCTCCCAATTTTACTAAAATTATACCTACCTCGTAAAGAAGTGTCAAGGGAATAGCTAAAAGTATTTGGTTTAAAGGATCAATTCCTGAGGTTAAGATGGCTGCTATAAAAAAGGCTAAAATTATAGCATAAGGTCTAAAACTTTTTAGCTGTTTAGATGTAACCAGATCAAGTTTAGAAAGAAGAAATAAAAAGGAAGGTATTTGAAAAAGTACCCCAAAGATAATAAATATTTTTAAAACAAAAGAGATATACTCTTTTAAAAAAGGTTTAAAAACAAGGAATTTCTCTCCAAAAGAATATAAAAATTTTAAAATAGCAGGTAAAAAAATAAAATAAGCTAATAAGTCCCCTATTAAAAAGGAAAAACATGTTAAAAAAACAGCACTTTTAACCCATTTTTTTTCATGCGGATAAAGACCAGGTGCTATAAATAGCCATATTTGATAAAAAATATAGGGACTTGAGATGATAAATCCTACAATTATTGCTAACTTCATATAAGCAAGAAATACCTCGGGAAAAATTCTAAAAAAGACCTGAGATTGGGGATTAACAACTTTATAGAGGGGTAGTAATAAAAAGTTAATTATATGTTCAGCAAAGATATAAGAAATAATTGCACCTATTACCCAACCTATAAAAGACTTAACTAAACAACTTCTTAATTCAATAAGGTGATCTACTATAGTTTGTTTCTTGTAATCCTCTA
>DAIQAS010000127.1:0-3030 GCA_036781525.1 Thermodesulfobacterium sp. | reverse complement strand
CAAAAATTTCTTCTACCTCGGGAAGTCTTCCTTTTCCTGTTTCTCCGCAGGCAAGGGCACCCTCTTCCGGTTCATATACGAAGTATCCATAAGCTCTTAACTTTTTAATGTTTTCTTTTGTTGCAGGATTTTCCCACATAGCGGTATTCATGGAGGGGAAAACATAAACAGGAGCTTTTGTAGAAAGAAGAGTTGCAAGAAGGAGCTCATCTGCAAAACCGTTTGCCAGCTTGGAGATAAAAGAAGCCGTTGCAGGGACAATTAAAACCAAATCAGGATATTTCCCCAGTTCAATATGAAGAATTCTCCCGTCAGCTTTAAAGAAATCTTCGTTTGTAAAGGCTTTGTTTTCGCTTAATGAGGCAAAAAGAAGGGGATTAACAAATTTTTCTGCACCAGTTGTTAAAATAACTTTTACATTTGCCCCTTCGTGTTTTAATTTTCTTATAAGCTCACAGACCTTGTAAAGGGCAATACCACCACAAACACCAATTAGAATATTTTTATTTTTCATTTATTCTTTTGCCTGAGATAACATTGCTACAATTCGTAATTCTGTGTAATACCAGCCCTGAGAAATACTTATAAAAGCAGTTCCTTCAGGTCTTTTATAGGCTATAAAGATAACTTTCGAGGAAAAGGCACCTATTTCTTCCCAACCGTGATTTTTCATCTGAACTCTATAAAATTCTACCAGAGACTTCGGGCTGTAATTTCCTCTAAAAACAAGCATTCCAGTAAGAATATTTCCGGTTCTCAGAAGTGCACTTTTTTCTGGTTGATACTCTAAATCTTTTAAAACAGGTATATAGGGGACTGGGAAATAAACAAGATCCTTTTTTTCTTGAGGCTTTACTTCTTCAGCCTTTGGTGTTACCACTTCAACATTTGGCTTTTCTTGAGAAAAAGCTACAGAAAAGAAAAAAAGATTTATAAAAAGAAGAACAAATAGTTTTTTCATATCAGCCCCCTTTTAATGAAAAATTTTTGAAACCACCACTATTCAATGTAAAAGAAACCAGCTAAAAGTCAAGATAACTCTTTTTTCAGTTTTTTGAAAAGATTTTTGATATTTTTGGAAATCTTTACACGCTTTTTATATCCTCTTTTTAGTTCATTTTTTACTCTTTCTCTTATTAAGTCTAAGGTTTCCGTATAAAGAATTTTTTCTCCTTCATATACGGGTTTTAAAAGATTTTCGTATTTCGGATAGGAGGAAAACTCAACAGGCTCATCCCTTAAAGCAATTAGATCAAAAAGAAACTTATCTTTTTCATCCCAGACCCTGTAAAGACTTTTGGCACCCGGTAAAAGCTCTTTCTTAGGAGAAAGTTTAAAACAGGGTTTTCCTTCGTATTCAACAAGTTTATATCCCATTTCAAAAAAGGGAGCATCCTCTGATACTCCCATTTTTGTTCCGACTCCGAAGCCGGAAACTGAGGCATTTCTTTTTAAAAGTTTTTTTATTTCTTTTTCATCTAAGCTTCCGCTTAAAAAGATCTGAACATCTTTTAAGCTTCCCTTATCAAGTATTTTTCTTACCTTTTTAGATAGCTCTACAAGATCTCCGCTATCAATCCTTACACCCTTTAAAGAAATCTTATTTTTTTCAAAAAAGGATTTAAGATTTACGATTTTTTGGGCAGCTTTAAGGGTATCGTATGTATCAATAAGCAAGAAAGCTCTATCAGGATAGGTTTGAGAAAAAGCTTTAAAGGCATCTTCTTCAGAGGGGAAAACTTCAATAAAAGAATGAGCCATAGTTCCTACAACAGGAATTCTCCAGAGTTTTCCGGCAAGGACATTGCTTGTGCCAGAAAAACCAGCAATATAAGAGGCCCTTGCCACATGAAGGCTACTGCAGATTCCGTGAGCTCTTCTCGCAGAAAAATCATACAGAGGAATACCCTTAGCTTCCATAACACAAAGCAAAGCCTTAGTTGCTATAAGAGTTTCTATGTGCAGAGTATTTATAATAAGGGTTTCTATAATTTGAGCTGAGATAAGATCACTTTCAACCTCACAAATGGGTTCATTTTCAAAAAATATGGTTCCCTCAGGAATAGCTCTAATAAAGCCTTTAAAGGAAAAATTTTTTAAATAATCAAGAAAAGAGGACTTAAAGAGTTTTAGGCTTTCAAGGTATTCAAGATCCTCATCTTTGAATTTGAAATTTTTAAGAAGTTTTAAAAAGGGGTCAAGCCCTGCAAACAAGAAAAAGGGTCTGTTTCTGGGACGATGCCGTATAAAAAGGGAAAAAACAGCTTTTCCAAAAAGCTCTCTTTCAAAATAGACCTGAGCCATGGTTAGTTCATAAAGATCTAAAAAAAGACCCGTGGAGAAGTTAAAAAGCATAAGACTTAAATAAGTTCGGCTTTGTAAATTTTCTCAAGCCGTTTAAGAGCAAAGTTGTGAAATTCTTCATCAAAATCTGCTACAGCCTTAACAGGGACTTTAATTTTAAAGCCTCTGTAAAAGGCATCTGCAGCTGTATCCATTATACAAATACTTGTGCAAACTCCTGTGAGATAAAGTTCTTTTATTTTAAGACTTCTCAAAATTGCCTCAAGATTGGTTCTGTAAAAGCCGGAGAAACGGGTTTTATAAATTACAAGGTCTGTAGAATCCGGAGAAAGCTCCTCAACTACTTGGGCACCCTTTGAGCCTTTTATGCAATGAGGAGTAAAGGCAGAAAACTCCTCATCATTGGGATCATGGGCATCACAGAGATAAATTACCGGATATCCCTGGTCTTTAAACTCCTTTTTTAATTTTACTATTTCCGGAATAATCTCTTCAGCCTTTTTTCCGCAGTAAAGGGCTCCATCAGGTTTAATAAAATCATTTAACATATCTATTATAAGAAGGGCTTTCATAATTCCGTAAAAATAAACGAAAACTCAAAAAAATCAACTTAACTTTACAAATTTTTAAATAATATTAAAGTAAAATTTAAGAAGCTTTTCAAATAGAGTAAGAGGTTTAAGGTGTCTATTCATCTCAGGGTGTGTCCCTGTGACACAGAAAGAG
>DAIQAS010000126.1:0-3071 GCA_036781525.1 Thermodesulfobacterium sp. | reverse complement strand
TAATATCAAGCAAATCATCAACTATCTGAAAGGCAAACCCAAGATTTTTCCCATAAGATGAAAGTGCTTTTATTTCCTTTATTTTGGCTCCTCCTAAAAGGGCTCCACTTACGACTGATGCCTCAATCAAACGAACTGTTTTATTATGATGTATCCATTTTATCACCCGACTATTTCCTTTTTTTCCTTCCATAAGAAGATCAGCCATCTGCCCACCAACCATTCCCTCAAAACCGATAGCTTTAGAAATAAGATAGATAGCTTTTAAAAGTCTTGTTTTTTTTACATTTTTCACCAAATCGGGATGGGTAAAAAATTGAAAAGCTAATGCCTGAAGCCCGTCTCCTGCAAGTACTGCCGTTGCTTCATCGTAAGCTTTGTGACAGGAAGGTTTCCCCCTTCTAAAATCATCATCATCCATACAAGGGAGATCATCATGAATAAGAGAGTATGTATGAATGCATTCTATCCCTGCTGCGAAAAGAAGAATTTTTTCCCATTCTCCTCCAACAACCTCACATCCTGCAAGACACAGTATAGGCCTTATCCTCTTTCCTCCTGCAAAAAGGCTGTATCTGCCTGCAGAAATAACCTTTTCTCCATAGCCCTTTTCTTTTGGAAAATATTTCTCTAATACTTCTTCCACTATTTTGCTTCTTTCTTTTAAATAAGAGTTTAGATCAAATTTATTTTGATCCATTCTTTAAAAGTTCGTAAGCTTTTTCAAGGGTCTCAAGTTTAAAACTTTCTCTATCCTTTAAAATTACTTCAATCCGCGTTCTGGCATTTTTTAATTTTTCTTCACAAAAGTAAATCAGTCTCAACCCTTCTTCATATAGACTAATTGCTTCTTCAAGATCAAGATCTCTATTTTCAAGTTGTTTTAAAATCTGTTCAATCCTTTTTAATGCTTCTTCAAAGCTCAAAGAGTCTTCTTTAATCATATTTATTCCTCCGCTTCTTTAACTTCCACTAAAAGCTTTCCTTCTGAAAGATAAATTTCTAACAGTTCTCCTATTTTTACTTCCTTTGCACTTCTGATAATTTTACCTTCAGGATGAGATTTTACTATACTGTATCCCCTTTTTAAAATACTTAAAGGAGATAATGATCTAAGCACTTTTTCAAGCCCTTCAACTTTTTTTTCCTTTTCTGCAAAGAAGGTTTTAATAGAATAAAGAAGTCTATTTTTAAAAAATTTTAATCTTTCGTCTAAAAGCCTTATTTTTTCCTGAGGGTGTTTTTTTCTTAAAAGATTTTTCGCTTCCCATAAAACCTTTTCTTTAGAACTCAAATATTTTTCCATTAATATATCAAGCTTATGAGTAAAATCCTTTATTCTTTTCTCCAAATCATGAACAACCTTAAAAGGATTTTTATTGTCAAGTTCTATTTTTACTTCATAAAGCCTTTTTTCTCTCCGAGAAATTGCAATTTCTAAAAGCTGACGATATTTCTTTTTATAAAGACTTAGTTTATAAAGAACTTCTTCTTTTGAAGGAACTATTTCTTCAGCTGCAGCTGTAGGAGTGGCACACCTTTTATCAGCAATTAAATCACATATAGTATAATCTATTTCATGTCCCACAGCTGAGACCACAGGAATTTTTGAATCTTTGATTCCAAGAATGATTTCTTCAGTATAAAAAGGGGCTAAATCTTCAAAAGAGCCTCCTCCCCTTGTTATAACTATTACATCTACATCATTAAAATAAGTATTTATATCTCTTATTGCTTGAACTATTTCTTTTTCAGCACCTTCTCCTTGAACTCTTACAGGATAAATGAGAATTTCTAATTCCCATCTATCTTTACTTATTTTTAAAAAATCCTGCAGAGCTGCTCCAAAAAGAGATGTAATTAAAGCTATTTTTCTTGGATAAAGCGGAAGTCCCCTTTTTCTATTTGGATCAAATAAAGGCTGATATTTTTTTATAAGCTCTTCTTTTTTTAAAGTTAAAAGCCCCTTACCTAAGGGTTCAACTCTTCTTACTATAAAATAACATTCTCCGGAACGGGAATAAAAATTTAGTCTTCCGAAGCAAAGAACTTTCAACCCGTCTCTTAAATAATTAGTAATTTCTGCCTCTCTTTGGGAACTAAATATTATAGCTTTAAGTGATGCCTCTTCCTCTATTAAATTAAAATAAATATTTCCATTTTGACTATACCTTAAATTAGCAATTTCTCCTTCTATCCAGAGAAGAGAAAAATTTCTTTCAATTAAAAATTTTAACTCTTGCGTAATCTCTTTTACAGTAAAATAAAGTTTTTCCCTTTCCTCTAAACCAATGCTAATCTCTTCTAATTCTCTCATATTAAAAATTAATTTACCATATTTATAAGCTTTTACTACACCAAAGGCTTTTTTTCTTGACTTAACTCTTCACTTTTTTAAAATTACATCTATGGAAAAAGAAAGGCTTGTTCCAGATACAAGCATTTTTACAAATCCTGATGTATATGTCCAATTCGGAAAATCACCTTCAGAAGCCTTTACCAATTTTCTTTTAATGGTTGCTGAACTGGAAGGTGAAGTTGCAGTCTATATTCCAACATCTGTTTTTGAGGAACTAAAAAGGATGCTAACCAGCCTCAAACTTCCTCCCAAAGCTCGTTCTGTTTTAAAAGTAAAATCTCCGAAAAAGTATGAATTATATATACCAGCTTTTTTGATGTATGAGTTTATTGAAGAATTGAGAAATAGAATAAATAAAGGGCTAAGAGTGGCTGAAGAGGCTGTAAAAGCTTCCACTTATAAAAAACCAGAAGAAGTTTTAAGGTTCTTAAGAAAACGCTACAGAGAGGTTTTAAGAGAGGGGATAGTTGATAGTAAAGAAGATTTGGAACTAATTCTTCTTTCTTTAGAACTTGACGCGATAGTGCTTTCAGCTGATAAAGGAGTTTTAAATATGGCAGATAAATTAGGTTTAAGATATTTAGAACCCAAAGATATAAAAGATACCTTAGAAGGGTTTAAACTCTGGTGATTCTTTTACCTCTATATCCTTAAACATTATCTCTTGAAGTATAATTTCAGCTAAATCTTTTGCCAAAAGTTCTATGGCTTC
>DAIQAS010000125.1:0-3155 GCA_036781525.1 Thermodesulfobacterium sp. | reverse complement strand
GGTATACCTTTTAGGTAGTCTTAAAGAAATATCTAAGTATCTATGATTTAGACTTTTGGCATACACAGTTATGGTATAATTTTCAGACTGAAATATTCCTTTTCCAAAACCTGTCATACTTTCCATGGGTTGCTCCTTTAGTTTTCTTTAAGCTTTTCCTTTAAAAAGCTAAGGATTTTTTCTTTTTCCTCAGGTTTAAACCAGTAAATATCGGGTTCTTTTTTAAACCAGGTTAGCTGTCTTTTTGCATAGCGTCTTGTATCCCTTTGGATAAGTTTTATAGCCTCTTCTAAGGATAGTTTTCCTTGCAAATATTGTATAATATATTTATAACCAATTGCTTTAAAAGGTTTTAGCTGGGGAGACCATCCCTTTTCTAAAAGGGCTTTAACTTCCTCTATCCATCCCATTTCAATCATTTTAAGAACACGGAGATTTATTTTTTGATAAAGCTTTTTTCTTGGAAGATTGAGCCCTATTTTTATAATATCATATCTTTTTTTTTCAAAGAAGGGATTTTTTTTATGAAATTCTGAAAAAGGTCTGCCTGAAGTGTAAATCACTTCAAGGGCCCTTGTTATTCTAACCTTATCTTTTGAAGAAATTTTTTGAGCATATTCTGGATCAAGCTTTTTAAGTTCTTCATAAAGGGATGAAAGGTCTTCTTCTGCTTTTTTTCTAATTTTGTCCCTTATTTCTTGAGGTATCTCTATAGGAAAAAGCCCATATTCTAAAGCCCTTAAATATAGACCTGTTCCTCCAACAAAAATGGGAATTTTTCCCCTTTCCCAGATTTCTTTAATTAATCTGTCAGCTATTTCTACAAATTTGGCTGCATTAAATTCTTCATCAAGTTCAAGTAAATCGTATAAATGATGAGGAACTTTTTTTCTTAACTCTTCATCAGGTTTAGCAGTGCCTATATTTAGTTCTTTATAAAATTGAATGGAATCAAAATTTATAATTTCTCCATTCAGATTTTCTCCCAGAAAAACCGCAAGCTCGGATTTTCCAACTCCTGTTGGACCAACTATAGCAACAACCTTTCCCATTAATTTCTCCTTCTTAATTTTGTTTCTATTTCCTTCAGAGAAATTTTAAAAAAAAGTGGTCTCCCGTGAGGGCAAGTTAGAAGATTACCATTAAAAAACCGTTCAATCATAAACTCTATTTCTTTTTCTGGAAGTATATCTCCCTTTTTTCTTGCAAGCAAACAGGCATATTCTTTTAAAATTTCAAGCTCAAAATCCTTGGCGTCAGAAAAAGGAGTTTCAAGAATTTTCTCCAAAACATCTTTAACATCTTCCCTAAAAATGGAAGGAACTCTTTTTAAAATAACTTCATTTGTTTTGATAAGTTCGAGATCGAATCCCATAGAGTTTAAGATTTTTCTTTTTTCTTCAAATTCAGAAAGGGAAGAATCTGTTATTTTTATTAATATGGGAATGAGCAATTCTTGAGAAATACTTTTAGAAAACTTTGCTTTTAAGTCTTCAAATATTATTCTTTCTGAAAGGGCATGCTGATCAATTATGTAAAGCTCTTCATCTTTTTCTACAAGGAGATAAGTATTTAAAAAAGTGCCCAGATATTTATAAAATGGCTTTTTAAAGGTTGGAGATAAAAAAAGTGGTTCCTTTTTATAAGAAATTTTCTTTTCAGAATAACTTAGAGGAAGGTCTTCTTTTATCTGAAATGAAGTTTTAAATTCTTCTTTCTTAAAATAAAGGGTTTTTTTGCTAAAAAATTCTTCCAAAGCTTTGCTTAAAGCAAGAAAAAGGGATTTTTCATCTTTAAATCGAACTTCCCATTTAGCAGGATGTACATTTACATCAACGAGATGATAAGGGGCTCTTATGGAAATTAAACCTGCAGGAAATCCGAGATTTCCATAATAGGGTTTTAAGGCATTTAAGACCATTTTTGTGATTTTTTCATCCTTTATTAATCTTTTATTTACCAGAATGTATAAATATTTGGTATGAGAAAAAGTTTTTGAAGTATCTGTCAGAACCAAAAAGAGTGAATAAGGAGGCGAATCAAAAAGGATTTCATTAAAATAAGATTCTTCTATACCGATAATATAGCTCAGTAATTCTTTTTCACTCCCTCCTTCCCAGAAAAAAAGAGTGTTTTCCTTAGATTCCTCAAGACTCTTCACTTCATATCTAATTTCAGGATAACAAAGACTTAACCCCTTTATAATTTCCATAATTTTAAAGGTTTCACTCCTTGCAGATTTTAAGAAAGCCCTTCTTGCAGGAAGATTTAAAAAGAGATCTTCCACCTTAACAAGAGTGCCTTTATTCAATTTGGCAGGTTTAAAATAGAGTTCTTTTCCGAATTCTATCCCTATTTCGTAGGCTTCGCTATGATGAACACTTTTGCTTACAATAGTTAATTTGGAAACCTGAGAAATACTTGCCAGTGCCTCTCCTCTGAATCCATAGGTAACAATTTTAAAAATGTCTGAAAGATTTTTTATTTTACTTGTTGCAAAGTGTTTGTAGCAGAGTTTTAAATCTTCGGGTTCTATTCCCTCACCATCATCATAGACTGAAGTTTCCTTTATCCCTCCTTCTCTAAGAATTATCTTAATAGACTTCGCTTTTGCATCAAAGGAATTTTCAACAAGTTCTTTCACCACAGAAGCAGGTCTTTCTACAATCTCCCCAGCAGCAATTTTAGATCTAATTTCTTCAGGAAGAATTTGAATTTTAGGCATAAAATTACATATTTAAAAGACTGATAAGCTCTTTACAGGCTTCTGCACATCTTTTGAGGGCTTCTTTCTCTTCTGAGGAGAGTTTTATTTCTATAATTTTTTCAACTCCCTTTCTCCCAAGAATTACAGGAACTCCTAAGAATACCCCGTTAATTTCGTATTCACCCTCCAAATAAACAGAACAGGTTAAAACTCTTTTCTCGTCTTTTATAATACTTTCTGCCATTTCTATCACAGAAAGCCCTGGAGTTATGAAGGCACTTCCTGTTTTTAAATAGGATACTATTTCTCCACCTCCAAATTTAGTTCTTTTAACTATTTCCTCTATTTTTTCCTGAGGTAAAAGTTCGGTAATTGGAATTCCTGCAACATTTGCAAGTCTAACAAGAGGTAACATCAAGTCTCCATGTATTCCCATTACCAGAGCCTG
>DAIQAS010000124.1:0-3193 GCA_036781525.1 Thermodesulfobacterium sp. | reverse complement strand
AAAATCTCCCGTAGAAGAAGTTTTATTTGATTTTTTAATGCCGGGAAACCAGAAAAAATTTCAAGAAAAATATTATACTGTGGTTCGTATTTAACCTCTTCTACAAAAGTATGAGTTAAATTAGCTAATAAGGCTTTGGAAGTAAATCCTTCCTTCATCATTATAAAATATAAAACTAAACTTCTTTTTCTGCTATAAAATTTATCAAGTCCAAAATTCTTACCGAATAACTCCACTCATTATCATACCAAGCAAGTACTTTTATCAAGTTTCCATCTACCACTTTTGTTGTAAGACCATCAATTATAGCACTATAGGGCTCTCCAATAATATCTGTAGAAACAACAGGATCCTCAATATATTTTAAATATCTATTTTGATTTTCTCTAAAAATTTCGTTTATTTCTACGGGTGTAGTTTTTCCTTTTATAAGAATAGCAAAATCATTTAAAGACGCATCAGGAACAGGAACCCTTATACATATCCCTTCAATCTTTCCTCTAAGAGTAGGTATAATTTTCACAATAGTTTCAAAATCTATATTTACAGGAACCATATTTAAAGCTGCAGCTCTTGCTCTTCTGAAATCCTTAGGATGAATCGTATCAAGAAGTCTCTGAGTATTAGTATAAGCGTGTATGCTGTTCAAAAAACACTTTTCTATTTCATAATATCTCATTAAAAGACTTAAAACAGGTGTTGCAGAGTTAGAAATGCAGGAAGAAGCAGAAATAACAAAATGTTTAAGGGGGTCATAAATTTCTTCATTTACCCCCATAACAATAGTAACATCTTCATTTACTGCAGGAGCAGAAATAATTACTCTTTTAACTCCCTTTGAAAGATGCTTTCTTGCTAAATTACCCTCGGTAAATTTTCCTGTTGATTCTATAACATAATCTACATTTTCTTCTTGCCATGGAATTCTTTCAGGATCTGGTTCTTGAAATGTTCTTATTTTTTTATCCTCTATTTTGATATACCCTTTCTTAACCTCAACTTCATAAGGCAACCTACCAAATACTGAATCATATTTAAATAAGTAAGCCAGCATCTCTGGCGATGAAAGATCGTTTATAGCCACTACATCAATTTTTTCAAACTCAGAATATTTAAACTTTGCTCTTAAAAGTGCTCGCCCAATTCTACCAAATCCATTAATACCTATTCTTATCATAAAGAAATCTTAAAGTTCTTTTAACATAACTATTGCAGTTTCATTACCGTAGTAATTTTTTCTTTCATAAAATTCTTTAAAGCCTAATTTTTTATAAAAATTATAAGCCTGAACATTAGAAATATTTACTTCTAAAAATATTTTATTAAATTTTTCTTCTTTAGCAAAGGTTAGTAAACTTTTCATAAGTTTTGTACCTGCTCCTCTTCTTTGATATTTCCTTTTTATTCCTATTCTTAAAATTTCAATTTCTGGCTTGATCTTTCTAAAAACAATATATCCTATTATTTCTCCATTAACTTTTAAAATCCAAAAACTGGAAAAACTATTTTTAAATTCTTCTAAAAGTTGTTTAAAAGACCAAGCTTCTTCTAAAAATATTTCCTTTTCCAATTCTGAGACAATTTGAATATCTTCTTCCTCAGCTTCATCAACTGTGAACATCCTTTTCTATGTCTCTGTAAGTTTTTACAATTTCTACTTCTGGATGTTTAGCCTTTAATCTTTGAGCTAAAATCTCTATAATCGCAGGAGACCTGTGTCTTCCTCCTGTGCAACCTATACCTACAGTTAAGTATTGTCTGTTTTCTCTGGAATAAAACGGTATAAGCCAATCTAAAAAAGATTCCAAATAATCCACAAATTTCGCTGTTTCAGGAAATCCTAAAAGATAATTTATTATCTCTTTATCTTTTCCACTTAAAGGTTTTAAAGAAGGTACAAAATAAGGATTAGGCAGGAATCTTACATCAAATAAAAAACTTGCTTCATACGGAATTCCATACTTATAACCAAAGCCAATAAAATGAAGAATTAAGTTCCTGTTCCCCTTTCTTTCTTTAAAAAGCCTGAAGATTTCATTTCTTAATTGGTGTATATTAAATTCTGAAGTATTTATCACTAAATCTGCTATTTCTTTAAGATCACCTAAAAGTGCTCTTTCTTTTTTTATAGCATCTTCAAGACCTTTAATTCCTTCTTTTATTAAGGGATGCACCCTTCGTGTCTGATTAAATCTGGTAATTATAACATCGTCTCTGGCATCAAGAAAAAGAATTTCAAATTTGTATTTTTTCTCTTTAAGTCTCTTAAATACTTCAGAATACTCTTTTAAAAAATATTTATCCCTGATATCCATAACCAAAGCTATATTTTGACTTTCAAAACTTTCTTTGATTTCTTCTAAAAATTGCAAAAGAAGTCTTACAGGAAAATTGTCAATGGAAAGATATCCCAGATCTTCGAAGGCTTTTAAAGCTGTACTTTTCCCGGAACCAGAAAGACCTGTAATTATAATTACATTCATAAAATATAATCTTTATGAAAATTCTGGCACTACGATAATTGATTTTCCTCCCTCTGAATATATAAGACAGATCTTCTCATAATCTGTATTATAAAAAAGCATAAAACTATCTTTATTTTTCTCAAACCATTCCAGTGCTTCCTGGGTTGACATTGGATTAATTCTTATAGATTTAACTGTATATTTTCCTTCTTCAACTTCTGGAATAAATTTTTCTGCTCCCTTACCCTTTCTAAATTCTTTTTTCTTTTCTTTAAGCTTTTTAATCTGTTTTTCCAATGTTTCATAGGCTAAATCTATAGCTTCGTAAATATCAGAAGTCTCTTCCTTAGCAATAATATTTTCTCCGTCACCATTTATAATGACTTCTACTATTTCCCTAAATTTTTCTCTTTTGAAAATTACTTGTGCACTAACTGGGCCTGTAAAATACTTTTCAAATCTTTTCAATTTCTTTTCTGCATAACTCTTGATCGCCTCTGAAGATTCCATTCCTTTAAAGGTAAAACTAAACTCAATCATAAACTTCTACCTCCTTTATTGTTTTTTAATTTTCTTTCTCTTATAGATGGAATTTGCATCTCTTCTCTATACTTAGTAACTGTTCGTCTTGCAATATGAATCCCATATTTTTCCTTTAATATTTTAGAAATAGCACTATCACTCAATGGTTTTTTAGGATCTTCTCCATCTATTATCTCTTTGATGTA
>DAIQAS010000123.1:0-3214 GCA_036781525.1 Thermodesulfobacterium sp. | reverse complement strand
GCTTATAGTTCAGTAAGTCACATGGGATTTGTTACTCTGGGTATTTTTTCCTTCAATCCCATAGCTATGAAAGGTGCGATTTTACAGATGATAAATCACGGTATTGTTACAGGTGCCCTCTTTATGTGTGTGGGAATAGTTTATGATAGAACCCATAGCAGAGCTATAAGCTATTATGGAGGTTTGGCAACCTCTATGCCTTTATATGCCGCTTTCTTTATGATCTTTACTCTTGCCTCTATTGGACTTCCAGGAACAAACGGATTTATAGGAGAGTTTCTTATACTTCTCGGAACATTCCTTTCCAATAAAACTATGGTAGTTTTTGGAGCTTTAGGAGTGATTGTTGGAGCGGCTTATATGCTGTGGCTGTATCAGAGAGTGTTTTTCCAAGAACTTAATCCTAATGTTGCTAAAATGCCGCCTTTAAAAATAAATGAACTAACAGCCCTTATTTTGCCGACTATATTGGTATTCTGGATTGGATTGTATCCTAATCTTTTCTTAGATTTTATGACAACTTCGGTTCAAAACTTACTAATGAATTTGAAGTAACTTGGAGGGATATATGGGAATTACTTTGAATTTTTCAGTAATACTAACAGAAATAATTTTTATTCTCATTTCTTCTCTCATTTTTCTTATAGACAAATTTATAAAGAATAAAAATTATGCCTTTTATATTACTCTTATTACCCTTATTATAGCCTCATATTTAATTCTTTTTATTCCATTTGGAGAATTTACTTATGCATACAAAGCTGATTTTTATTCCTCTACTCTGAAACTTTTTCTTGTATGCGGAGCAATACTTATCTCACTTATTTCTTATAACTATCTTCAGTATTATACAAATTTAAATTCTGGAGAATATTACGGATTCCTTCTTTTCTCTATTGTAGGTGCCTTTTTAATGCTTTCTGGAATGGACCTTATTACTATATATTTAGCAATGGAGCTTATGAGCTTCCCTGTGTATTTTCTTATTGCTTTAAATTATACTTATAATAGACCTTCCTTAGAGGGAGCTTTAAAATATTTTATTGTAGGAAGTCTTGGTTCGGTTTTTATTCTTATAGGTCTTGGAATAATATATTATTTTGTTGGAACCTTTGTGCTTCAGGATATTTCTCAAGTTCTGGCGCAAAATTTATATTTTAAGGAATTCTTGTTGGGTTCAATCCTTTAAGAATAGAAATAGGAGAGGTTCTCATCCCCATAATTCTGGCAAGTATTTTAATTGGAAATATTATGGCAATTAAACAGGACAATATTATAAGAATGTTGGCTTATTCATCCATTGCTCACGCAGGTTATGCAGGTTTAGGACTTATCAGTGCGGATTATGTGGGTTATAGTTTTACAGTCTTTTATATGCTTGTTTATTTAATTATGACTATTGGAATCTTTGGAGTTTTGGTATTTTTAGCCAATTTTAAAAAAGAATTGCTTAATATTCCCGATATGGCAGCTTTAAGTGAAAAAACTCCTTTTGTAAGCCTTTTAATTTTGATTCTTATGTTTTCTTTAGCAGGTATTCCTCCTACAGCAGGATTTATAGCAAAATTTTATATTTTTATGAGTTTAATTAAAACCAAATATATATGGGTAGCTCTAATTGCTATTCTTTTTTCTGTAATTGGTGCATATCCATATTTAAGAGTTTTAAAAGTTATATATATGGACAAACAGGAACTTGAATTTAATTTTAAATATGACTTTGCTTTTCTAATTCCTGTTTGTATTGCGGTTCTTTTGGTAATTCTCATAGGAGTTTATCCAAAGCCCTGGACAGATATGATTTATAAGACCATGTATTTTTATATCAGTTCTCTTTTTTACCCCTATTAATTCAAGTTAGATATTAGTCTTGCTTGAAATTTTTTCCTTCTTAACCTTCAAATCGGGAAATTTTTTCTTTCTCACCTACTAAGATAGTCTCTTAAAATCCTTTAAAATTCTTATTTTTATTTTGGCATGCAATTTGTTATTAAAGATTGTAGATAGAAAATAAAATGTAGGAGATGAAAGGTGATTAAAATAATTACCAATTTGTCTAATTCAAGCATACAAAATCAGAGTTTTTCCCAAAATAACGAAGTAAAGATTTCTGATTGGTTTCAGCTAATTCTTTTAACTTTAATAGATGCCAGTTTATCTGGAAAAGAGATAACTTTGGAAGGACCTTTTATCTCAGACATACCTAACAATAATTTCAAAGGAGAAAATTTAGCGGAAAATCCTTTAAAGAATAACGAAGAAATTTTAAAAAAGAATTTTTTGGAAAACTTGGATCAGGTAAAATTATTTCTTGCCTATCTATTGGGGAATAATGCTTTGGAAACACATAATGAAGAGAATTTGGATGGGTATAAGAACTACGAGGTCCTAAAAAATGTTTTTTCTGACATATCCAAAATAGAAAGCCTCACCTTAGAAAATCTTAGCATTGATAAAGAAAAACTTTCTTCTATTGAGGAAATAATTTCCCATTTACTCAATGTAAATGAAACTCAAAAATCTCAACTTAATCAAATATTTGATGATTTTATAGCAGAGCTATCAGCAGATTTTGAGGAAATTGATACATCAACCATAAAAGAAAATCTTTTTAAATTTTTGAATTATTTGAATGTTACTAAAGATAATTTTTCTAAACTTGAGAAAGGTATCAAGAATGAAATCCTGATGAAAGATAATGTAGACTGGTTTGAGGTTAATAAATCTTTTAATAAGGTAGAAAATTTAATTAATACAGAGAATGATGCCAATCTTAATATTCAAAAAAATGTTGAAAAAGCTTTTCAACAAGAACATACTCAGCCTTATATAAATGTTTTTCATCCAGAAAGAAAATATCAAACTCACAGAGAGATTGGTGATAATTTTTCAGTTTTAAGTTCAAGAAAGACTTCTCCAGCTTTTAATGAGATAGGAGAAAGGTTTGATAATAATATTTTTATTTCTAAAAGTGAGGTTATAGAGGGTGAGATCTTAGATAGTAAAAATTCAGCCATTAAAAATGAAAGAGGTTTTAATAAAGAATTTAATTTTTATACCTCATTGGACAAAGAGTTTAAATTAGAAACAAATTTAATCAATAAAGTTGCTGATAGCAATTTTATAAATATATCTCATACACCAGAAGATGTTATTAGAGTAGAAGATATTAAAACTGTTAGTTTTCACAAACTTCCTGATGAGCTTTTTGAGA
>DAIQAS010000122.1:0-3255 GCA_036781525.1 Thermodesulfobacterium sp. | reverse complement strand
ATAGTTTCTCATCCAACAGTAAGAGAAGAAGATGGGCTTGCCATGAGTTCAAGAAATACATATCTCTCTTCAGAAGAGAGAAAGTCTGCGACAGCTCTTTATAAAGCACTTCTTTTGGCTAAAAAACTTGTTAAGGAAGGAGAAAAAGATTCTCAAAAGATAAAAGATGAAATGGAAAGGTTTATACACAGTTTTCCGTTTACTAAAGTGCAGTATATTGAGTTTGTTGACCCTCAAAGTCTTGAACCAGTTAAAAAAATTGATCGACCCGTTGTTTGTGCACTTGCTGTATTTGTGGGTAAGGCAAGATTGATAGATAATATGCTTATAGAGTAGGAGAGGCTATGCTGGTAAAACTTTTAAAAAGTAAAATCCATATGGCAACAGTTACAGATAAAAATCTTTTTTACGAAGGAAGTCTCTCTCTTGATAGAGAAATAATAGAAAAGGCTAACCTAAAGCCCTTTGAAGCAGTCTGGATTTATAATCTCAATAATGGAAAAAGATTTGAAACCTATGTGATTGAGGGAGAAAAAGGAGAGGTAGTTTTAAATGGAGCTGCTGCAAGATTGGGTGAGGTGGGAGATAAAATAATTATTGTTTCTTATGCTTGGGTTCCAGAAAATGAATTAAAAAATTTTAAGACCACTCTGGTATATCTTACGAAAAAAAACGAAATTAAGGACATAAAACTAAAATCTGTTTCCTAAATGCCTAAAATTTATCCTGTTAGTCTCGGCTGCCCAAAAAACAAAACCGATTTTGAAAAGCTTCTTTATGTTCTTTTTAAAAAAAATTATCAAATAGTTCTTTTTCCAGAGGAAGCAGATATATTGTGGATAAATACCTGTGCTTTTATAAGACCTGCTATTGAAGAAGCAATAGAATACATTTTAGAACTTGGAGAACAAAAAAGGGACAGTCAGAAATTAATTGTTTCTGGATGTCTAACCTCAAGATATGGGGAAGAAACGCTTAAAAAACTTTTTCCAGAGGTAGATGAATTTATCGGCATAGAACCCTTCAAAAAATTTTCCAGAAAAGAACCTACAGATAGAATATTAACAGAAAGTCCCTTTTATGCTTATCTAAAAATCTCAGAAGGGTGCAATTACAGGTGTTCTTATTGCACTATTCCCAAAATAAGAGGGCCTTTGAGAAGTAGAAATGAAGAAGATTTATTAAAGGAAGCCAAAAATCTTTTAAAAAAAGGAATAAAAGAAATCATTTTAGTGGGTCAAGATATAACTTCCTATGGGAAGGACAGGGGAGAAAAAGAGGGTTTACTCAGACTTATCTCAAAACTTTCAGAAATTCCTCAGGATTTTAGAATAAGACTTCTTTATCTTCATCCAGCAAATATCAATAAAAAGTTTGTTGAAGAAATTCTTTCCAATCCTAAGGTGGTTCCCTATTTTGATATACCCATTCAACATGCTCATCCTGAAATTTTAAAAAGAATGAGAAGACCTGTAAACTCTGAAAAAATTAAAGAATTAATATTTTACATAAGAGAAATTAACCCCCTCTCAGCCATAAGAACAACCTTAATAGTTGGATTTCCAGGAGAGGGAGAAAAGGAGTTTTCCTATCTTATTGAGTTTATTAAAGAGGTAGAATTTGATCATCTTGGAGTTTTTATTTTTTACCCAGAAGAAGGAACTTATGCAGAAAGGCTTTCTCCTAAGGTCAAATACAAAGAAAAGGTTAAAAGAAAAAGAGAAATTATGAAGATTCAAAAAGAGATTTCTAAAAAAAGACTAAAAACGAGATTGGGGAAAGAAGAAGAGGTTCTTTTATTGGGAGAAGATATAAGAGGAAGACCCTTTGGAATAGCAAAAATTCAGGCTCCAGAAATAGACGGAGTAACCTATGTTTTAGACAAAAATGTTTATCCTGGTGATATAGTGAAAATAAAAATAAAAAAAACTGGAGTTTACGATCTCTGGGGAAAAACTGTTTAAAGGATAAATTTTACAAGTTCTGAGTCAGATATAATATTTTCTAATTTTTCATTTACATACTCAGGAGTGATGACAACTTTTGTTGGAGCAATATCAGGGGCTGAAAAAGAAATATCTTCCAAAACCTTTTCCACAACTGTATAAAGCCTTCTTGCGCCTATGTTTTCCATTCTCTGGTTTATTTCATAGGCAATTTTAGCCATTTCTTCTATGGCTTCTTTGGTAAATTCAAGTTCCACTCCCTCTGTTTCAAGTAAAGCTTGATACTGTTTTATTATGGCATTTTCTGGCTCGGTTAATATGCGCACGAAATCATCTTTAGTTAAAGGATCAAGTTCAACTCTTATAGGAAATCTTCCCTGGAGTTCTGGAATAAGGTCAGAAGGTTTAGCGATATGAAAAGCTCCGCTTCCAATGAATAAAATATAGTCTGTTCTTACCATTCCGTAACGAGTATTTACAGTAGTTCCTTCAACAATTGGTAAAAGATCCCTTTGAACTCCCTCTCTTGAAACATCAGGGCCATGAGCCTCTCCTCTACTTGCAATTTTATCTATTTCATCTATAAATATAATCCCGCTTGTCTCGGTTCTGTGTATCGCTTCTCTTATTACTCTATCCATATCAATAAGTTTATTAGCTTCCTCTTTGGTTAAAATTTCTAAAGCCTCTTTTACCTTAACCTTTCTTTTCTTGGTTCTGAAAGGAAGAAAGGTTGAGAGCATGTCTTTTAATTGCATTTCAATTTCTTCAAGGCCTGATGCTGCAAGTATTTCAATGGCAGGTGTTTTTTGAGTTGATTCTACATCTATTTCTACATATCTTTCATCCAAAGCCCCATCTCTTAACATTTTCAAAAATTTTTCCCTTGTTAAAGGATCGTATTCCACTTTTGAAGAAGAGGTTGGAATAAGAAGATCTACCAATTTTTCTTCTGCATTTTTTCTTGCCTTTTCCATTACTTTTTTTTCTTCTTCGGCTTTTACCATCTGAACTGCAATATGAGTTAAATCTCTTATCATGGATTCAACATCTCTTCCTACATAACCTACTTCAGTGAATTTAGTTGCTTCTACTTTTAAAAAGGGAGAATTGGAAAGTTTGGCAAGTCTTCTTGCAATTTCAGTTTTTCCCACCCCTGTGGGTCCAATCATAAGAATATTTTTGGGATAGATTTCTTCCTTTATAGGACCTTTAAGTTGTTGCCTTCTCCAGCGATTTCTCATGGCAATGGCAACTGCTTTTTTGGCTCTACTTTGTCCAACAATATAGCGATCAAGTTCTGCTACGA
>DAIQAS010000121.1:0-3305 GCA_036781525.1 Thermodesulfobacterium sp. | reverse complement strand
TTTTAAGCTCTTAAGAATCCTATAATCTCGGTTAGATCATAATAAATGAAAAATCTTTTAAAATAATTTTTGTAAATAAAATCCTTTAATAAGGAGAAAAGAGTATGGATCAACAAACAAACGAAAAACTTACTTCTGAAGAAATAGAAACTACCTTTACTGAAGAAATACCTGAAACAATTACTTCTCCGGTCTATCTTTCAGAACTTAGAAAAAAATCTCTCTCTGAACTTTATACACTTGGAGAAAAATTAGGAATTGAAAATATTTACAATTACTACAAAAAACCTGAGGTTATTTATCAACTAGTAAGCAATCTTTTAAATAGAGAGGTTGAAGTTATTGTAGAAGGAGTTCTTGAGGTTTTACCCGAAGGGTTCGGTTTTTTGAGGTTTAATGATTATAATTATCTCCCAAGTTCAGAAGACATATATGTTTCTCCCCCTCAAATAAGAAGATTTGGACTAAAAACAGGAGATACCATTTTAGGTTATATAAGACAACCCAAGGAAGGAGAAAAATACTTTGCTCTTGCAAAGATTGAAAAAGTTAATTATTACCCTCCAGAAATAGTAAGAACAAGAACACCATTTGATCATCTAACTCCCATTCATCCGAATGAATGGTTGCGTTTAGAAACAGACCCAGAAAATTATTCAACCCGCATTATAGATCTTTTTGTTCCCATTGGTAAAGGGCAGCGAGGACTTATTGTTGCTCCTCCAAGAACAGGAAAAACGGTTTTATTACAAAATATAGCAAATGGAATAGTGCGCAATTATCCTGATGTTCATCTTATTATTCTTCTTGTCGATGAAAGACCTGAAGAAGTTACAGAAATGCAAAGAATTGTTCCAAGAGCAGAAATTATAAGTTCCACCTTTGATGAACCCCCTCAAAAACATACTCAGGTTGCAGAAATTGTTATTGAAAAGGCCAAAAGATTAGTAGAATGTAAATATGATGTGGTAATTCTTCTTGATAGTTTAACTCGTTTAACGAGGGCTTACAATGTAGTTGTTCCCTCAAGTGGGAAACTTCTTTCAGGAGGAATAGATGCCAATGCTCTTCATAAACCCAAAAGGTTCTTTGGAGCAGCAAGAAATATAGAAGAAGGAGGAAGTCTCACTATTATTGCAACCTGTCTTATTGATACAGGAAGCCGAATGGATGAAGTGATATTTGAAGAATTTAAAGGAACTGGAAATATGGAAATAGTTTTAGACAGACGCCTGGCAGACAGAAGAATATGGCCTGCTATTGATATTCATCTCAGCGGAACAAGAAAAGAAGAACTTCTTCTTCCTCCTGAAATTTTACATAAAGTCTGGCTTTTAAGAAAAGTCCTTTCACCTCTAAGTCCTGTAGAATGTATGGAATTCTTACTTGAAAAAATGAAAGACACATCAAGTAATGAAGAATTCTTAAGTAAGATGAATCAATAATCAGTTAAATTGGTTTAGTCAGAATTATTAATTAATGCTCTAAAGTTAAAGATTGATCTTTTACTTTTTCCTGTAATTCCATAAGTTTCCAGATATCAAGGGAAGGAGCTTCTCTAAAAAGAGTGTCGGGATCATCAAGAAGAAGTGCAATTTTTAAAACTTCATCCATACTTTCTACCAATATAACTTCAAGATCTTTTAATACATTAGGATTGATTTCTTTTAGGTCCTTTTCATTTTCCTTAGGTATAAGAACTGTTTTTATTCCTCCTCTAATGGCAGCAAGAAGTTTCTCCTTTAAACCACCTATGGGGAGAACTCTTCCTCTAAGAGTAATCTCTCCTGTCATTGCAACAGTATTTTTAACAGGAATCTTCAATAATGCTGAAACAATAGCTGTAGCTATAGTTATTCCTGCACTGGGACCGTCTTTTGGAATAGCTCCCTCAGGAACATGTATATGAATATCTATTTTTCTATAGAAATCTAAAGGTAGTCCTAATTGCAGTGCCCTTGATCTGACATAACTCATTGCAGCCTGCACTGATTCTTGCATGACTTCTCCAAGTTTACCTGTAATCTGAAGATTACCTTTACCAGGCATAATAACAGCTTCAATTTGAAGAAGAGCCCCGCCTGTTTCTGTCCAGGCAAGACCTGTAGCAATACCAACCTGAGGCTTTTCCTCAGCTACACCATATCTATACTTAGGAACTCCCAAAAGCTCTTCAAGCTTAGAAACCGTAATTTTAAAGGGCTTAAATTCTTCTGGATTTCTGGCTACATCTTTAGCAATCTTTCTACAAATGGCTGCAAGTTCTCTCTCTAAGTTTCTCACTCCTGCTTCTCTTGTGTATTTTCTAATAATCTCAAGAATAACCTTATCATCTAAAGGAACCATCTCGGGTTTTAAACCATGTGCCTGAAGTTGTCTTGGTAGTAAGTAATTTTTAGCAATTTCTAATTTTTCTTCTTCTGTATAACCAGGAAGTTCTATAATTTCCATTCTATCAAGCAAAGCAGGTGGAATGGTATAAAGAGCATTAGCTGTGGTAATAAAAAGAACTTTTGATAAGTCATATCCTACTTCTAAATAGTGGTCCTGGAAAGAGTAATTTTGTTCAGGATCAAGTACCTCTAAAAGTGCTGCAGCAGGATCTCCTCTAAAGTCCATTCCTATTTTATCCACTTCATCAAGGCAAAAAACGGGATTAATGGTACCAGCTTTTCTCATTCCCTGAATAATCTTTCCAGGCAAGGCACCTACATAGGTTCTTCTATGACCCCTTATTTCAGCCTCGTCTCTTATTCCTCCGAGAGAAATTCTTACAAATTTTCTTCCTATTGCTTCTGCTATAGACTTAGCAAGAGAAGTTTTACCAACTCCAGGTGGCCCGACAAAACAGAGAATAGGTCCTTTAATGGATTTTGTAAGCTTTTGAACTGCCAGATGTTCTATAATTCTCTGTTTGGGCTTATCCAGTCCATAATGGTTTTTATTAAGTAACTCCTCTACTTTTTCTATATCTATGTTATCTTTTGTTTTTTCATACCAAGGAATACTTATAAGCCAGTCAATATAGTTTCTAACAACTGTTGCCTCAGCTGACATTGGAGACATGAGAGAAAGCTTTTTAAATTCTCTTTTTACAATATTTGCAACTTCCTTAGGAAGCTTTTTCTTCTTAATTCTCTTTTCCAGCTCAGCAAGATCACTCCTACCATCTTCTCTTTCACCAAGCTCCTTTTGAATAGCTTTCATCTGCTCATGAAGATAATAATCTCTCTGAGTCTTTTCCATCTGCTTTTTAACTCTTTCTCTGATTCGGTTCTCTGTCTTAATTATTTCTATTTCGCCTC
>DAIQAS010000120.1:0-3310 GCA_036781525.1 Thermodesulfobacterium sp. | reverse complement strand
ATCCTGGGCGGATCTTATTATTCTTGCTGGAACAATTGCTATGGAAGATATGGGATTAAAAATTATTGGATTTTCTCTGGGAAGAGAAGATATTTATGAACCTGATGAAAGCCCTGACTGGGGAGAAGAAGAGGAAATGCTTACAGGGCACAGGCGTTTTGAAGAAGGAGAGCTTAAGAAACCCTTTGCAGCAACAGAAATGGGACTTATTTATGTAAATCCAGAGGGACCAGGGGGAAATCCTGATCCTGTTGAGTCAGCCAAAGAAATAAGGCTTGCTTTTTACAGAATGGGAATGAATGACGAAGAAACGGTTGCCCTTATTGCTGGAGGTCATGCCTTTGGCAAGACTCACGGTGCTGGTCCTGGCAAATATCTCGGTCCTGACCCGAGTTCTTCTCCTATAGAACAGATGGGACTTGGCTGGAAATATAGTTACAAAACCGGTAAAGGTCCTGATACATATACTTCTGGATTGGAAGTCATATGGTCATCAACACCGACTAAATTCGGAATATCGTATTTACATTTTCTTTTTAAATATGAATGGGAACTTGAAAAAAGTCCCGATGGTAAATATCAATGGGTTGCCAAAGATGCTCCAGAAATAATTCCTGATCCATTTGATCCCAATAAAAAACATAAACCCAGAATGTTAACAGCAGATTTGATCCTGTATATTCTAAAATAGCAAAAAGATTTCTTGAAAATCCAGAAGAATTTGAAAAGGCTTTTGCTACAGCCTGGTTTAAACTTACTCACAGAGATATGGGACCTAAAACCTGTTATATAGGACCTTATGTTCCCAAAGAAGATTTTATATGGCAAGATCCTCTTCCAGAAAGAGACTATGAGCTTATCGATGAAAAGGATATTGAAGACCTTAAAAAGAGAATTCTTACTTCTGGATTGAAAGTTTCTCAGCTTGTTTATACTGCTTGGAGCTCAGCAGCAAGCTACAGAGATTCTGATAGAAGAGGAGGAGCAAATGGTGCAAGAATAAGATTTTCCCCTTTAAATGAATGGCAGGTAAATCATCCAGATGATTTAAAGAAAGTTCTATCTGTTTACGAAAGGATTCAACAAGAATTTAATGAAGAAAAAGCAAAAGAAGGAAGCAAAAAAAGAGTCTCTATAGCAGATCTTATAGTTCTTGGAGGATGTGCAGCCATTGAAGAAGCAGCAAAGAAGGCAGGATTTGATGTAAAAGTTCCCTTTATTCCCGGAAGAGTTGATGCAAGGGAAGATCAGATTGATGTTGAGTTTTACAAAGAAATAGAGTCTTTTGCAGACGGATTCAGAAATTATTTTAAAGATCCGGGGAGAATAAAAGAGGAAGACATCTATACAACTCCTGAATACTATCTTGTGGATAAAGCTCAACTTCTAACGCTTACCGTTCCTGAATTGGTTGTTCTCGTTGGTGGGTTGAGAGTTCTTGGAGCAGTTTATAAATACGAAAATTATGGAGTTTTGACAGAAACTCCCGGTGTTCTTACTAATGACTTTTTTGTAAACCTTCTTGATATGGGAGTAGAATGGAGACAGGCAGATAATTATCGTTATACTTTTAATGGCTATGATAGAAAAACAGGGGAGCTTAAATGGAGAGCAACAAGAGTTGATCTTATTTTTGGTCATCATGATGAATTGAGAGCTGTAGCTGAAGTCTATGCTGCAGATGATGCCAAAGAAATGTTTGTAAAGGATTTTATAAAAGCTTGGGATAAGGTGATGAATCTTGATAGATTTGACTTGAAGTTTAAGAAGAAATAAATTTGCAAATTTGTTAAGTTGTGCTATATTTGGTTTAACCTTATAGAGGAGGGATTTTCTTATGTTACCCGTTGCTAAAGAAATTGAAAAAAAATATATGAGAACCGATCTTCCTAAGTTCAATCCTGGAGACACAATAAAAGTTTATTTTAGATTAAAGGAAGGAGAGGAAAAAGAAAGAGTGCAGGTTTTTGAAGGCGTTGTTATTAGAAGAAGAGGTTCTGGAATTAATGCCACTTTTACAGTAAGAAAGGTTTCCTTTGGAGTAGGAGTGGAAAGAACCTTTCCTTATCATTCACCCCATATTGAAAAAATAGAAATTGTTAAGAGAGGAAGAGTTAGAAGGGCAAGACTTTATTATCTTAGAGAGCGTTCTGGTAAGGCTGCACGTATAAAAGAAAGATTTGATAACAAAATTATGGAATAATTTTAGAGTTTGGAAAACAAATTATTCAGCATTTCTGAATTCTCAAATTTAGAACTTAAATTCAGAAACTTAGGATATTCTTTAATTGCAGGTGTTGATGAAGCAGGACGCGGGGCTCTTGCTGGTCCTGTTTTTGCAGCTGCTGTAATATTACCTCCAGATTTTGAATCTTCAGAAATAAAAGACTCAAAGCTTCTTTCTCCTCAAAAAAGAGAAGAAATTTTTGATTATATTTGTAAAAACGCTCTTGATTATGCTATTTCTTATGTTGAAGTTGAAGAAATTAATAAAATAGGAATTTCCAACGCAACTTTTAAAGCCATGTCGCAGGCCTTAAAAAGCTTGCAAATGAAACCTCAGCTTGTTCTTATAGATGGTCCTTATGGTATTCCCGAATATAAAGGATTGCAAAAGGCTATAATTGATGGAGATAAACTCTGTCTTTCTATATCTGCAGCTTCAATCCTTGCAAAGGTGGCAAGGGATAGATATATGAAAGAGCTTGATGCACTTTATCCCCAATATGGCTTTTCTCGGCATAAAGGATACGCAACAAAACTACATCTGGAAAAGATAAGAGAATACGGTTTTTCTAAGATTCACAGGACTTATTACAGGTGCTTTAAAAAGTGAAAATAAAAAGATTTTTTCAAGAATTAACTTCGAGAGAAAAAGGCAAAAAGGCTGAAGCTGTTGCAGTGGATTATCTTTCTTCAAAAGGTTTTAAAATTTTAGAGAAAAATTTTAGAACTTCTTTCGGAGAAATAGATATTATAGGACAGAAAAAAGATCTTCTCGTTTTTGTGGAAGTAAAAAGTGAATTCGGTGAGGAAAAGTTTCTTGCTGAAGAAAAAGTAGATACTAAAAAAAGAGAAAGGATGATTAAAGTCGCAGAATATTTTTTGCTTAAAAATTTCAGAAAATTAAGTAAAATAAAGGAAATTAGATTTGATGTAATAGTAGTGAGGGGCAGAAAGGGGGAGATAATACATTATGAGTCTGCTTTCTTTAAAGAATAAGACTTTAGCAGAGGTTAATTTAGAAGAGCTTCTTAAACTTTCTGAAAAAGAGATAGAAAAAACCTTAGCAAATTTAAAGTTTCACGAG
>DAIQAS010000119.1:0-3317 GCA_036781525.1 Thermodesulfobacterium sp. | reverse complement strand
GAAATGTGATTTTAGTGAGATCTGTAGATATAGTAGTTGCAATTGCAGGTGGATACGGAACCCTTTCTGAGATTGCCTTAGCCTTAAAAATGTGGAAACCAGTTATAGGACTGAAAACCTGGGAGAATATTCCGGGTGTTCATTATGTAAATTCTGCCGAGGAAGTTTTGGCTAAAATTTTAGAGTTTTTAAGCTGAGAAACAAAAGAAATTAGAATCTCATATTCCTTTTTAGTAAGAGGTCTTATTTCTCCAGGTTTCAAATTTTTTAAAAAAAGGGGACCAAAACCAATTCTGACGAGTTTATGCACTTTTCCACCAAGATAAGCAATTATTTTTCTTACTTCTCTTTTTATGCCTTCTTTTACAACTACTTCGTAAACCCACTTATCTTTATCTTTTTTTAGAAGTTTAAAACTAAGAGGTTTAATTAGTTTGTCTTCTATTAAAACCCCGGATCTAAGTAAATTTTTTATCTTCTTTTTTTCAAGCTCCGGAGTAACCCAAACATTATAAACTCTTTTTACCTCGTATCGAGGATGTAAAAGAAGATTTGCGAGTTCCCCGTCATTAGTTAATAAGAGTAATCCCTCGCTATGTTTGTCCAGTCTTCCCACAGGGAAAACTCTATAAGGAAGTTTTTCCAGAAAAATTTTAATAGTTTCTCTATGATGAGGATCATAAAGAGAGGTAAGAAAACCCTTTGGTTTGTAAAAAAGGTAATATACCTTAGGAGGAGGAATAACGAGTTTTCCTTTTACATATACTTTGTCTTTTTCAGGATTAACCTTAAAATTTAACTCCTTAACTATCTTACCATTTACAGAAACTTCTCCAGAAAGTATTAATTCATCAGCTTTTCTACGAGAAGCAATTCCGCAAAAGGATAAAAATTTGTTTAATCTCATAGCTGTCATAAGTTTATTTTTTCTTATCTTCAGGTTCTACATGAATGGTTACTGAGAGTTCTGGAAATTTATCCGTAATCTTTTTTTCAATTTCGTCGCATAAATCATGAGCCGTTTTTACAGGCATATTTCCAGAGACTGTGAGGTGAAATTCTACAAATCCTTTTCTTCCTGCTCTTCTTGTTTTTAAGTTATGGATATCATGAATTTGATAATCTTTGTGAGAAAAGTTTTTGATGGTACTTTCTATAATATTTTGAATTGAATTTACTTTTTCGGGAGGAAGGCTGGCATCCATAAGAGAAATTATTGAGGTTTTAATAATTTTATAGCCCAAATATAGAATATTTATACCAACTGCCAGAGCAATTAAAGGATCAATTATAAAAATTTTTGATAAATGAGCTGCGTAAACTCCTGCTATCACACCAACTGTGGTAATTACATCGGTAAAAAGATGTGAGGCATGAGAAATAAGTATAGGAGAATTTTCTTTTTTGCCTTGTTTGTAAATCCAATAGGAAAGAAAAGAATTTGCCATTATTGTAGCAAAAATTATGTAACTTCCCTTTTCTAAATTTTTTAAGACATGAGGATTTATAAAACCTTGATAAGCTTTCCATAATATAGAAATGGAAGCACCTATAATAAAAAGAGCTTCACAAATAGAAATGAAATATTCGAATTTAGTATATCCATAAGGATGTTTTTGATCAGGAGGTTTAAGGGCTATTTTTGCTCCTAAAAATGCAATAGTAGCTGAGATAATATTAATAACTGATTCCATAGCATCAGAATAAATAGCTACAGAGTCTGTTATGAAAAATGCAAATAGTTTTGCAAAGAAAATAAAGATACTTACTAAAACACTTATAAAAGTGAGCTTCAAAGCTTTGGAGTCTTTGTAAAAAGAATGAATATGCATCAATCCTTAGCTCCTTTTATAGAATAGAGAGCAATCATGAAAGAAATTATACTTATAAAAAAGAGAATTACTAAATAAGAGGATTTAAAGGAGTTATAAAGTGCTATACTTCTTAAAGTATGAGAGGTTATGGTAAGAGGCAAGATTTCAATCAGTGGTTTGATAAAAGAAGGAAGATTTTCTGTAGGAAAGAAAGTTCCTCCTAAGAACATCATGGGAGTGATTACAAAATTAGTTACCAATGCCTGATCAGCATGAGATCTGATAATCATAGCTGAGGCAAGTCCAAGACTTGCAAAAACAAAGGCATTTAAAAATACGGTAAGGAAGAAGTAAAAATTCAAGTAAAATTTTACCCCTGATAAAAAGGAAATTATAAGAATAATAAAAGTAGCTAAAAATGCTCTTGTAACTCCACTTAATACTTCACCAAGAGCATAACCAAAGGAAGAAATAGGGGAAGACTGAAACTCTTCAAAAATTTTTAAATAAAAACGGGAAATGTTTATTTCTATATTTATGGCAAAAGCCTGCATCATACTTGTTGCAGAAATTAAACCAGGAATAAGAAATTCCAAATAGGTCTTTCCACCGATATTGATATTTTTTCCTAAACCAATTCCAAAAGCAAAAATATAAAGAAGAGGATTTATAGAAAAGGAAATAATTATTCTCAGAAATCTTTTTTTTAAGAGTAAAATTTCTCTTAAATAAGTAGCTAAGAAACCTTTCATAAGCCCGTGTCTATATAATTTAAAAATACATCTTCCAGAGTTACTCTTCTTAGACTGACAAAATAGTTCTTACTGTATTTTAACAACTCTCTTTCAGCATCGGGCTTTTCTTTGAAATAATAAGTTTTCACCTTATCAGAAAAATATACATCAAGAGCATAGTTTCCAAGTTTATTCATAAAATTTTGAGGAGTATCTATAGCTATTATTTTTCCTGAAAAAATAAAAGCCACCCTATCTGCTAAATGTTCAGCTTCTTCCATATAGTGTGTAGTAAGAAGTATAGTTGTTCCTTTTGACTGAATGTTTTTTATAAAACTCCATAATTTTCTTCTTATGTGAGGATCAAGTCCTACAGTTGGTTCATCCAGAAGAAGTATCTTAGGCTGATGCATAAGTGCTCTTATGATCAATACTCTTCTTTTTAATCCTCCTGAAAGCTCTTTTATTTTTGATTTTTTTCTTTCTTTTAAATTTGCAAGTTCTAAAAGCTCATCTATTCTTTTCTTAATTAGATTTATAGGCATTTTGTAAAGTAAACCATGTATAAAAAGATTTTCTTCTACAGTTAGTTCTGTATCAAGATTTATATGTTGTGGAACAAGTCCTATTTGAGATTTAGACCATATTGGATTTTCAAAAATGTTTTTTTCTAAAAGAGAGATTTTTCCTGAAGTGGGATTGGTAAGGCCAACAATTATTCTTATAGTAGTAGTTTTACCAGCACCATTTGGTCCCAATAAAGCAAACA
>DAIQAS010000118.1:0-3328 GCA_036781525.1 Thermodesulfobacterium sp. | reverse complement strand
TAGCTGGGTTGGTAACCTGAGCAAATCTTTGTTTAAAGTATCTAAAAAGTAAAACTGGTTTTTCTGCAAGGGGAGGAATTGGAGTATCATCTCCAGTTGAAAAAGTTAGCTCCTTCCCTTCATTTGCCATATAGGCAAGTATGTTTTTTAACTCCTCTTTGCTATAACCAAAAACTATCTGTTTTTTTAAGCGTTCTTCGTCTTTAAAAGGAATAGAAATCTTATTTTCTTTAACGAGATTTTTCAGTCTTACAAGATTTTTTTCTATCCAATCTATATAAGGTTTAGAATTAGAGAGTTCTTCCAATATATCTTCTGTTTTTTTTACTAAACCTTTATTAAGTTCAACAAGCACTGTGTCTCCAGGACCAAGTCTTCCTTTTTCTTTTATTTTTTTTCCAGAAAGATCAATCATTCCAACTTCTGAACCAGCAACCATCATTCCATCTTCTGTAATAATATATCTACAAGGTCTAAGTCCATTTCTATCAAGATGGACTCCTATTGTTTCTCCATCTGTAAAAGCTATAGCAGCTGGACCGTCCCAGGGCTGCATCATGAATGTTTGAAATTCAAAAAAAAGCCTTGCTTTTTCTGGAATATCAGGAACACTTTCCCACGCAGGAGGAATAAGCATGTTTATAGCATGGGCAGTAGAATAACCTGCCAAGCAAAGTAATTCAAAAATTTTATCTATAGAAGCTGAATCACTTTCTTCAAAAGAAACAAGAGGTTTAACAAGTTCTATTCTCTCTCCAAAAAGTTCATGTTCTAATTCTACTTCCAGAGCTCTTATCCAGTTTCTATTACCCTGCAGAGTATTTATTTCTCCATTATGAGCTAAATATCTAAATGGTTGAGCAAGAGTCCAATCAGGAAAAGTATTTGTAGAATATCTCTGATGAAAAAGACAGATAGAAGATTCAATTCTTTCATCTGTTAATTCTGGATAAAATTTGTCAAGCTGTGGAGCAACTAACATTCCTTTATATACTAAAACCTTAGATGATAAAGAAGCTACATAAACGTCTTTCTCTAATATAGGGTCTTTTTCTATAAGCCGTCTTAAGAGGTAGAGTTCTAATTCAACCCTTTCTTTTTCTAATTTTTCAGTATCTAAAAGAAGATGGAAAATTTTAGGCATAACCTTTAAGGCAGACTCTCCCACAGCAGAGGGATCAACAGGGACCTCTCTCCAGCTTATAAATTTAAAAGGGGATTTTTCAATATAATCTTCTATATAACTTCTTACATCTTTATAAAAGAAAAAAACTCCTACAGCAAGATTTTTTATATCCGAGATTTCTAAAGATTTCTCGTTTAGATAATCAGCAAAAAATTGCTTAGGTATATGTATAAGAATTCCTGCTCCATCACCTGTTTTACCGTCTCCTCCAATAGCCCCACGATGGGTTAAGTTTTTAACTGCTTCTATTCCCCATTTTACAATTTCATGCCCTGCCCTATTTTTTATGTCACAAACGAACCCTACTCCGCATGAGGAATGTTCTAAAATTTTCATTTTCTCTTTTTACCTCCCCTTTTATTATACTATTAAGGTGAAAAATTATTGAAATTATAAAATTAAATCCCAATAATACAAGCTTAAACTTAAATTTTAGGAGCACACGGAAAGATACGTTTGTGCTTACTCTTTTTTATCAGACTTTCTACATATAAAACTTTCTCTACAGGAATATTTAATTTTTCCGCTATATCTTCTTTTTTCATCTTTAAATCTATAAAGTGATAAAGAATATTGTCAAGCAAATCATAAGTTATCCCTAATTCATCTTCATCTGTTTGTCCTTTCCATAAACCTGCTGTTGGTGTTTTTAAAATAATTTTTTCTGGAACTCCTAAAATTTTAGCTAACTCTCTAACTTCTGTTTTATAAAGCCCTAAAAGTGGAGCTATATCATTTGCTCCATCTCCCCACTTGGTAAAATACCCTACCAAATATTCAGTTTTATTTGATGTTCCGAGAACCAAATAATTTAAAGCATTTGCAAATCCGTAAAGAATAACCATTCTGCTTCTAACCATTAAATTTCCTTTTGTCACTTTATCCATGTTTAATTTTATAGCTTTTTCAAACTCATCCACAATATTTTTTATATTTACAATTTTGTATTGAATATCTAAAGCTTTACAGACATAAATAGCATCTTCTGTATCCTGATTTTCGTAATACGGCATTATTATTCCCAAAACCTTCTCTTTTCCGAGAGCTTTTACAGCAAGATAAGCTGCAGTTGCACTATCCACCCCACCACTTATTCCTATAATTACACCCTTAGCCTTACTTTCTTTTATCTTTCTTTTTATAAAATCTGTAATTTTTTTTATTACCGTTTCATACGAAAGTTTACGCATAAACACCTCCAATTTTTTTAAATTTTTAAAAAGCTTATTACAAAAATTATACCTGTCAAATTTGGTTATTACAATTTTGTAATAAAGTAACTTTTTTGTTTCAAAAATTTTTCTTTCAAAACCGCATAAACCCTAATTTTTATTCAGGCACAAAAATTGAGTTTTAATCTGAAAACTGGAAAAGAGGAGGTGCAAAGATGGTGTATTTAAAAATTAAAAAAAGTATCTTGTGTTTCGGAACTGTTGGAACATTGCTTTTTTCTACACAATTAGTTAAAGCTCAAAGTGTAAACGGTGGATTTGAAGTAAATGCAATGAGCAAATATATCTGGAGGGGAATGGAGATTCACAACAAGGTGGCTGTGCAAACAGATTTAAATCTCGGCTACAGAGGATTTACAGTTGATTTTTGGAGTGACTACAGAACAGGAGATAATAGTGAAGTAGATGAAGTAGATTTTACTTTAGATTACACAAAAAGTGTTTCTTTAAAAAGAGGAAAGCTCTCAGTTTCTACAGGTTATATCTATTATGATATAGACGGTGGAGATACTCAAGAAATTTATGTTGGAGCAGGTTATAGTGATAAAATTTTTAGTCTGCCCATTTCCTTGGGAGCTACAATTTATAGAGATATTGATGCAATCCAATCAACTTACTTAGAACTTACAGGAAGCACAGAGTTTCCACTCAACACAATTACGATATCTCCTTATATAACCCTTGGTTATTACTGGTATGACCATGGAGAAGATGACTGGAATAATTTAGAATTGGGAATAGATACGAGTGTTCCTATTAATAAGTCTTTTTATTTACACGGTTTAGTTGCTTATTCCATCGGGAATGACGATCTTGGAGTTGATAACGAATTTTATGGAGGTGTAGGAGTGGGATTTAATTTTTAAGTAATGTTACAAAAATTGGCATTAAAAATTTTAAACATAAGGAG
>DAIQAS010000117.1:0-3336 GCA_036781525.1 Thermodesulfobacterium sp. | reverse complement strand
GCTGCTGGAACAACAGGTATAGGCTGAGAAGTAATGTCTATACCGTATTTTAAGCAGGTTTCATAAATATAAGGAAAACGCTTTTTTATATAATCCGAGGGGAGATGAGAAATATCAAGGTAAACACACTCTGCTCCTGTCTTTTTTAGCTCCATATCTATGGCTCTTGTTACCACATCTCTTGGAGCAAGTTCTTTTTTTACTGGATCATACTTATGCATAAATCTCTTTCCATCTGCATTAAGAAGAACTGCACCTTCCCCTCTTAAAGCTTCTGAAATTAAGAAATTTTTGGCTTTAGGGTGATAAAGACAAGTAGGATGAAACTGCACAAATTCCATATTAGCAATCTTACATCCTGCTTGATAAGCAAGAGCTATACCGTCTCCAGTTGCGGTATCAGGGTTACTGGTATAAAGATAGACCTTTCCTGCCCCTCCTGTGCAAAGAATAATTACCTTAGCCAAATAAATAACCGGTCTAACATGGATAAGATCAAGTACAAAAGCCCCTACAACCTTTGAAGGTTTTAAAAGATCTTCAAGAATTAGTTGAACCACAAAGTGATTCTCAAGAATTTTTATATTCTCTACATCAAGAACTCTTTCTATTAAAGTATTTTCAATAGCTCTTCCAGTATAATCTCCCACATGAAGTATTCTTCTTCTTGAATGCCCGCCTTCAAGGGTGAGATGAAATTTTTCTGGATTTTCAGGATCTTTATCAAAATTTACTCCCCATTTTATAAGTTCTTTTATTCTCTCCGGAGCAGATCTTACAACAAGCTCAACAACTTCTTTTTTGCAGATACCATCTCCTACAGTAAGGGTATCCTTTATATGAAGATCAAAACTATCATCTTCCCCCATAACACAGGCTATTCCACCTTGAGCTAAAGAAGTAGCTGTTTCAAAAGCCCTTTTTTTTGTAAGAATAACAATTTCACCCAGATCTTTAAGTTTCAGAGCAAGACTTAAACCTGCAATCCCTGAACCAATTATAAGAATATCTGTTTTTGTAATCTCCATTTTAGAGTAACCTTTTTAACCTAAAGAGTAACTAAAGGCTTTCTCTGTAAAAAGTATTGTAAAAGCTCGGGACCGCTTCTAAAAACAATTGGAGACTGATAAGCTTCTCTTTCACAGAATTTTATATCTCCCTTTTTCTTTTTGTGTTGGGTAACATCAAAAATGGCAAAAGGAACAGGCTTTGCTGAATGAGTTCTTATAGAAATAGGAGTTAGGTGGTCACAACAAACAAGAATTCTGTATTTTTTGGCAACCTCATTTATTTTTTCAAGAAGATACCTCACTACTCTTCTATCAAATTCGTTTATAGCCTTAATTTTTAATTCAAGAGAGCCTTGATGAGATGCCTCATCAGGAGCTTCCACATGAATGAGAACAAAATCGTGCTCTTTTAATGCTTCAAGGGCATAATCAACCTTTCCTTCATAATTGGTATCAAGGTATCCAGTTGCGCCAGGAACATCAATAACTGTCATTTTGGCAAGAGCACCAAGCCCTTTTATCAAGTCAACTGCAGAAATGACTGCTCCTTTTAATCCCCATTTTTCAAAAAAAGGCTCAATCTCAGGGGTTCTACCCTGCCCCCAAGGCCATATAGCATTTGCCGGAGGAAGACCACTTAACTTTCTTCTTAAATTAACGGGGTGCTTCTCAAGAACTTCTATAGCCTTAATTATAAATTCCTTAAGATAGGGCTCTTCATCATAAGAGTGAAAGGCAAACCATATACTTTTCCCCAGAAGATCATGGGGAGGATAGGTATGAAGACCTCCTGAACCTCCTCTCCATATAAGAATGTGTCGGTAGCTTACTCCAGGAATTATCTCTATTTTATCTGTCCCGGCATTTCTATTAATAGCCTCTATCAGTTCCACAGCTTCCTCAGTAGAAATATGCCCTGCAGAATAGTCTTCCATAATAAGATCTTCTCCTTCAAATCTTAGAGTTACAAGATTACATCTGTAAGCCACATCCTCTGGTCTAAGCTCGATTCCTCTGCTTGCTGCTTCAATTGGTCCTCTTCCAGTATATTTTTCCTCAGGAGGATAACCAAGAAGACCCATAATAGCTACATCAGAACCTGGATGCATACTCGGTGGAATGGTCTGACAAACTCCTATCTCACCATAAGAAGCCATAAAGTCCATACCAGGAGTAATGGCTACCTCAAGAGGGGTTTTATTCTTAATTTCCTTTATAGGAAAATCTCCCATTCCATCACCTATTAAAACTATATATTTCATATCCTTTGGCGGAGGAGAAAAATCCTTCAAAAGTTCATTCTGAGAAATTTCTTCAGATAAAGTATCTCTTTTTTTTCTTCTTCCCATTTAGATTACCTCCTTCTTATTTGAGAAATTTTGCTATAAAAAAGGCTAATCTAAAAAATAAGAAGAAAAATAAAGTTAACAAGAGCTGAACAAAAAAATCAGTCGGAGATAAAAAAAGAGAAAGAACATAAAAAAAGCCTAAAAAATAAAGCCTTCTTTTTTTATAAAATTCCTTGGTAATAAACTCTTCTTTTATAAGCAGGGCAAAAAAAAGAGGAATCTGAAAGATAAAAACTGAAAATAAAAGGACTCTTAAAATGAAAAAAAGGAAATAATTAATTTTAAGATTTGCTTCAAAATCTCTGCCAAAAAAGAGAAGTATTTTTAAAAATACAGGAATAAATAAAAGATATCCCACTATAATACCCACAATGCCTAAGGAAAAAGAAACTAAAAATAGCTTTCTGAAAAACACCTTTTCTGGTTCAAAAAATTCCTGAGATACTGCCTTCCAGAGACGAATAAGTAAGAAAGGTAAAGATATGGTAAGCGCAAGATAAAAAGAAGCTCTTAAAATTACGAATAAGGCTTCTTCAAGACTCGTAAATACAAGAGGCTGACCCTTTAAAATCTTGTAGTAAGGAAACATCAGATAAGGAAAGATATAAGGAAAAAGAAAAAAAAGAAGAACCCACAAAAGAAAAAACATTAAGACATAAATTATAATCTCCCTTCTTATTCTTCCGAGAACATCAACAGCAAAGATTTTAGGAAAGAGTATTCTTTTCATCAGATTTTAATGGATTTTTAAAGATTTCTGTTGAATCCTCTTTTAGTTCCTCAATTTCTTTTTTTGTCTCTTTAATTTCTTCTTTAATTTCCTCTTCTATTTCTTCTATCTCAAGTTCTCTTTTAATTTCCTCTATACCTTTTTTAAGTTCAAGAGTAAGTTTTCCTAAGAATTTACCAAGCTCAGGAAGCTTTTCAGGGCCAAGAACAATAAGTGCAACAAGAAATATGATAACCGCTTCTGAAAA
>DAIQAS010000116.1:0-3400 GCA_036781525.1 Thermodesulfobacterium sp. | reverse complement strand
GAGATTCGTCATATTATCATTACCTCAAATATAAATTTTATAGCTTAAGAATATTATACCAATAAAAATGGTATCATAAATAAAAGAACGTATCAAGTAGATAGTGTCAAGATACTGTAGGATATTTTTTAAAGACAACCCCTAAAAATTATTAATTCAAGGTTTCTAACTATCATTTTTTTTATATAACTTGCGCATATTTTATTGCTCTTAAAATCCTATATATTGGTGTAACTTTCCCTATATTTAAAACTGTAATATTATTTATTGTCAATTCTCAAATTAAATCTCCAAAGATTTTCAAATTATAATGGCATTTTTTAAGTGCATAAAAGTATTTTTTCTCAAATTATCACAGCCTGATTAAAAATTTTTTTCACTTTTTAAGAGCATAACCGCCAAAATATGTTAATATCTGTTATTGGCAATTTGGGTTAATTGAAGTATAATAAAAAATGAGAGTAGCGAAAGCTACTACTCTCATAAACTGATTTCATTTTGTGCCTGGTATATTACTTCTTCATCTATTTCTCTTAGCCTTTTAGAATACGCATAGAGAAGAGAAGCCGTTACCAGGTTATTTATTATCCTTGGCAGCCCTTTTGTTAGAGAATATATTGCTTCATATGCCGATGGTGTAAATATATCATCCATCACTCCAGCTATTTTCATTCTTGTTTTTATATAATCTTGAATTTCTTCTTTTTTTAGCCCTTGCATTACATACTTTATAGAAATTCTTTGCCTTAGTGCACTGTTTACATTCAAGGCTAGTTTGTTTCTTATGTGTGGTTGTCCTGAAAGTATCAGTATATACGGGTTTTGAGAATCCATATTAAAGTTAAATATTATTCTCAAATCTTCAAGAACATCATTAGAAACCAGTTGTATTTCATCTAATATTATGACAGGAGTTATCTTCTGGCTATAGTAAAGTTCTGTTATCGCTCTTTGTATCTGGTGAAAGAGCGTTACTTTTTTGTATGAGGGGGTTTCGCCTAAAATCATAGCCAATGCTTGATAGAATTCTCTCACTGTGAGTGTAGATAGAGCAAAGTAACATGGTTTAAATGTAGAACGATTGAGGCTTTCAGCATATTTTCTTAATGCGGTAGATTTGCCTGAACCGGCCTCCCCAACGACAAGTCCTATACCCCTTGTTTCTTGTAAATATTTTAGCCTGGCATTTAATTCAGCAATGTCTTCACTTATGTAAAGGTCGTTTACACTTATCTCTTTAGAAAATGGATTAAATTTCATTCCAAAATATTGGGTAAACATTGTAAACACCTCTTTTTTTAATCAATGATATCATTAAAGGATATTACTGGGGAATTAGGTTTTGCCGCAAAATCCACAGTATCTTCATTTTCGCTTACAACCTTTCTGTCTTCGATATATTCTACAGGAATTTTAGCATTATCATGAAAATTTACCTTATACGCTTCCCCTACTTTTTTGCCTTCATGAAAAAGTAAAAGGGGTGTATTATCCTTAAGCCACTGCGGGTCATATCTGACTTCTAAGCGCATACCTTTAAACTTTTCTTCTGTTTCGTAAAGTATATTTTCCACTTTAAGTGTGGCATCTTTGTTTACTTTACGATTTACTCTTATGAGAAAACATTCATTCAACATATCTATGTCACCACACATATTTACCCTTGATATTTGAGACATGAAAAAATCTAAAGGACTCATGCCAATACTGCTATGTTCTTTTCGGTTGTAATCATCCTCCAGCCATTTAAAAAACATCATATTGAGCTCATCTATACTCTTTATGGATGTAGGATCTATTGTGCTTAAAAATCTCATTCTCACCGTATGAAAGAATCTTTCTATTTTCCCTTTTGAATGAGGTGAAAAGGGCTCAGCATGAATAAGAGATGTACCTAATGATGCACATATATATTCAAATTGAGTGCTTCTATATATCTTTCCATTGTCAGTGTAGAGCATTTTGGGTATTCCCCTTCTTAGCACTGCTTCTTTAAATGAGTCTCTTAAAGCTAAAAAATTCTGGGTATAGTAAAAGCGAGCATAGGTACACAGCCTGGAAGCATCATCTATATATGCAATAAGGTACGTTTGTCTCTTTGTTTTACCTTCTTTAATATATGGCCCATACATGACATCAGTCTGCCACAGTTCATTGATGAATTCATGGGAAAATCTCTTTGTTTTACCCTCTTTTTCTTTATCTAAAGATTTTACAGGAATGTTTTTCAAAAACCTATAGAATGTCGAAAGGGATACTTTATCCGGTGAGATTATTCCTTCTCCTATCAATGTCTCATAAAGAAGTTTGTTTGGCATTTCAGGATGTTCAAGCTTTTTTTGCTTTATTTTCTCTGAAAGTTCAAAGTTTATCTTTCTGTATTTGCCTCTGTCGCTTCGATAACCCGGCTTTAACGCTTCTATACCGCCTCTTAAATACTGATATAGCCACCCTCTAAGTGTCTTGGGAGTATATCTTCTCATTCCAAGATAAGGTATCTCAATAGGTTTATCGGAAAGAGCATCAAAATATTCTTTCTGATTTTTTACCTGTCCGTTTAGCACCGGACTTATCAGTGAAAATCTCTTTAATGCTATAGCTTCTCTCGCTTTTTCATCAAGCATTTATATGTTCCCCCTTCACTTTTTTGATTTCTTAATCGTAATTTTAGCTCATACCTGGGGGACATTAAAGGAAAAAGTTATGTTGCTAAGAAAAAATCAAAATTTTTATTTAAATCTTTCGGATTTAATGCTAAAATTATGTGAGAGAGGCCAGAAATGATTTTTGGCAATGAGCATAAAACCGTTGGGAGAAGAGTGGTACAATGCTTATTATGTCCAAAATCTCTCTGGCCCTCTCTCTTTGTGAGTCAGTCTCAGATAACTTTATGTAAGGGTCTATTTGCCTTAATCCGTATATGATAAAACTTAAATTATTCATTATCCTTTTGGTGTAAAAATATATATGCTGTCTTGAAAATAGTATGGTGGGAAAGTTTCTTTTTAAGTCACTTATGAAAGAACTGAGAGTTTTTTCTCTTGTAAGTGTCTCTTTTAAAGACTTTACAATCATATTGAAAGAATACTGAAAATGGGGAAGACAGAAATCAGGAAGGTAGGAAAGAGTTCTTTTACACACAGGACATATATATCTTCTTATGGCTATTTTTATACAGTTAGGTCCATCTAAATAGTAACGGTAATAAAACCCGTGCTTTTTTAGTTTTACTCTACACTTGCAATCGGGATAAGGACATCTATCTGGCGGGGCAGGGAAATTGTAATCTTTGCCCTTTCGTAAATACTCTTCAATGTTATCAACATGGAAAACTATTTGCATAAGTAACCTCTCCAATTAAAATTAATGCTAAAGGAATCTGAAAAAAATTTATCAAATT
>DAIQAS010000115.1:0-3441 GCA_036781525.1 Thermodesulfobacterium sp. | reverse complement strand
GGGCAGAGAGTAAAAAAAGGAGACGTATTGGCAGATGGTCCTTCTATGGATCATGGGGAACTTGCTTTGGGGAAAGATGTTCTTGTAGCTTTTATGCCTTGGAAGGGATATAACTTTGAGGATTCCATTATAATCTCGGAGAGACTTGTAAGAGATGATGTTTTTACCTCCATTCATATAGAAGAATTTGAATGCATAGCAAGAGAAACCAAACTTGGTAGAGAAGAAATTACAAGAGACCTTCCCAATGTAGGAGAGGAACTTACTGCTAATCTTGACGAAAGCGGAATCATAAAAATAGGAAGTTATGTAAGACCAGGAGATATTCTGGTAGGTAAAGTAACACCCAAAGGAGAAACCACTCTTACTCCTGAAGAAAAGCTTTTAAGGGCTATTTTTGGAGAAAAAGCAAAGGACGTAAAAGATACTTCTTTAAGAGTTCCTGCAGGAATTGAAGGTATCGTTATTGATACTAAAGTTCTTACAAGAAAAGGATTAGAAAAAGATATAAGGGCAAAACAAAAAGAAGATGAAGCGATAGCCAGATTACTCAGAAATCAAGCAGATATACTGGAAATTTTAAAAAGAAGCCTTATCACAAAACTCTCAAAAATTTTGGAAGGAGAAAAAGCAGTAAAGGATCTGGAAAAAGAAGGAGATATATATATAAAAAAGAAAGAAGCCTTTACATTTGAACTTCTTGATTCAATTCCAGCTCCTATACTTTTGAAACTTAAGGAAGTCGTCCCACCATCCAAAAAAGAAATAGTTTCAGAACTCTTAGATATATATGAGAAGAGGAGAAAAGAAATAATTGAAGAATACGAAGCGAAGATAAATAAAATCAAGAGAGGAGACGAACTTCCTCCTGGAGTTTTAAAAATTGTTAAAGTGTATGTGGCAATGAAAAGAAAGCTTCAGCCAGGTGACAAAATGGCAGGAAGACACGGTAACAAGGGGGTTATTTCTAAGGTTGTCCCTATAGAAGATATGCCCTATCTTCCTGATGGAACTCCAGTAGATATGATTCTTTCTCCACTTGGAGTTCCTTCCCGTATGAATATAGGACAGCTTTTAGAAACTCATTTGGGATGGGCCTGTAAAGAACTTGGTAAAAAGCTTGCCAAGCTTGCTGAGGAGTATCAGGTAGAGAGTGTAAGAAGTATTTTAAAAGAAATCCTTAGTGAGGAAGAATACGAAAGATTAGTTGAAGGTAAAAGTGATGAAGAAATAATAGAACTTGCCAAGGGATTTATAGACGGTATTCCCATTGCTACACCTGTTTTTGCTGGTGCCAAAGAAGAGGAAATTAAAAAGTGGTTACAACTTGCAGGTTTAAATCCAAGTGGAACAACAGTTCTTTACAATGGTATGACAGGAGAACCCTTTAAAGAGCCTGTTACAGTGGGATATATGCACATGTTAAAACTTCATCATTTAGTTGATGATAAAATTCATGCTCGTTCCACAGGTCCTTATTCTTTAATTACACAGCAACCCCTTGGTGGAAAATCTCAGTTCGGAGGTCAAAGACTGGGAGAAATGGAAGTATGGGCAATAGAAGCTTATGGAGCTGCTTACACTCTTCATGAATTTCTTACTGTTAAAAGTGATGATGTGGAAGGTAGAGCTAAGATGTATGAAAAACTGGTTAAAGGGAAAAATTTCTTAGAAGGAGGTATGCCCGAGAGTTTTAGGGTTTTAACAAAAGAATTACAAGGACTTTGCCTTGATGTAGAGTTAATAGAAGAATAAAGGGGAGGTGTAGTTAAGAATGAAAGAACTATTAGCTATTTTAGAAAAACCCAAGGATTTGATGAAGATTAGAGCTATAAAAATAGGTATAGCCTCTCCAGATAAAATTAGAGAGTGGAGCTACGGAGAGGTAAAAAAACCAGAAACTATAAATTATAGAACTCTAAAGCCTGAAAAGGATGGTCTTTTTTGTGCAAAAATTTTTGGACCTGTTAGAGATTACGAGTGTATTTGTGGAAAATATAGAGGAACAAAACATAGAGGAGTTATTTGTGAAAAATGTGGGGTTGAGGTTATTCAGAGCAAGGTCAGAAGAGAAAGAATGGGGCATATTGAACTCGCAGCTCCTGTTGCTCATATCTGGTATTTAAGAAGTATTCCAAGCAAAATAGGGCTTCTTCTTAATATGACCCTTAAAGAGGTTGAATCTATTCTTTATTTGGAAAAATATGTAGTAATTGAAAGTGAGATAGACGAATATCCTAAGGGAACCCTTTTGACTGAAGATAAATACTATGCTTTAAAAGAAATGTATGGAGACAAGATCGTTATTGATACAGGAGCTAAGGCAATATATGAATTACTAAAATCCTTAGATCTCGATAAACTCATTCAGGAAATAACCATAGAGATGCACTCTACTCAGAGTGAAGCAAGAAGGAAAAAACTGGGTAAGCGTTTACAACTTGTGAGGGCTTTTAAAAATTCTGGTAATAAACCAGAGTGGATGATTCTTCAGGTTATTCCGGTTATTCCACCTGAGCTGAGACCTCTTGTTCCCTTGGAGGGTGGAAGGTTTGCAACTTCAGACCTTAATGATCTTTATAGAAGAGTTATTAATCGTAATGTAAGACTTAAAAAGCTTATAGATCTTGATGCTCCTGAAATAATTCTAAAAAACGAAAAGAGAATGCTTCAAGAAGCTGTAGATGCCCTTTTTGATAATGGAAGAAGAGGACGTCCCGTAACAGGTCCCAATAGAAGACCGCTTAAAAGTTTATCTGATGTACTTAAGGGGAAACAGGGAAGATTTAGACAGAATCTTCTTGGAAAAAGAGTAGATTTTTCTGGAAGATCAGTAATTGTTGCTGGTCCAGAATTGAGAATGCATCAGTGTGGTCTTCCTAAGAAAATGGCTTTAGAGCTTTTTAAGCCTTATATTTATGGATGGCTTGAAAAGCACGGATACGCTACAAACATAAAAACAGCAAAAAGACTTGTAGAAGAAGAACATCCAGCTGTATGGGATGCCTTAGAAGAGATTGTAAAAGAATATCCAGTAATGCTTAACCGTGCCCCTACGCTTCACAGGCTCGGAATACAGGCTTTTGAGCCCGTATTAATAGATACAAAGGCTATTCAGCTTCATCCTTTAGTATGTGTTGCTTATAATGCAGATTTTGATGGTGACCAGATGGCTGTTCATGTTCCTCTTTCTGTGGAAGCCCAGACTGAAAATAGAGTTCTTATTCTTTCCACCAATAACATTCTTCTTCCTGCCAATGGAATACCCATTGTATATCCTACTCAAGATATGGTTCTTGGACTGTTTTATATGACCTTAGAAAAGCCTTTTGCTAAGGGAGAAGGGAAAATTTTTAAAGATAAGGATGAGGTAATACTTGCTTATCAAACAGGAGCTGTTGATCTTCAGGCAAAAATAAAAGTCAAAATGGATGGAAAATT
>DAIQAS010000114.1:0-3454 GCA_036781525.1 Thermodesulfobacterium sp. | reverse complement strand
AGTTTTTGCCAAAAAGAAAAACCTTTTCTCCAAGAATAGCAGAAACTCCAAAAAGACCTTCAATCTTTTTTGCCCTACTGATAATCTTTTTAAAATCATCAGGCTTTTTAAGCAAGTTTCCGAAGGCTGTTGCAAGGGCATCAGCAGTTGCAGTATCTTTATGAACAACGGTTACGGCATCAGCAGCCCCGAAACTTAAAGAGTGCCCGATTTTTCCTGATGATGTACAAACCCCGCAGGGCATAAACTCTTTTTTTATAACAAGGGCAAGTTTTCCTGAAAAGGGAGAATCTCCTGCAAAAAGACAAACCCGTGCATCCTTTTTTAAAGCCAAAAAGATGTCTCCTCCGTTTTCAACAGCAACCTGAGAAGTTAAGCCCTCTCTTAAAAGTGCTTTTCCAACTTTTTCTGCAATTGCTCCTGCAACAGAAGCCATGGGACCAACATCAGCAATGCTTCCTGCTTTTAGCATGGTTTTTACTATTTCCGGAGCTTTTTCGTCATAAGGCAGGGGCTCAAGGCTTTTTAAAAAAGCAGGATTTTTTAAAATATATGCCTCAAGGGGAAGCCTTATTGACCTTACAAGGGATAGGGTTTCTGAGGTTAGGTCTTTTTCTGCAAGGACAAAAAGGTCTGTTTCTTTGTAAACTACCCTAAAGGACTTTAAAGGGGCTGAGGAAATGGTGCGGTAAAAGGGGATACCCGAATACTTATTCATTTTTGTAAAAGCACGCTTTCATAAAGGTCTTCACCGTAGATTGAATTTACAACAATTGCCGGGAAGTCTTCAACCTTTATTCTGAAAAGGGCTTCTGGTCCGAGTTCAGAAAAAGCAACGGTTTCAACTTCTTTTATAAACTTGTTTAAAAAGGCACCTGCTCCTCCGAAGGTTGCAAGATAAACTGCTTTGTGCTTTTTTAAAAGCATTTTTGTCTCTTCTGAGCGTTTTCCCTTCCCTATGGTTGCAGAAATACCGAGTTTTAAAAAGGTTTCCATATAGGCATCCATTCTTCCTGATGTTGTGGGACCTGCTGAACCGATTATTTTCCCGGGTGGAGAAGGTGTGGGACCTACATAATAAATTGCCTGGTTGGTAAAATCAAAGGAAAAGGAACCTTCTTTTAAGCACTCTATGATTTTTCTATGGGTTGCATCCCTTGCACAAAGAAGCCAGCCTGAGATTAAAACAGGGTCTCCTGCTCTTAGCTCTTTTAAAATGCTTCTTTCTTTAAGAGGGAAGACAAGTTTTTTAGCTTTTTTAATAAATTCCTGATAGTTAGAAAGTTTCATTTACAGGCACTTTGCAGTAATCTGGTCAACAAGTTTTTTCTTGTCCTTCTCGGTTTCAATTTTCATAAGGTCTGAAAGTTTTACCTGTTTTAGCAAACACTCAATATAATAAGCAACCTTTTTCCAGATGGGATAGGCTACACACTCCTCTATTTCATCACATCCCTCAGCAGGGTCAATGCAGGAAGCAATGCAAACAGGTCCTTCAAGAGGCTCAAGGATATCATAAAGAGAAATCTCGGAGGGATCTTTTCTTAGCACATATCCTCCTCCTGGTCCGCGGGAAGAACGAATAAGACGGGCCTGCCTTAAACGATTAAGAATCTGAGCAAGATAAACACGGGAAATCTTCTGATGAGCTGAAATTTGATCCAAAGTTACTCCGTTTGGATAAGCCTTGGCTATCTCATACATAGCCCTTACTGCATATCTTCCTTTGGTGGATAACTTAAACATTTTTTCACCCCCTCTTAAGGCTTAGTTTTAATAGTTGAGTTATAATGTAAAATTTATAATATAAAATTAAAATATATCAAGATACTTTTAAAACTTTTATTGTTTCTAATTTTTTAAATTTTGAGAGTTTTTTATTTTGACAAACAGGTATTGTATGATAAATTTTAAGCCATGCTTGATATAAGAATTATCAGAGAAAAGCCTGAGTGGGTTAAGGAAAGATTAAAAACAAGGGGAGAAGAATATCCGATTGATGAAATACTCTCACTTGATAAAAAAAGAAGGGAGCTTATTCAGAAGGTAGAAAATTTAAGGCATGTAAGAAAGGAAGAATCTGAAAAGATAGGAAGGCTAAAAAGAGAGGGTAAAGAAGCTGAGGCAAAGGCTCTTTCTGAGAAGGTAAAGGCTCTCGGAGAGGAATTGAAGGCTCTTGAAGATGAGCTAAGGAAGATTGAAGAGGAATTTGAATTTAAGTTAAGCCTGATTCCCAACATTCCTCATGAAAGTGTTCCTGTAGGAAAAGATGATACTGAAAATGTGGTTGTTAAAAGATGGGGAGATTTGCCGGAGTTTAACTTTGAGCCAAAACCTCACTGGGAAATCGGAGAGGCTCTCGGAATTCTTGATTTTGAAAGGGCAAGTAAAATTACGGGGAGCAGGTTTGTAGTTTACTGGAACGAAGGAGCTTTGCTTGAAAGAGCACTCATAAATTTTATGCTTGATCTTCATGTAAAAAAACACGGATACAAGGAAGTTCTTCCTCCTTTTATAGTTAATGATAGAGCCCTTTTTGGAACTGCTCAGCTTCCAAAGTTTAAAGAAGATCTTTTTAAGCTTGAAGACTGGGATTATTACCTTGTTCCAACAGCTGAGGTACCTGTAACCAATCTTCATCAAAATGAAATTTTACCTGAAGAAGTTTTACCACTTTACTACACAGCCTATACTCCCTGTTTTAGGTCTGAAGCAGGTTCTTACGGAAGGGATGTAAGGGGGATAATAAGGCAGCATCAGTTTAACAAGGTTGAGCTGGTAAAATTTACAACTCCTGAGACATCCTATGAGGAATTAGAAAGCCTTCTTCTTGATGCAGAGGAGGTTTTACAGCTTCTCGGGCTTCCTTACAGGGTAGTGGTTCTCTGCACAGGGGATCTGGGATTTGCCGCTGCTAAAACCTATGACATAGAGGTTTGGGCACCCGGACAAGGGCGTTTTGTTGAAATATCTTCCTGCTCAAATTTTGAGGATTATCAGGCAAGAAGGGCAAATATAAGATACAGACCAAAAGGCGGAGGAAAACCAAGATTTGTACACACCCTTAACGGATCAGGTCTTGCAGTTGGAAGAACGGTTATGGCAATTTTAGAAAATTACCAGCAAGAAGACGGCTCCGTTGTTATACCTGACGCTCTTCGTCCTTATATGAACGGTTTAGAAGTTATTAAAAAGAAAAAATAAGGTCAAAACATTCTCTTGCTGGACAGTATCCGTCAAGCAACGCCTCTTCCATGCTTTTAAAGTGGATTTTTCTTTTAATTTTTCTTGCCTCAGGACAGTCTGGATGGTGAAACCTTTTTGATTTTCTGTTTCCGATATAGGCAATATTCTTAGACTCCTTTTCTAAAAGAGAAAAAATGCCTTTTCTTTTTTTGATTGCTTCTTTCTGCAGGGGAAGATATTTTTCGTAGTATTTCCCGCTGCCGGGATA
>DAIQAS010000113.1:0-3480 GCA_036781525.1 Thermodesulfobacterium sp. | reverse complement strand
GGGTAAAACTGCCCTATGATTTACTTGAAAAACTTTCAAATAGAATAATAAATGAGGTAAAAGGCGTAAACAGAGTTGTTTACGATATTTCTTCCAAACCTCCTGCAACTATTGAATGGGAATAAATCTTTATAGAAAGCTTTTCCACATATTTTCAGGATTATTAATATACGGATTAAGTTATAAACTTCCCTATTCTACTTTGGGTTTAATTTTATTATTTTTGTGGCTAGGGCTGTCTCTTTTTGAACTTTTACGCCTATTCTCTCCTAAATATCTTCCCCTAAAAATAATATGGCAACCACTTCTTAAAGAAGATGAATTTAAAAGAATAAATGATGCCTGGTATTTTTTGGCCGGGGTTCTCTTTAGCTGGTTTATTCTTGATTTAAAAAACTTTCAAATTATTCTTTTAATTTTAACATTGGCGGATCCCTTTGCTTCTTTGATTGGGTATTATTTTGGGAAAATAAAACTTAAAAATAATAAAACCTTAGAGGGAAGCTCGGTTTTTTTAATAACTTCTTTTTTAGTTGTCTACTTCCATATTAAAACTCTATCCCTTTCCCTTTATTTATATTGCATAATTTTATCTTTAGTTGAAGTTTTTACTAAAAAAGATAATTTTTGGATACCTTTTATTGGAAGTTTATATCTTAAAATTGTAGGATAAAATAATATTATGTTTCAAATATGGCAATCTTTGGAAGATACTGCCTTTTTATGTAAAACAATTCTTTATGCTCCAGATAAACCAGGATCTCTTGCTAAGCTGGCAAATCTTTTTGGAAAAAGAGGAATAAATATAACCTATTTCTATTATAATCGCTCCGAACACCCCAATAAGGTAATAATAGAAGCTAAACATAAGGAATTGAATCCTTTTAAAATTCTTTTTAAAGAACTAACAAGAGAAAACTTTTTAGAAGAAAAATACGAAGAAGATTTACAGATAATAAATCCAAATAACATTCTTAAAATTTCAGTTTATCTTGAGAACAAACCAGGAACTTTAGCCAAATTTGCTGAGTTACTTAAGAAATACGAAGCCAATGTAATTTATATGATATATAACGAAGCGATCTCTGAAAATAGATGTGAAATAGCCTTTTATGTTAAAAAGCCCGAACAAATAAACTCCCTTGCTCAGGAAATGAATCTGCTTGGTTATTATTACAATTTTGAATATTCAGGAACAGATGAAGAAAGAACTAACAAAATAATAGGATTAAATCTTCTGGAAAGGTTTTTCTTGAATCTCAAAAAGATAATTGGAGAAGAGGAAACTGAAAAAGTAAAAGAAATTATAATGACCTCAAAAAAGCTCTCAGAAACATTGGCGAATTTCAATAGGGAGTCTGGAAAAAACTTAGAAATGGGGCAGATTTTTAATAAAATTTTAGCCTTTGCCATTTCCTCCCGTTCAAAAACTGGAAATAGTTTTAGCTATAAAAGACTACCTGTGCTTCCTTTAGGAAATATATTGCTTTACTCTTTTCGACCTCCTACAGGGGGAACTTTATATGTTTTAGAAGGAAAAACAGAAACCATACTGATAGATGGTTCTTACGGAATTTATTATGAAGATATTAAAAAAATGCTTTCGGAAAACCATATTGATCCTTTAAAAATCAAAAAAATTTATTTAACCCATGCAGATGCTGATCATGCCGGGTTAAGTGGATATTTTGAGGAAGAATACGGGACAGAAGTATATTTACATCCCTCTTCAAAGGGAATTATAGAAAATGAAAATAGAGCTTACGGAACAGACACACCTCTTTCCCAACTGAATCATTATTTTACAGTGTTAGTTAATTATTTTACCAAATCTAAATTTCCTAAAATCGGAAAATTCTTTAATACAAACCCGAAAGAATTTTATGAATCCTTTCCTATAATAGATTATTTTAAATTAGATGGAATAGAATTTAAGGTGCTGGAAAGTTTAGGAGGACATATCCCTGGGCAGGTTTTTTTCTTATCTGAAGAATTAGGTTTATTTTTTACTGGAGACTATTTATTATATATACCAAGTCTAAGCGATGAGGAAAAGAGTTTTTTAAATATTCCTAAATTATTGATGACAAGTACCAATACAAATTCCAAAATATTTAGAGAAGAAATGGACTTGCTTAAAAATCTTGCTCAAAAAATAGATTCTCAATTAGCAGAAAAAGGAAAGGGACTTATAATCTTACCTGGGCATGGAGATTATTATCCTATCCGCTTGATTTTTTAATTTCCTATATTATTTGACAAAATCTTTTTTAGAGTTATCTTTTAACAAATTCACAAAAGGATTTAAACCATGGACGATCTTAAAAATTGGGGAATCTTTTTAGAAGAAATTCCTCCAGAGGGAATTAAAATAGAATTTGAAAAAATTTCCTATTTAGGAGAAGATCTTATTATAAAAGAGCCTTTTTCTGGATATTTTAAATTGAAAAAATTAGGAATTGAGGTAAAATTAGAGGGCTTTTTAAAGGGAGTAGTAGTTCTTGAATGTGATAGATGTTTAACCTCTTATGAATTTCCTATTGAACATATTTTTAAGATAAATATTTTACCTCTTGCTTCTCTTAATTTAGAGGAAGAAAAAGAGTTATCAGAAGAAGAAATGGAAGTTAGTTTTTACGAAAATTCTTGGATCTCTTTTTATGATTTGTTAAAAGAGGAAATATTTTTAAGTATCCCCTATAAGAAACTCTGTAAACCAGATTGTAAGGGATTGTGCACAGTTTGCGGAACAAACTTAAACGAAAAAATGTGCCAATGCAAGACCTATAAGAAGGAAAGTCCCTTTGCTGCTTTAAAAGAACTCTTTTCTGGAAAAATTTAAAAAAGGAGGTTATTCCCTATGGCAGTCCCAAAGAGAAAAACTTCCAGATCAAGAAGAGGAAAAAGAAGGGCTCATAAACATTTAGTTTCTCCGTCTCTATCCTTATGCCCAAAATGTAAATCTCCTAAAATGCCACATAGAGTTTGTCCTAACTGCGGCTATTATAAAGGAAAAGCTTTCTTAGAAAAAGAAGAAGTCTAAATTAATATGAAAAATGTATAGAGTTGTATTGGATGTAATGGGGGGCGATTTCGCTCCCCATTCTACTTTAAAAGGAGCAGAACTTGCCCTTCAAAATTTTACAGATCTTTATCTTTATCTTGTAGGAAAAGAATCTGTCTTAAAGAATTGGAAAGACAGAGATAGGGTCTCTCTTATTTTTACTGAAGATGTCGTGGAGATGGGAGAAAGTCCAAAAGATGCTTTAAAGAAAAAGAAAAATGCTTCTATTTTCAAAGGACTTGAACTTCTCAAAAAAGGAGAGGCACAGGCTTTTGTTTCAGCAGGAAATTCTGGAGCTGTAGTTGGAGGTGCCATTTTTATCCTTGGAAGAATTGAAGGAGTCAGACGCCCTGCCATAGCCACCCTAATTCCCTCTTTAAAAGATCCTTTTATTCTCATTGATTCAGGTGCAAATG
>DAIQAS010000112.1:0-3533 GCA_036781525.1 Thermodesulfobacterium sp. | reverse complement strand
TAGAATTTAATGAATCTCTGATATTAAAAAGCCAAAAACATATTAAAGGTCATAAAACAAAGTTAGTAAAGATTTCGTTGCCCTCTTTGGAGGTTAATACTGATGAAGCAGTTATACTGGAAGATATAGATATTGTCTCACATAATAACGAGGTTGCCCACTTCTATATAAAAAAGGGGAAGGTCATATTTAAAAATGTCAGACTACAAAGGATTAAGATTCATTTAGAAAAAGGAATATTAATTATTGAGCCTGGCACTTCAATTGAAGATGTAGATGTGGGGGTTTTAATTTATGGTGGTAAGTTTGAAGGATTGGAAAGGCTGAAGGTCTGCAATGTAAAGCAGGTATGGAAAATACCTCAAGAAGAAGAGACTAAAAAAATTCAAGACATTGAAATAAAAATATTAGAGCCAGGAGAGATTATCTTAGATGAACCTGTCCTTGTGTCTGGTTTTAAGGTAGAGATTTCTTATGTGGGTGATGAGCCAAAAGCAAGACTTATATCTACAAAATCCAATCTTTTTAAAGTAACTGATGGTGGAAGTCTTATCATAAAAAACCTTGAGATTGAACAAATACAGACTGACAAATCTAAGCAGTCAGAAGCAAAAGCACTAATTGAGGTTATGAAAGGCAAGCTTGATTTAGTAAATTCGACAGCCAAAAACAGTTCTAATTCTGGGATTTATATAAATTCAAGCAGGGCTGATATAACAGGGTCTGTTATTAAAGATAATAATGGCTCTGGTATAGTATGTGAGGGCTCAGTGGTTAAGATAGAGGATTCTTTTGTTGATAATAATAGGACAGATGGAATTGAAATTGTTAAGGAGAGTAAGGTAAGTGTTAATGACTCTGTTATCAGAAATAATAAAGGAAACGGTATAAATATTAAGGACAAATCAAAGGTAGAAATAACAAGGACGAAGATTGAGAAAAATGGAGAAGTAGGACAGAGTTATCCACAGGTATGGATAGAGAATTCAGAAGTTAAGATTAGAGAGGTAGAGGTTGTTGACAGTGTGAATGGAACAGGGATATACATTACAAAAGGTAGTAAGGTAAGTGTTAATGACTCTGTTATCAGAAATAATAAAGGAAACGGTATAAATATTAAGGACAAATCAAAGGTAGAAATAACAAGGACGAAGATTGAGAAAAATGGAGAAGTAGGAAAGAGTTATCCACAGGTATGGATAGAGAATTCAGAATGTAAGATGGAGCATTGTTCTATAAAAGAAAATATAGGTTCAGGTTTAGGAATTTGGATAATTTCTGGAAATGTTCAGATTTTTAATTCTGAAATATCAGCAAACAGAGGAGGAATAGGAATTAAGGAAACTTCAATGGTTACCATTAAAGACTGTAAAATCTACGAAAATGGCTCTAATGACTATAATGATGGAATAGGAGTTTATTCAGACAATGCACTTGTTACATTAGAAAATGTTAAAACCTGGGGCAATAAGTGGGGATTGAGTGTAAGAAAAGAAGAAAATGTGAAGATTATTAACTGTGAATTCAAAGATGGAAGAACAATGAATACGGGTTGTTTTATTACCACTGCTGTTATTAATGTTCTTGGCAAATCTGATGACTGCTACGAGCTTAACACACTTAGAAGATTCAGAGATGAGTGGCTCAGATTTCAGAAAGACGGTGAAGAACTGATCAGGGAATACTACGAAAAGGCACCAACGATAGTAGAAGTCATAAACAAAGAGCCGGAATCCAAAAATGTTTATCGCTATCTCTGGAATAATTATATCAAAAGATGCATAGAGTTGATAGAAGAAAAAAAGTATGATGAATGTAAGGCACTTTATATAAAAATGATAAGAGAGTTAGAGAGAAGGTATTTAATAAAATTCTAAATTTTATATAAGAGGTGAATCATGGCTCAGGAAAACGAAAGGTTTGAGATTATTAAGATTCTTTATGAGTCTCTTTCATCAGAGATCAGAAGAATTGAAACCAATTTTATTACTCTTATGGTTCCATTAATAACCTCTCTGGTAGTCTATGGTCATGGTGTTAAGGAGTATTTATCCGGTAATCCCAAGTATGCTTTTACGATACTTTTACTTGCAACCACTGTAGGAATTTTGCTCTGTATAGTAACATGGTTTATGTCAAATATTTTTTCATATACCCATCGCAGTAATCAGATAATTTTGTCTAACATTGAGGATAAATATTGCCTTTACACTCCCTATGAAGATGGAGTATGTAAAAATTGTGATAAAAAGAAAAATAGTCGCCGTATTTTACCAAAAAGCTGGAACTATCTTGAGAAAAAAAGTATTTGTAAGTTTGAACCTCCTGAAATCTATTTATTTTTTAAATGGATAAGCGTGGTTGTAGGAGTTGGGATTGCCTTGCTTAGTTTATTGCTATTTATATCGAATTGGGAAGGAATTGGCAAGAGTGAAATTATTGGAATACTATTTATATATGTGTTAGTATCAATAACAATTATATTATTAAATTTCCGTTTTTGCTGGTCACAGTACAAAACAAAATTGCAAGAACTTATAAAGAATCTGGAGGGATACTGTGCAGATGACAAGAAAGATTAAAAACCTTAGCGAAGAAGTCTCAAAATATATCAATTCAGGTATCCCCGGGCTGTTTTTTTACACCTATGAAGAAAGGATAGTTATCTCTTTTATCAAACAATTGGCTGAGAAATATGAGAGAGAGGCTCTGTTCTGTTATAATCCTTCTGACGGACTGGTTTCTTTACAAGAACCTATTGAGGAACTTGAGTACTCTCCAAGAACTGATATTAGGGATGCATTAAAGTTTCTGAATAATTTTAGAAGACCGTTTTTTGTAATCTTTCAGGATGTGCATCTATACCTGAAAGATAAACCTGAAATACTAAGAGGTTTTAAAAATCTCTTTTCTTCAATAGTTAACGAAGAAATCTATGGGACTGTTTTTTTTATCTCACCTGTGCTTGATATCCCGATGGAATTAGAAAAGGATATCGTGGTTATAGATTTTCCATTGCCAGACAAAGAGGAGATTGAAGTAATAATTGAGAGTTTTAGAAAGCAATATAATTTATTTCTCAGAGAGCCACTCAAAACAAGATTCATTGATGCCTTTAATGGTCTTACAAGAGAGGAAATCAAATATCTTCTTGCTTACAGCATAGTGGATGATGCAGAATTAACAGAAACTGATATAGAGAATATAATGATTTTCAAAAAACAGATAATTAAAAAGATTGGTCTTGTAGAACTGGTAAAGGTCACAGAAAAGCCTGAACACATAGGGGGTTTAAAAACACTTAAAGAATGGCTTGATAGAAAACAGAAAATTTATAAAAACTTAGAGCTTGCACAAAAAGCAGGTGTTGATATACCAAAGGGAGTATTGCTTGTTGGGATGCCTGGATGTGGAAAATCACTCACTGCAAAGGCGTGTGCTTCTATTTTTAGCCTGCCACTTTTAAGGCTTGACATGGGTGCGGTTTTTGGCCCATACCTTGGACAATCTGAAGAAAACATTAGACGAGTCAT
>DAIQAS010000111.1:0-3557 GCA_036781525.1 Thermodesulfobacterium sp. | reverse complement strand
CTAAGGTTTTATTTCCTCCCACTTCCTTTAATACCCATAGAATATACTCTTTTTCCTGTTCTTCAAGGGTTGGATATCTTCCCTCCTTTTTTCTGAAAGTTTTTATTTTAAGAAATTGCAAATCCTCAGGAAGATGTCCTGGCTCTAAGGTATCTCCTGTAGCAAGAGCAACCCCTCTTTCTATGATATTTTCAAGCTCTCTCACATTTCCTGGATAATCGTAATTCATGAGAATTTCTAAAGCCAGAGGAGAAATTTCTTTTACTTCTTTTTTCATCAAGGAAGAATATTTTTTTAAAAAATAATAAGCTAAAAGAGGAATATCTTCCTTTCTTTCTGCCAGAGGAGGAAGCTCAAAGGAAACCACACAGAGTCTGTAATAAAGATCTTCTCTGAATTTACCTTCTTTAACAAGGGTTTTCAGGTCCTTATTGGTTGCTGCAATAAAACGGACATCAACTTTTATAGGGGTTGTTCCTCCCAATCTCAAGAATTCTCTTTCTTGAATGACTCTTAAGAGTTTTGCCTGCATGGAAGGGCTCATTTCAGTTATTTCGTCTAAAAATAGAGTTCCCTTATCTGCTATTTCAATAAGTCCTTTTTTTGTGGCTGTAGCCCCTGTAAAAGCTCCTTTTTCGTGTCCGAAAAGCTCATTTGCAAGGAGTTCTTCACTGAAAACTCCACAATTTATAGCCACAAAAGGCCCATCAGCTCTTAGGCTATTATAGTGAATATACCGAGCAAGAAGCTCCTTTCCGGTTCCTGATTCCCCAGTGATTATTACATTACAATCTGTAGGGGCGATTTGTTTAGCTGTTTCCAGAATTTTTTGCATTTTGGGGTTTTGAGTAATGATAATTACTGGTTTTTCTCCAGATTCTACCAATTTTTTGAGCCTGTTAACCTCCTTTTTAAGCTTTACTTTTTCAAGAGCTTCTTTTACAAGCTTTTTAACCTCTTCCAACTTAAAGGGTTTGGGAAGATAATAAAAAGCTCCTTTTTTCATGGATTCAATTGCAGAGGAGATGGTTGCATAAGCAGTAATAATTATAACTTCTGTATCAGGAGAAATATTTTTACATTTTTCAAGGATTTCTATTCCATCAACTTTATCAAGTTTCAGATCTGTAAGCACAAGGTCAAATTTGTCTTCCTGCAAAAATTTTAAAGCATTGGTTCCGCTTGTTGTTGCAACAACTTCATATCCTTCTTTTTTAAGAACATATTCAAGATTTCTAAGTGTTACTTTCTCATCCTCCACTATAAGAATTTTATGGGTTTCCATATACTTCCTCCTTCATAATTTCATCCTTTGATTTTAAAGGAAATTCCATATAAAAAATGGTTCCTTTATTTTTTTCACTTTCAACCCTAATGTTTCCCTCATGTTCTTTAACAAGATTATAAACTACAAAAAGTCCTATACCGTGCCCGCCTGTTTTTTTAGTAGAAAAAAAGGGTTCAAAAATTCTTGATAAATATTCTTTGGGAATTCCTTCCCCTGTATCTTTAACTATAACTTTGATTTTATTTTTATCCCGAAAAGCTTTTATTTCGATCTCACCTTCATCCTTTATAGCTTCAACAGCATTTTTAATAAGATTAATAAAAATCTGCTGAAATTGTGCTTTATTTCCCCATATTTCTATATCTTCAGGTATGTCTAATTTTAAAGAAATTTTTGCAGGTATATAACCTTTTAGGAGACGAATAGTATTGTTCACACATGAACTTAGATTTACAAAAGATTTATCCTTCACTTTGTAGAAATCAAGCACGGAGTGAACAATGTTTTTGGTTCTCTCTATTTCATATTCAAGGTCTTTAAAAATTTCTTTTTTAAAGTTTTCATCTACATTCTCATCTTTTAAAAGTTCAATGCTTGTAGAGATATTGGAAAGGGGGTTGTTTATTTCGTGTGCAATACTAAAAAGAAGTTTTCCTAATGAAGAAATTTTTTCTGTCTCTAAAAAAGTAAAGTAGGTTTTTTTAAAAGTATCTACAAAGTGTTGAAATTCAGGTGGGACAGAAGCTTTTTCGGATTTTCCAGAAAGAATTCTTTTGATTTCGTTTTCTAAGGTATTTAAAGAATTGACCAATAATTTATACCATAGCAATAAGCCAGCTAAAGCAAACAAACTCAAAAATACTCCAAAAATAAAAAAAAGATTTTTGGCAGAACGGATGTAATTAATGAGAATGGTTTTTTCTTCTTTTCTTATAGATTCTGCAAATTTTGCAATTTTACTTCCATGATATCTTATTTTTTCTTCTATTTGTAAAAACTCATTCTTATCTGGATTTAATTTGCCTAAAAATTTAAGCAAATTTTCATAGGAATTAAAATCTTTTTCTATTTCATCTATTTTTGTATCTGAGCTAAATTTTGTAAATCTGGGTTTAAGAAGTTCAAAGAGGTTTTTAGATTTCAAAAAAAATGTTTCTAAACTTTCAAAATCTTCTTTATTGTGATAAAGAAAAAAGTTTTTTTCATATCTTCTCATTTCCAATACATTTTCTAAAAACTCAGAGAATTTTTCTCCATATTCAACTTCTTTTTCCACCTCGGCACTAAATCTCCAGAAGAGTAAAGATATTAAGAATATGAAGGCTACAAAGATTAAATAGGCAACAAATAGCTGAAACTTTAAACTTGGATTTTTGAATTTCATAGTTTCAGAGTAATACAACTTTTGCAAAATGCAACAAAAGTTTAATAAGAAATTTTAACAATTTTTAAAGAATGACAGAATTTATTGCAAAATGCAACAAAGGTTTTAGAAACTAATTTTTTTAAATAAAGAATTTTAAAAGATTGGAGGGTGTCTCATTTTAGGCACAAGTTTTGTTTTTAAAAATTATGTAAAAAATAAAAAAAAGGAGGTAAAACATGGGAGCTAAAAATCAAAAAGGAATTTGGAAAAAGTTAGAGGATTATTTTACTGCAATAACTTTTGCTGAAGCAGGGGAATGGAATTTCGCTTTAGAAACTTTGGAGGATAAGAAAAATATTTTGGTAATCTGTCCGAGAAGGCAACTTTCAGAAAAAAGTATTAGATATATAGAGAGTCTTTGCGAAAGAATAAATGCAGGGCTTTTGTTTGTAGGAAGATGTGAATCCCAGGTAGAAGTAATTAAAGAGACATTTCAAAATAAATCCATACCAATTACATACTTAAATCTGGTAAAATTTTCCGAAAACGATCTTATGAAAGTAATAGAAGATTTTAATATTCAATTAATATTTGTAGAATCTTTAGAAGTTCTTGGGAAAATAGCAGCTTTGAAAGAAAAAGAGCCTATTTATTTCATGGAAAAAATTTTAGAAAAGGTTCACTGCCCTCTAATCTTGTTAGAACAGAGCTAAATTAAACCACTCAACCTCTTTTTGTTAGAAAAATAATAAACAATAAAAGGAGGTAGCTATGGAGAGGACTGCTGTTAAAAAACGGCCGTTTAAAAAGTTCTTTGTCTTTGGTGTTTTAAGTATTATTCTTTATTATCTTTTAATTACCAATCAAGAATTAGTAAAAGAGCTTTGCAGTAAAGGAAGGTGG
>DAIQAS010000110.1:0-3739 GCA_036781525.1 Thermodesulfobacterium sp. | reverse complement strand
GGAAGAAGGACTTGTAAAAATTGTGGAATGATGTATCATATAAAGTTCAAGCCTTCCAAAGTAGAAGGTAAATGTGATGCCTGTGGAGGAGAACTTTATCAAAGAGCAGATGATAACGAAGAGACAGTAAGAAATAGATTAAAAGTTTATCACGAACAAACAGCTCCTCTTATTGAATATTACAGGAAAAAAGGTGTTTTATTTGAGGTTGATGGGAACAAAAGTATTGAAGAAATTACTCAACAACTTATTAACATTTTAGAGAAAAAATAAAGTTGTATAGAAAATTTTTCAGTAATAGACCTATTTTAAAAAATAAGCAGGAGATAGAAATCTTAAGGAAAGCAAATGCAATTGTAGCAGAGATTTTACTTGCACTTAAAGAGGAGGTAAAGCCTGGGAAAAATACACTGGAGTTTGAAGAAATAGCTTTAAAACTTTGTGAGAAAAGAAAGGTTAAGCCTGCTTTTAAAGGGTATAGAGGGTATCCCTATGCAGTTTGTGTTTCTGTTAATGAAGTAGTAGTACACGGTATGCCAAAAAAAGAAAAGATACTTAAAGAAGGAGATATTGTGAGTTTTGATTTTGGTGTGATTTATGAAGGTTATGTTGGTGATGCAGCTTTAACTGTAGGAGTTGGAGAAATTTCTGAAGAGGCAAAAAGACTTCTAAAAGTGACTGAGGAAGCTCTTTATAAAGGTATTGAAAAAGCTCATTTTGGTAATAGAATAGGGGATATTTCAAATGCTATTGAAAGACATGTTACTGCACACGGTTTTAATGTTATAAGAGAGTTTGTTGGGCATGGGATAGGAAGAAATTTACATGAACCGCCTGAGGTTCCAAATTTTGGTAAACCTGGTAAAGGACCGAAGATAGAAATAGGAATGGTTTTAGCAATAGAACCCATGGTTTCTGCTGGGAATTATGAAGTGGAGATTTTAGAAGATGGATGGACTGCTGTGACTAAGGATAGAAGTTTGGCAGCTCATTTTGAGCATTCAGTTGCAATAACACCTAAAGGGCCGGAAATTTTATCAAAGGTTTAGGGATATGCCAAAGGAAGATGTAATACTTTTAGAAGGAAAGGTAGTTGAAGCTTTACCTAATGCTATGTTTAGAGTTGAGCTTGAAACAGGAAACAAAGTATTAGCTCATATATCTGGAAAGATGAGAATGCATTATATTAGGATTCTTCCAGGTGATACTGTAGTAGTAGAGCTATCTCCTTATGACTTGACAAGAGGAAGAATAATTTATAGAGGGTCTAAGAAAGATTACGAAAAGGGGAGGTAAGAAAACATGAAAGTTAGCCCTTCTGTAAAAAAAAGATGTAGAAAGTGTAAAATAATAAGAAGAAAAGGGGTTGTAAGAGTTATTTGTGAAATACCTAAGCACAAGCAGAGGCAAGGTTAAGGAGGGATAAACATGCCAAAAATTGCAGGAGTAGATATTCCTGAGAATAAGCCAGCAGAAATAGCTTTAACTTATATTTACGGAATAGGAAGAACTTTAGCTCAGAAGGTTTTAACTAAAGCAGGAATAGATTGGTTTAAGAAAATAAAAGATTTAACAGAGGATGAAATAAATAGAATAAGGCAGATAGTTGAAAAAGAGTATAAGGTAGAAGGAGATTTAAGAAAAGAAGTAAGGCAAAATATTCAGAGACTTATTTCTATTGGATGTTATAGAGGTTTGAGACACAGAATGAAGCTTCCGGTAAGAGGACAGAGAACCAGATCTAATGCAAGAACATGGAAAGGTCCAAGACCTGGTTCATTGAGAAGAAAGAAAAAATAAGGGAGGGATAAAAGGTGGCACGTCCAAGAGCAAGAAAGAAAAAAATCAAAAAAACCGTTACTGAAGGAATTATTCATATACATTCAACTTTCAATAATACCATTGTTACTATAACAGACAGACAGGGAAATACTATAGCCTGGGCAAGTGGTGGAACAGAAGGTTTCAAAGGAACGAGAAAGGGAACTCCTTTTGCTGCCCAGTTAGCAGTTCAATCAGCTTTGAAAAAAGCTCAGGCTTATGGTTTAAAAGAAGCTTGGGTTTATGTAAAAGGCCCAGGTCCTGGAAGAGAGGCAGCTTTAAGAGCTTTGCAAGGATCTGGAATAAAGATAACTCTTATTAAGGATGTAACACCTATTCCTCATGATGGATGTCGTCCTCCCAAGAGAAGAAGAGTTTAAAAATTTTTATAAAGGAGGGATTCTAAGGTGGCAAGATATACTGGACCAAGATGTAGACTTTGTAGAAGAGAAGGAATGAAATTGTTTTTAAAAGGTGAAAGATGCTATACTGATAAATGTGCTTTTGAAAGAAGAAGTTATCCTCCTGGTCAGCACGGACCTCAACAAATAAGAGTAAAGCTTTCTGATTACGGAATTCGTTTAAGAGAAAAACAGAAAGTAAAAAGAATTTACGGAATTTCTGAAAAACAGATGAGGAAATACTATGAAATGGCAACCAGAATGCCCGGACAGTCCGGTCATAACCTTTTACAGATTCTTGAAAGAAGGCTTGATAATGTAGTTTATAGATTAGGTTTTGCAGCTTCCAGATCCCAGGCAAGACAATATGTAAATCATGGATTTTTTAAAGTAAACGGAAGAAATGTAGATATACCTTCTTATCTTGTAAAACCAGGAGATGTGATAGAACTTAAAGAAAAATATAGGAATAATCCTCAAATTCTTGAAGCTTTAGAAACGGTAGTAAGAAGAGGTGTTCCTTCATGGCTTGAGCTTGATGCGGATAATTTTAAGGGAGTGGTGAAGAGTCTTCCTACCAGAGAAGATATTACTATGCCAATTCAGGAAAGCTATATTATTGAGTTCTATTCCAGATAATTAAAAAGTCTAAAAAATTAAAAAGAGGGTATAAAACCTATGAGAAAAGAAGTAGAATTGATTAAGCCAGAAGAAATTAAAGTTCATAAGGATAGTCAATTTCCTTTTTATGGAAAGTTTATAATTGAACCCTTAGAAAGAGGATATGGAATAACTCTTGGTAATGCATTGAGAAGAATTTTACTTTCCTCTATTCCTGGATACGCTATTACAGAGGTTAGAATAGAGGGTGCTCCTCATGAATTTACAAGTTTGCCAGGAGTTATGGAAGATGTTCCTGAAATAATTCTAAATTTAAAGGGAGTTAGGTTTAAACTTAATGGAGAAGGTCCATTTTATTTCAAGCTTGAAAAGGTAGGGGAAGGTGAGGTTAAGGCTGGAGATATTAAAGTAGATAAAGAAGGTGAAATTGTTAATCCGGATCATCATATAGCAACCTTGACCAAAGATGGAAAGCTACTTATGGAATTAAAAGTTGAAAAAGGAAGAGGTTATGCTCCTGCAGAGTATACTAAAAATAACGAAATAGGTGTAATTTTAATTGATGCCATATTTTCTCCTGTAACCAAGGTAAATTTTACAGTTGGCCAGGCCCGTGTGGGTAAAAGCAGTGATTACGATAGTCTTGTAATGGAAATTTATACAGATGGAACAATAGATCCTAAAAATGCACTTATTCAAGCAGCTAAAATTTTAATGGAACAATTAGTGATATTTCTAAAAGGAGAGGAAATTTCCTTAGAAACCAAAGATTCAGAAACATTATCAATTAATAATTTGCTTAATATGACCATAGAGGAACTTGAACTTTCAGGAAGAGCCTATAATTGTCTTAAGAATGCTGGTATAAATTATGTAGGACAATTGGTTCAGAAAAC
>DAIQAS010000109.1:0-3822 GCA_036781525.1 Thermodesulfobacterium sp. | reverse complement strand
TGAATAGCAATTCTATTTCTATCTCTGCAGGTTATATGTATAACTGGCTCAAGCCCTTCTTCGATTAAAAAAACTGCTGAGGAAATGCTTGACATCTTTACAATCGCCCGCGGTGAATCAGTAATGTTTACAGCATCTACATATCCTTTAAGCCATCTTGCTTTTTCTCTTATCTTTTCAGAATCTGCACTTTTAGGAGGCTCTATCTCTGCTGTAACCGCAAATTGCCCTGACTCAAGAACTTTCTGAAGATTGCTCTTTTCTTCCAATTTCCAACTCCTCTTTTAATATTCTTACTCCTTCACCACCTGCCAATCTCCAGTCTTTTGCTTCCCAGATTTTTGTTAAGTTTTCGAGTTTTCCTCTTTCTTTAAGCCTTCTTATAATCTGCATCCACACACAGGCAAGATTTCTTCTTACCTCACATATACCGTTTTTTGCTCCTCCACAGGGACCATTAAGCATATTTTTGGGACATCTTGTTATAGGACAAAGTCCCGCAGTATACCCTACTATGCAATCTCCACAAGCCCTACACTTTTCAAGAAAGTATCCATCTCTTATCTTTGCTCCGCAGAAAAGTGTATTAACCCCCGGATAAACCTCTAATTTAGAATAAAAATCGGCTATAAGATTTACTCCGACCCCGCAACCAAGAGTTATAATAGCTTCTATTTTTTCTTTAAACTCTTCTATCGGTTTAAGATACTCTGGTGAACATTGTCTGAGCAAAGTTTTTTCAAAAATTTCAATTGGTTTGCCAATTTTTTCCCTTTCTCTTTTAATTTCTTCAGAAAGCTTTTTTACCTCCTTTTCTCCATTTTCCTCACATCCGTACATACACTCTTTACAACCGAGAATAAGAACTCTGTCAAAGTCCTCAATATATTCTAAAATTTCTTCAACCGGTTTTCTTTTTATTACAATCATCAAAAAACCTCTTTAATTTCCTCTCTCATTAAACTCTCTAAAAATTCCAAATCTGTGAATCAGAGGAATATATCTTTTTTCCTCAAGAGTTCTTCTCATAGCCATATCATAAAGAATTCTCGGTTTTGGCTCATCTATACCAAGTTCCTTTCTTTTTGTTTTTATTCTATCTATTATAGCATTAACAAGCTCCTTTTCTTCTCTTACGATTTTAAATCCTCCTCCAAAATATTCTTCCATTTCTTTAGAAAGAAAGTTTGTAACCTTTTGGCTTTTTATCTTAAAAGCGCTGCTTTCAAAAACAGTCTGAATACCGCTTGCAGAAAAGCATACATCTATAGAACTGATTTTTTCTACATCTTTTCGAAAATTAAATCCCGCAACAGGAAGTTCACTTATATCTTTGCCTAAACCTCCGGTATTAACCATCTCTGTTAGCAATGCAAGGATTCTTGCACTTTCAACACAGGCTCCCATATGTAAAACCGGAGGCAACCCTGTTGCCTCAAGAAACTCTCTCAGTCCCTCTCCTGCAAATTGAGATGACTCGGGACTTAAAAACTCAGCAAAATTTTTTATCTTACACCCTACGGCTAAAACCAAAATGTTATTGGCTATCAACTCCTTTAAAACTTCTGAATACCTACTATTTTCTACCGAATTATCTCCTAAAAGAAGGACAAGTCCCAAAACTTTGCCGTTTCCTATGTTTTCATTTAAAGGGGCAAGGCTTGCCCTAAATCTTCCTCCCATGGCATACATAAGCGTTTCTAAACCAAACCCTGTAATTATTTCTTTTTTAGCAGAAGATCTAAAAACTTTTGATCTTTCCCTTTTTGAATATCTGGAAATGGCAATTTTTAAAATCTCTTTTGCACTCTCTAAAGGAAAGTTTACATTAAATTCAACATGTATAGCTCCTTCCATCATAAAATTCGGATTTGTGGTTATAACTACTGTATGAAATTTAGAAAGTTTTTTTATTATTTCTAAATTTGTGCAAAAGCTATCTATCACCACTGCCTCAATGGCTCCATTTTCTAAAAGCATTTCTCTATCAGCAAAAGAGCCCTCAACTTCACCGCAAAGGCTGATAAGATTAACACCGTTTGCCCCAACCTTTTTAGAAAGATCAACTATTTCTTTTTCCTTGGCTGCCCTCTTTAGTGCCTCATTTAAAAACGGATTAATTCCGCAAACCAAAACATTTATCATCTCTTCTTTTATTAAATCGCTTCCTGTATTACTAACTAACGGCTGAGGGATTCCAAAAAGAATATCTTTCAACTCTGCTGCCAACATCAAGCTTCCCCAGCCATTTGCAAGAGAGCATCTTATAATATTAAATAGTATATTTTTATAATATTGGTCTCCCTCTTCTGAAGAGCTGCAAATTAGTTTTAAAATTTCTTTATCAATTCCTGCTGGGATAACCTTATATTTTTTCCATTTTTCAATTAAAGGTTGAGGTGCTCTTTGAATTAAAGGTTGTTCTTCGTTTTGTTCAGAAAAAAGTTGAAATACTTTTTCTGAAAGCTTATTAAGAATTTCTTTTTCTTGTAATTCAGGGCTAATCCCCAAAAAATATGCCAAAAGCTTCAATTTTCCTTTGGTTTTAATTTCAAAAGGAACTTCTTCTTTTACTACTTTATAGAAATTTTCTGCCAGATATTTTGCGTAAGCTGAATGAATTGCTGTTTCCGAGGCAACTTTTCTTGCCAATCTTTTTGTCAAAAAAGTTCCTGCATCAACCCCTTCGGGAATGGGATAAATTTCTTCTAAGTCTATTTCAGAAAGTCCCTTTTCAACTTCTGGCTCTGACTTTATTTTTTTTATTTTTATCTCAACCTCTTCAGGTCTTTTTTCAGCAGGTTTTGCCTCTCCGGAAATTATCTTTTGAAGTTTCTCAAGTGTTTCCTTATTAAGGACATTTTCTTCAAGGTTTTTTAATCCCCTTTCCAAAAACTCGGTTCCTGCTTTTAATGCTTTTATTCCTGTTTTTAAACTTAAAATAATTTCTTTTAGCCTTTCTTCTGATTTATCATTCATTTTTTCCTCCAATCCACATCTTTGCAGCATCAAGGGTGTTTTTCATAAGCATAGTAACTGTCATGGGTCCAACTCCTCCTGGAACAGGAGTGATGGCTGATACCTTTTCTTTTACACTTTCAAAATCCACATCACCGCAAAGAATTGCTTTTCCCTCAGAGGTTGTCCCAATTCTATTTACACCTACATCAATTACCACAGCTCCTTCTTTTACCATATCAGCTGTAATAAATTTTGGCTTACCTGCAGCAACAATGAGAATATCTGCCCTTTTCGTGTGAAAAGAAAGATCTCTTGTCCCGGTATGGCAAACCGTTACAGTAGCATTGCCCACAGGTTTTCTCTTTTGCATAAGAAGAATTGCTATAGGCTTCCCTACAATGTTACTTCTTCCCACCACTACAACTTCTGCTCCCTCAACCTGACAGCCTATCTTTTCCAGAATTACAAGAATCCCTTGAGGAGTACAAGGTATAAAACAAGACTCTCCTATCACCATTTTTCCTATATTAACCGGATGAAAACCATCTACATCTTTTCTCGGATCTATGGCAGAAATTACCCTTTTCTCATTTATGTGCTTAGGTAGAGGTAGCTGAACCAAAATGCCGTGAATTTTGGAGTCTTCGTTATATTTTTTAACAATTTTTATTAAATCTCCTTCTGAAATGCTCTCTGGAAGTCTTTCTTCCACCGAATAAAATCCCAAACTCTGAGCGGTTTTTTGCTTACTTTTAACATAAGAAACCGATACAGGATCTTCTCCTACAAGAATGGTAACAAGCCCGGGAACAATATTGTATTTTTCTTTTAATTTTTCAACCTCTTTTTTTATGTTTTCTC
>DAIQAS010000108.1:0-3887 GCA_036781525.1 Thermodesulfobacterium sp. | reverse complement strand
GAATAAATCCATTGTAAATACCCAGTAAACCGGGGTTTTTATTTCTTTTGCATAGTTTCCATTTGCAACCTTTTCAACCAAATCCCTTGCAGAAACTCCTTTTTTCAATTTTTCTGCAATTCCAGTTAAACCAAAATTACTTATAAAGGATGTAATATACCAGGCTTCCCGAGGATCTGGTGTGGTAAAACTTCTTGCTATAAAATAGGTCTTGGGTGTTCCCTGTAAGCCCCCGTCATGAAAGGTTGTTCTTCTTGAGTACAGCTGAAAGGCATAACCATAGTCCCACCATGTCCAGATAGCAGCATTTTCGGGAGTGTGTTCTTTTATATACTCCATATCTTTAACCAAAGGAGAAAAAACCTTGGGGAAACTCGTGAAACCAAGAACGGGCCTTTGTATCCATATAATCAAAACCAATAGGAGAGTTCCTAATAAATGAATTACCAATTTCTGTTTTTCCCTTTCTTCAAAAAGAGTTAAATAAGGTAACAGTTTATGAAACACTAAATAAATAATATAGCCAATTCCTATTCCTATAAATGGAGCAAGATACATGACAAAACGGGCTCCGGAGAAGAAGGATAAAAGACCAATCCCAAAAAAGGGAAAAAGAAAAATTGTTCTTCTGAAATTTAAAAGGAAAAAAATAAAACTTCCTAAAAGCCCGCAAAATCCCAAAAGAAAACTAAAAATCACATTTCTCAATACATCTGCAAATGCAAGTTTTTGCAACTCAGAAATAGACATAAAAATATTTGGAAAGTCCTTAAATAAAATATCAGCAGCAGTAGGACTTTTGATATTAAAAACAAGTGTTTTCACCTGTTTATATAAATGAAAAGGTCCTATATAGACATACCAGAGCTGAGGAATGATAAGAACTCCCATAAAAATAAGGTCTTCCTTATTTATGTTCAGCTTTTTGTCCCAAAAATACCTTAAAAGAAACATTGAAATAAGAACAAAGTTAAGATTGGGATGTCCATACCAGAGTTGATAAAGAATAAGAAAAAAGGAAGAAAATATAATCCATAGATATTTTTTTCTTTTATCAGAAGTTTCAAAGAATTTATAAAAAGAATAGGCTATGAAAACAGGAAAAAATAAATTTAAAATGTCATGGTCAAGTCTCATAAGATTTGTTCTTGAAAAATACATGGGAGCCGAAACAGCAATAAGCCCCCCTATCAACCCTGCATAGGGATAGCCTAAGTCTTTAAGATAAATAAAAAGCGGAATGGCAACAAAAGCTGCTAAAATGGGAACTAAATACCAAGTGAGTTTTTCAAGAGAAATGTTAAACCACTTGGAAAGGTATGCCCAGAGAATACTCAAAAAATGACCAGAAATATTATATTCTGTATAAAATTTCGTCTCTTCATCAAGTATTGCCTTTGAAGAATTATCAGGAAAGAATCTAAAATTATCAATTGCTCCAAGTTTAAATTTACCCTCTTTAATATCAAGGGCAAGTCTTGCAAAATAATAAGAATCATACTCACTATAAATGGGAGACTCTTTGTAGAAAAAAAGATCCTTGTATTTTTCCCAGAATTTTACATCTTCAAATCTTATATAAATACCAAAAAAAATAACTATTAAGAGAAGTAAATAAAAATAGATTTGCTCAATTTTTTTCATATTCTATGGTAGTTTTTGTTATAAAAATTAAGAAAATTATATAAAATAATCTACAAAAAACAAGTATTTTGATTATATCCTGCCAGTATTTGCCAAAAAGGGATAATCTTTTAATATTTATAAGATGTTTGAAAATTTGACTGAAGAGCAAAAAAGAGTTCTTTTTGAAGAAGGAGATCTTGCAGTATTAGCAGGACCTGGAACAGGAAAAACCTATACTCTTATAAGCAAAGTAAAATATCTTTTGGAAGAAAAAGCCTTTCCTCCAGAGAAGATCTTAGTTTTAACCTATTCTGTTAAAACTTCTCAGGAATTAAAAATTCGTTTGGACCACGAAGGACTTGCCTCTATAAAGGTGGATACTTTTCATGGTTTTGCTTATGATCTATGGAGAAATTATTTCAATAAATCCCCTATTCTTGTCTCCGAAGATGAAAAGAAAAAAATTTTAAAAACCCTTTTTCCGAAAGTAAAAAATCCTTTAAGGGAAGATAAAAACAAAGAGGTCTATTTTAGGTATCTTAAATCCAGAAACTTAATGGATTTTGAACTTTTACTTTATGAAGTTTCCAAACTTCCCTTACCTGATTTTAAAGGTTATTATTTTATAATTGATGAATTTCAGGACCTTTCACCAGATTTACTAAATTTTCTTGTCCCCTTTCAGAAAGCAAATTTTATACTTTTTGGTGATCCCAATCAATCTATCTACAGTTTCAGAGGAGTCAACTTAGAAACTCTTTATCAGTTTTTACAAAAATTCAAACCAGAAATAAAAACACTTAACCTGACACTGAGTTTTAGATGCCCAGAAAAAATTTTAAGTTATGCTGAATACTTTAAAAGTTCACCTTGGAGAGTTCCTTTTTATAAAAGTTTAAAAGAAAATGGATTTCTTCAGGGATTTCTCTTTCCTAACATTTTTGAAGAAGGAGATTATCTTGTAAATTTAGTTAAAAATCTTTTAGGTGGTCTTCAACTGGAAACTCAAAAATATCAATCCATATCTCCAAAGGAAATTTTTATTCTCTCAAGAATAAGAAATGTATTTTTACCTCTCAAAAATAAATTTTTAGAAGCAGGTATTCCTGTTAATTTTGCAGAAGAGGATGCCATAAGCTCTTTTGAAAAAATCAGACAGTTTTTAACAGAAATTGAAAGAAGTTTTGTTTCCGTTGAAGAACATATAAAAAATAGTGAGACAGAAATAAAAAATTTTTTAGAAAATTTATGGGCTCTTTCCTTAGAAGATAAAGAAAAGTTTATAAATTACTTAAAAGCACTTGAACCTTCTGATTTTATCAACCCCTATAAAGAAGGGGTAAATTTTCTTTCCATTCATGCTTCAAAGGGGTTAGAAGCAGAATATGTAATTTTGGTTGGAGCTGAGGAAGGGCTGATACCTTTAAAACTATTTGAAGATACACTTGAAGATGAGGAAAAAAGATTAGTTTATGTTGCTTTAACACGAGCGAAAAGAGGTTTCTATTTCACAGCTGTCAGGGAAAGAAAAGTGTTTAATTTTATTTTAAATAAAGGTGTTTCTTCTTATTTTAAAGATTTCCCTTTTAAAACATTTTCTCCAAGACCTAAAAAACCCAAACAAACAGGACTTTTTTAATCTCTTAAGTCAAACTTTTCCTTCTGTGCAAGCTGTCTCATTTTAGCAAGAGTTTTTTTCTCAATCTGTCTTATTCTTTCCCTTGAGACTTTAAACATATATCCGATTTCTTCAAGGGTGTAGCCTCCATACTCACCCAGACCAAATCTCATACGAATTATCTTTTCCTCTCTCGGAGAAAGGGTAGCTAAAAATTTCTTTAATTTTTCCGAAACATCTTTTTTTCTTGTTGTTTCATAAGGTGAGGGGCTCTTTTTATTTTCTATAAAATTACCAAGAGTGCTATCCTCATCTCCAATGGGTGTTTCAAGAGATACAGGCTCCTTTGAGGTTTCAAAAATAACTAAAATCTTTTCATAGGGAACTCCTGTTCTCTGAGAAAGCTCTTCAGGAGTGGGTTCTCTTCCCAATTCCTTAGAAAGTTCATAAAATACCTTAAATACCTGATTTCTCAATTCCAAGAAATGGACAGGAAGTCTTATAGTGCGTGTTTTATCAAGTATAGCTCTTGTTATAGACTGTCTTATCCACCAAGAAGCATAGGTGCTAAATTTATTTCCCTTTCTATAATCAAATCTGTAAACTGCTCTCATAAGACCAAGGTTCCCTTCTTGAATTAAGT
>DAIQAS010000107.1:0-3888 GCA_036781525.1 Thermodesulfobacterium sp. | reverse complement strand
TTGCGGATATGTTGGTTACTGCTCTTGCAAATACAGGATGCTTTAAAGTAGTTGAGAGAGCTGCTTTAGAAGAGATAAAAGAAGAGCTTGAATTGATGGGTGTTACACCTAAGCAAACTTTAAAAGCTGCAGATTTTATTATAACAGGAGCAGTTACGGCATTAGAAATGAATGCTTCAGGAGCAAGTGGAGGAGGATTTATAATTCCTCTTCCATGGAAATTTGGAGGCGGTTTAAAGCTCGGAAAATCCAAAGCCCATATAGCACTTGATATGAGAATTGTTAGGGTAAGAGATGCAGAAATACTTGTTGCTAAAACTGTAGAGGGAAAATCTGAGAGATGGAAATTTGGAGTTGCTGCAGGAGGACTCTTTGGATCTACTGTAGGTGGAGGATGGTTTGAAGCAGTCAAAAATACACCTTTAGAGGAAGCAACAAGAGACTTAATAGCTGCAGCCGTAACTTTAATTGTAAATGAATTAAAAGCACAAGCTCCAGATGTAGTTGTTAGCGAAAAAACTTATGGTGAAGGTGGAGAAGAAATTAAAAGAAGTGTTCAACCTTCAGAAAATGAAGAACCTAAGACTTCAGATAGTGAGGAACTGAAAAGACCATCTATTGGATTTAATCACTATGAAAATACTTTATGGATTGAAGATTTTAAAAGTTGTAAAATTGTCCCCACTACGATCAAAATTTTAAAAGGACAGGGAGAATGTGTAGAATTTAAAGGCAAAAAGTGGTTTGCTACAACTAAGGGAGAGGTTTGTTTTGAAAAAGAGATTCCACAAATTGATTTTTCAAAAGATTTTGCTTTAGAATATGAAATTTACTTTGGTAAAGGAGAAGGTTATGATGGAAATATGTTTGTGCATCTATTTCTTGGAAAGGAAGGTTCACCTATAAATCTACTTATGAAAAGAGAGCCATGCTTCTTTGTAGTTTTTCAGGGCAAGCAATACCTAATGAAGCAGGATTGCCTGAAAACTTGAAAGGGCAGCTTATAAAGATAGGTTTAAAAAAGGAAGGAGATTTGGTTCATCTTTTCATAAATAATGTAAGGACTCTAAGTCTTCCTGTTGATGAAGTGGCACTCGGTAGTCTTCCTAAAAAGATTTTTGTAAAATTAAAGGGAGAGGATATAGGGAAGGGAACTTATGTGCTTGTTACCGATTTTAAACTTACTCAGGAATAAAAAAGAAGGAGGCAAAAAAGAAAGTAAATAAGCTGGGCTGTTATGTGGGTTCCTTTTATAGGATGGATGTTATCTTTTTTATGCTCAGCATTAAGTGTAGCATTATGGATCGTTCTTATGGTGAAGGCATATCAAGGAGAAATGTATGAAATTCCTATTGCCGGAGAAATTGCCAAATTTTTTATGAGTAAAGAAACTTAAAAATTTAGAGGTATAAAAATGAAAAAAAGGTTAGTAATTTTACTGGTTTTTATTTTAGGTTTACCTTTTTGTTTGTTGAGTGCCGAAGATCCCAAAAAAGAGGTTTGTTTAAAATTTTTAGAAGGTTATATGGAAAAGAATGCTCAAAATATGATAGAGGCTTTAACCTTACCATCTGAGTTTTTTAAAGAGGTTATAAGGTATGAAGCAAAAAAAGGAGGAGTTTCGGAAGAAAAAATAAAAAATGATATTTCTCAATTTTTGAATACGGAAAAAGAATTACTTCAAGATTGTGTTCTTGGTTATTTACCAATTTCCGGATATGCAGAATTAAAAGATACTCCCAGTGAAAATCTGCAAAGAATTTTTTATATAAATAAATTAAATGATGAAGAAAGGTTTTATTTCCAGGATAGGCTTACTTGTAGAAAATATCTTTTTATAACTCCCACTTCGAGTTATACTAATAGATATCTTTATATGGAGGTGTGTCAAGTAAAGGAGATTCCTCAACCTTGGATAGATAGACTTGCAATTTTTAGTAGGCCTGAGCTTGAGAATCCCGAGTTTGCAAGTTGTTTTATGGAAAAAATAGGTAAAATTTTAGAAAAGGCAAAACCAGTTGAGTAAAAACTTGACAATTTTTCAATTTATTATAAAGTTAGGAATGCTTTTTAGAAAACTGTAAAGGAGGGATAAACTCGTATGAGTTCTATATTTACTACTCAAACTTCTTGGGTTAAAAAAGAAGAAGTCAAAAGAGAATGGTATATTATTGATGCTAAAGATAAGATTTTAGGAAGACTTGCATCAAAGCTTGCTTATATTTTACAGGGAAAACATCGTCCAGATTATACTCCTCATGTAGATCAGGCAGATTTTATAGTGGTAGTGAATGCCGAAAAGATAAAACTTACAGGAAAAAAACTTGACCAAAAAGTTTATTGGCGTCATTCTGGCTATATAGGCGGATTAAAACTTGAGACAGCTCGCAAGCTTTTAGAGAGAAAACCAGAACAGTTGATTTATTTAGCTGTTAAAAGAATGCTTCCCAAAAACAGAATGAGAAAGAAGCTTTTAAAAAAGCTAAAAGTATATGCTGGCCCAGAGCATCCACATTTAGCCCAGAATCCTAAGCCATTAGAGATTTAAGGAGGGTAGAAAGATATGGAAAGAATTTATGCTACCGGAAAGAGAAAAACTTCTGTTGCAAGGGTGTGGATATATCCTGGAAATGGTCAGGTTATAGTAAATGATAAGCCCTTTAAAGAATATTTTTATGATCATATAGTTGCTGAAGATGTTATTTTTGCACCTTTTAGACTTGCTAATTTACTTGGTAAGTTTGATGTAAAATGCACAGTTGAGGGAGGCGGAAAATCCGCACAGGCTGAAGCAATAAGACATGGTATTGCCAAGGCTTTAGTTTCCTATATGCCTGATTTAAAACCCATTCTTAAAAAAGCAGGATTTCTTACCCGTGATCCTCGTGAAAAAGAGAGAAAGAAATACGGACTCAGAGGAGCAAGAAGAGGTCAGCAATACTCCAAACGTTAAAGATTTTTCTGTGATCAAAGCAGCTGTTATTGGAGCTACAGGGTATACTGGTTTAGAATTAATTAGACTTTCTGAGAATCATCCTTATCTTAAAATTACAGTTATTACTTCAAGAGAAAAATCCGGAAAAAGTCTAAAAGAAGTTTTTTCTTGGAGTGGTAAATATGCCAGTCTTGTATTTGAAGAGCCTGTTGTTGAAAATATAGCAGAAAAAGTTGAAGTTGCTTTTCTTTGTGTGCCCTCGGGAAAGGCACAGGAAATGGCTTATTCTTTTCTGCAAAAGGGAATAAAAGTTATAGATTTTTCAGCTGATTACAGATTTAAAAATGTTCAAGTTTATGAAAGCACATATAACATAAAACACACTTATCCAGAACTTTGCAGAAAGGCAGTTTATGGTCTTACAGAAATATTCAGGGAAGAAATAAAAAAGGCAGAACTTGTTGCCAATCCAGGATGTTATCCAACTTCTGTTCTGTTACCCTTGATTCCTCTGATAAAAGAATCCTTAATAGAAAAGGAGCCAATAATAATTGATTCTAAAAGCGGAACTTCAGGAGCAGGAAGAAAGGCAGAAAATTACTATAGTTTCTGTGAAGTTAATGAAGATTTTAAGGCCTATAAAATAGCAGCACACAGACATAATCCAGAAATTGAAGAAAAACTCAGTTTTTTTTCAAATAGGGAAATTAAAGCGATTTTCACTCCTCATCTTTTGCCCATAAACAGAGGAATTTTTTCAACCATTTATGTGAAATTTAGAACCAAAGCAGAAGAAATATACGAATTTTTAAAGAATTATTACGAAAATAGTCCCTTTGTAGAGATAATGCCTATAGGGAAAATTCCAAGAATTGCAGAGGTCAAAGGAACAAATCTGTGTAAAATAGCTATTTTTGAAGATAAAAAAAGAGATTTTGGAATAATAGTTTCTG
>DAIQAS010000106.1:1472-3920 GCA_036781525.1 Thermodesulfobacterium sp. | reverse complement strand
GACAGCTTTAACATTCAGTGAAAACCCTTTCTTTGGAAAAGGTATTACAAGAAAATTTTTAAAGGCTATGTATAAACTTGCTTTTATGTTCTTTTACAATAAGGCAGATTTAATGGTTGCGGTTTCAAAGAGCGCAAAATATGATTTAGTAAAAAAATTCGGCTTAAGAGAAGAAAAGATCAAGGTAATATACAATCCCATTTATTTTGACGAGATACAAGTAAGAAAAACTGAACCTTTAGGGGAATACGAAGCGATTTTTAAGAGTCCCGTTCTTATAACCGCAGGAAGACTAACCAAGCCAAAGGGTCAGTGGTATCTTTTGAGAGTTTTTAAAGCTTTGAAAGAAGACTTTCCTGACCTTAAGCTTGTAATCCTTGGAGAAGGCGAGTTAAAAGAATACCTTGTTGACCTCTCAGAAGAGCTTGGGCTCAAAACCTTTGTTTGGGACAGAAGTAAGCTTTCAGAAAACTTTGATGTTTACTTTCTTGGATTTCAGAAAAACCCTTTTAAGTTTATAGCAAGGGCTGAGCTTTTTGTCTTTCCAAGTTTATGGGAAGGCTTTGGCAATGTTCTTGTTGAGGCTATGGCTTGTGGGGTGCCTGCTCTTTCTTCTGATTGCAAAAGTGGTCCGAGGGAGATACTTGCCCCAGAAACAAACTTTGAGTATCAGACAAAAGAGCCTGAGTTTGCAAGCTACGGTGTTCTTATGCCACCCTTTGAGGTAAAATTTAAGGGTGCAAAAGAGCCTTTGGAGGAAAAAGAGCTTATGTGGGTTGAAGTGATAAAAAGGCTTTTAGAAGATAAACCCTTAAGAGAAACCTATACTCAGAAAACTACGGAAAGAGCTAAAGAGTTTGACATTGAAAATATTATACAGGAGTGGAAGGAAGTTTTTGGTGCTTAGTTCTTTCAAGAGCTACTTTGAAGATAAGTGGATAAATCACAAAAAACTCTGGCTTTTGTTTGTGTTTCAAACATGGAAGGAAAGATGGATGTAAGTAAAAAGTTTTTTTTGGCATGGTGTTTCTTTTTTGCTTATAGCCTTGCTATAGGGTTTATAATTCAAAAAGTAATCTTACCATACTTTTTCCCCTCCGCTCATTGGGGACATGGTTTGATGATTGGTGGAGACTGGATATCATTCTATCAAAATGCAAACTCCGTAGCTCAGGAAATTCAAAGACAGGGATGGTCTGCATGGAGTTTGCGCCCACCTGTTGACGGTCAGGTTATGACCGGAATAACTGCGCTCTTTTTTGCTCTGACAGGTATTTACGAGCCTTGGGTAATGTTGCCCTATAACGCCTTTCTTCATGCAAGCGCAGGACTAGTGCTAATACTAATTCTTAAAGAATTCGGTTTTAGCTTTAAAATTTCCTTTATTTCCTCCTTACCGCTTATCTTTTTCCCTTCTTCTCTTTACTGGGTTTCACAGATACATAGGGATGGGCTTTATATACTTGGTTTCCTTCTTTATTTTTATGCCTTAGTTTTGCTCATGAATAAAAATTTAAAAAAGTTAGTCTTTTCAATACCAATCGGCATGATCGGCATATTTTTGATATGCCTCGCAAGAGGCCACATGTCTATTCCTTTGAAATACCTTAACCTTACTTTTTTTGTGCTTTTAACATTCTTCGCTGTTTACAAGATAGTAAAAATGAAGAAAATATACTTACTTTCTTATGTAAACAGACCTTTAATTTTCTTCTTCTTTTTTGTAATAGTTCACCTATTTGCACAAACGCAAGAAGTAATGCTACAACAAGAAAAAATGCAAGAAGCGAGACAACAAAAACAAATATCGATCATGTGGTCTAAAGAATGGTGGGTTCCAGAGAAAGTTGATAAACTTCTATATCAACTTGCTTATACCCGATATCGTATAATTAAGCATGTTATAAAGGAATCCGCAGGTGCTATAGATATTGATTTTATTCCTAAAAGTGTAAGTGATTTTATAGCTTACACACCACGCGCACTAATTCTGGGCTTTTTTTCTCCATTTCCTGATGTCTGGTTTACAAAGGGAGGCACACCAGGTGGCACTTTGGCAAAGTATATAACTCCTTTTGAAACCTTTATTACTTGGATAGGTTTGCTATTATTTTTTCTTTTCCTTTGGAAGTTTAGTAAAGATGTGAGGGTTTACCTTATATTCTTTACTTGTATACTTTTTGTATGGCTTCATGTTCTTTCTGAACCTAACTTAGGACCTATATATAGGAAAAGGTATGTATTTGTGCACACTTTGGTTGCTTTGTCTTTTGCTAATTTTTTGAGCTTGAGGGAGAATAGAGTTGGAAAAGTTTAAAATAGTTCTAAGTTCCAATACCTCTTTTTCCCTTTTTAATTTTCGTCTTGGATTGATGAAAAAACTAAAAGCTATGGGATTTGAGGTTATAGCTGTAGCACCAAAAGATGAATACTCTGAAGCATTAGAAA
>DAIQAS010000106.1:0-1462 GCA_036781525.1 Thermodesulfobacterium sp. | reverse complement strand
ATATTTTGAGATTAAAAATCTTGATAGGAAGGGAAAAAATCCCTTAAAAGACCTGAGGCTCTTTCTGGAATATTTCAACCTTTATAAAAGAATTAAGCCCAACCTCGTAATAAATTACACCATTAAACCTAATATATATGGAGCATTAGCCTGTGGCGTTCTTAGAATTCCTTCAATAAGCGTAATAACTGGGCTTGGATATACTTTTATAAGGAAAAACTGGTTAACAGAGTTAATTAAAATTCTATGCAGATTAGCTTTCAGGTTTAACAGCTATGTGCTCTTTCTTAATAGAGAAGATATGGAAACTTTAAAAGATTTTGTTAGGGATAAAGCTGTATTGATATTAAGTGAAGGTATAAATACAGAACACTTTAACCCGGATTTTTGTAGTAAAGGTAGAGAAAACCCAGAAAAGTTCGTCTTTCTTTATGTGGGAAGATTTCTCAAAGATAAAGGTATCATTGAGCTTATAAAGGCAGGAGAAAAGCTTTATGAGGAAAGAAAGGATTTTGAAATATGGCTTCTCGGGAGCCTTGATAGCGGAAACCCCCAATCTCTTACTGAAGATGAAATGAAAAATTTAGAAAAACTCCCCTTTGTGAAGTTCCTTCCCTTTGCCAAAGATGTAAGACCCTTTATCTGTAATGCGGATTGCGTGGTTTTACCTTCTTACTACAGAGAAGGAGTTCCAAGAAGCCTTCTTGAAGCTATGGCTATGGAAAAGCCCATTATCACCACCGATGCTCCCGGGTGTAGAGAGACCTGTAGGGAAGGAGTAAACGGATTTCTTGTGAAACCAAGAGATATAGATAACCTCTATCAGGCTATGAAAAATATGTTATTCTTAGATCGGACTTCAAGAGAAAAAATGGGAAAAGAGGGAAGAAAATTAGTAGTTGAAAAATTTGACGAAAAAATAATTGTAAATAAATATATTGAAATCATCCAGTCTATTTTAAAAAATTAAGAAATGGTTAAGTTTGCAGCAATAGCCTTTTTTGTTTCCTTTTTTCTCAGTCTTTTAATCATCTTTTTAGCTAAAAAATACAAAACCTTTCTTACGGATCATTTGCACTTAGGACCTCAGACTTTTCATGTTTCTCCTACACCGAGAGTAGGAGGACTTGCAATATTCTCAGGAATAACCTTAGCCTTAATAACAGCCTATCTATTTAGAAATATACTCAAGGTTCCCTTTTCCACAAATTTTCCTCTTTTAGTTCTTTTTTCTTTACCTGCATTTTTAGCAGGTTTTCTGGAAGATATTTCCGGAAAACTTCATCCTAAAATAAGAATGATATTTCTCATTGTATCTGCACTTTTAGTTTTTAAACTTCTTGATGTAAAGATTATAAGGGTTGACCTACCCTTTTTTGATGAGTTTTTAAAACTTGAGATTCCTTCTCTTTTATTTACAGCTTTTGCTCTTGTTGGTATAGCAAATGCTATAAACATAATC
>DAIQAS010000105.1:0-3946 GCA_036781525.1 Thermodesulfobacterium sp. | reverse complement strand
AGTCATTGGGCAATTTACATAACTTCCATCACCTTCTCCATATCTATCTGCAATAAAAACCTTTTCCCAATTAATGGAATCTGCATAAACAATAGGAGAAATTGCATCATAAAAATGAAGATAAGGAACTTCTATTAATTCTGCAAGATTTTTTGCCAAACTTTCTGAAGTAAGAGGTCCAGTTGCTACAATTACAATCTTATCTTTTGGAATTTCTATAACTTCTTCTCTTTTTATTTCAATTAAAGGGTGTTCAAGAATTTTTTGGGTAATGTACTCTGCAAAGCATTCTCTATCCACTACCAGTGCTTTTCCGCCCTCAATTTCGCAATTAATTGCAGCCTCCATTATCAAAGATTCTAAAATTCTAAGTTCTTCTTTTAGTAAACCCACTGCTTTATTAAGTTCTTTTGAGCGCAATGAATTTGAACAGACAAGTTCTGCAAATTTATTAGTTTTATGGGCTGGTGTCATTTTGAGGGGTCTCATTTCATAAAGACAGACCTTTACCCCTCTTTTAGCAAGTTGCCATGCTGCTTCTGAACCAGCAAGACCAGCGCCTATGACAAATACTTCAGACACTTAATAATCAATACCAGCAATGGGGATATAAGCAATTTTTGGAGTAATAAAAACTAAAAGTTCTGATTTGGTTAACTGCTTACCTCTTCTCTTGAAAGCCTCCCCAATTCCAGGTATGTTTCCTAAACCCGGAACCTGATCAATATTTTCCGTAATGTCTGTAATTTTTATTCCACCTATAACAAGGGTTTCTCCATTATCAACAAGGGCTGATGTTTGTATATTGTTAGATATTATAGTTGGTTGTCCTTGGACTGTATGAGTCCAATCAGGATAGGACCTTTCTATAGATATATCTAATAAAATTTTTCCTTCTGGTGTTAAAGAGGGGGTTACATTAAACTTTAAACCTGCATCAACAAATTGAACTGTTGCCTGTGTAATCTCAGCTGCATAAGTTAAATATGGAATCCTATAACCCTGTTGAATAGTTGCTGTCTCTCTATCTAAGGTTAAAACTTTTGGTTTTGAAATAATTCTTCCCACCCCTTTTTCTTCCAGAGCAGAAAGCTGAAAATCAAGTAAAGCTGCATTTTTACCAAAATAACCTAAAACTATTCCTAAGGCGCTGGGATTTGTATTTTGTGTAGGCAATGCCCCAAGATCTACAATAGTAGGTGTTGGAAGCGAAATGGTAGCATTGGTTGTAGGAGTCCCGCCTCCTCCAGGATAAATATAAGTCATACTTCCTGTAGAAGATGATGGATTTGGGGAAATACCCCATATGCTATGCTCTGTTGCCCTCCAAGTTGCACCACCCCATCTTACTCCAAGTTCATGAACATAAGAATCATTTACTTCTACAATTCTTGCCTCTATTAAAAACTGGGGTCTTGGTTTATCTATTTTTTTTATAATTTCTTCAATCTCTTTAAGCACCTTCGGAGTTGCCTTTACAATAAGAATATTAGTAAAGGGATCAAAGGTGATCTTATTAGGATCTTTTAGAATCTCTGCAAGCTTTTCAGAAATTCTCTGATTCTTCATTAAATCCACAACTTTACTTGCTCTGATATGTTTAAGTTCAAAGGTTTTAGTAATAAGTCTATTTGTCATCTCTTCTGTTTCCTGTATAGCTCTAAGAATATCTCTCTGATTTTCAATTTCTCTTCTAACTCCTTCTGTACTTTCTCCAAGAGCTCTCATATAGTCTCTGTAAAGTTCCGCTTCTTTTTTAATCTCTTCTAAAGTCCCTATTCTGGTTACATTACCAATGGTAATTTTTGCTAATCCTTTATTAGCAAGCACTACATCTAATAGTAAATCCCAGGGAACTTGTTTTGCTTTTAAAGTTATAAGACCCTGAACCTGTTCGCTTGCAATAATATTAATTCCTCCAACTTCAGCCAGAAATCTTAAAACCGCATGAATATCTGCTTCCTGAAAATCTACCGATACCGGAAATCCTTTATACTCCTTAGCAGTTAAAGGCATTTTCATTCTGTGAGCACCTAAATAAACCTCATATTCAGGAAATTCTGATGCCTGAGGAAGGGTCGTTTCTATTTCTGAAATTGGTTTTTTTTCTAAATATTCAACCTCTTCTTTCTTAATAACAACACTTACAGGTTTTTCAGGTGTTTCCCATATAAAATCTAATATCAATTTATTGGCAAAAGGAGAAAGTTTGAAATTAAAAGGCTTATTTAAGGTGAATTCTAAATAAAGTTTCTCTTTTTCATAGGATGCACTAATTTCTTTAAATATTTCCTTAGGAAGATTTTTTATCCAGATTGATTTTTTGGGAACCACATTATAGAGAGTTAATTTTATTCTATTATTTTTTTTAGATACTTCATACTTTGGTTTATTGGTAAATTCAAAGACTAATTTTTCTGCAGGCTCTCTTAAGAATATTACATCCTCTAAGTAAATTTTTTCTATACTGAAACAAGTTGAAACGAATATAAATAAAATGAGAACTAAAAAACTTAATTTAACCTTCATAATATTCTCCCCTTTTTCAATGATAATGCCCTTTTATTTATCTCCTTTTCTCCATAAATATTTATTTCCTCTTCTTCAATTATTACATAATCGGTTCCAATTTCTAATATTTTAATGTTTCCTATTTTTGCTCCTTCTTTTACAATATATCCTTTTTTATTATTATCCTGTAACAAAGCTATTTTTTCTTCTCCTTTCTTCAAAATACCTACAAGTTCAAGTGGTATTTTCCCTTTTTTTTCTGAAAAAATTTTTAAAACTTCTGGAGATATAAAGGGATTTTTAAGTTTAGTTATATCTATCTTGTGAGGTTTTTCTTCTAAGGTTTTAATCCAATTTTTTAGTTCTATGTCTTCTTTTCCGGTTTTCTTAGGAATATTTTTCCCTATATTTGTTTTTTCTTCTTTATGGGAACAACCACCTAATAATATTAATACTGTTATTAAAAATACTATTATATTATTTCTCATTATCTCTTTTTCCTTTTCTTTTCTTCTTTTTTCTCTAAAGGAATTCCTGTATATTTATAGGTATGAAAAGTAACTACAGCATTTAATTGGTTATTTTTTACCTGAAATTTTATATCATTTAAAGCTATTAGTCTTGGCAAATTTTCTATAGAATTTAAAAACCCAATAACATTGTTAAATCTTCCTTGAATTTCCATTTTTAGAGGAATTATATTGTAATAATCCTGAGGTATTTCCTGCCCGGGTTCAAAGGTTATAACTTCTAAATTATTTTCTTTAGCAAGATCAGATATTCTCTTTAAAATATCTGGAATTTCTTTTTCAGAGGGCAAGATTTCCTTTAATTTTTTAAGAAATTCCTTTCTCTGTTTCATCTGTTCTTCTAAAATCTTTAATCTCTTTACCATATCTTCATATTTTTTAATTTCCAGATCAAGTTTTCTAACCTCATTTCTTACAATATTTATCTTTTCCTTCGCATGAGTATAATAAAACTGATAAAATAAAAATAGTGGTACTAAAATTGTCACAAAAACAATCAGAAATTTTTCTCTTTTTGTTGCAGTCTCTTCCCAAGCTTTAAGCTTTTCCCACAAAGCCTTCATATTTAAAATTGCACTCCGGCTTTAAATTCTATATATGACTCCTTTTTTTCGGTTTTACTTAAGGACACTTCTTTTATTACTTCCTTTGTATTTTCTAAATTGCTTAAATAACCAGCTATATCTTTTAAATCAGAACTAACACCATTTATTTCAGCTTTTGAAGGTTCTACAGAAAGTTCTGTAAGCACTATTCTATTCTTACCAATGTTAGCTATCAAAGTTTCTATTTTTTGAAGCCCCTTTCCTTGATTTTTTTTAAGATCTACAATTGTAGCAATACGTTTTTTTATTTCTTCATTTTCCTTCTCTAAGTCCTTTACCTTATAAGCTATTTTTTTATAC
>DAIQAS010000104.1:0-4015 GCA_036781525.1 Thermodesulfobacterium sp. | reverse complement strand
TCCTCTTTTCTCAAAATTTTAAAACTTACTCCTTAATAACATATAAAGTGGTAGACAAGGGGGCAAGATGGAGGAAACAAAAGTTTATCACGTAATAACGAAGAGTATAGCGGGTTTTAAGATATTTTTAAACGCACAAGATTATCAAAGAATGTTAGAAATTTTAAAATACTACCAATATAATCCAAAGATAAAATATTCCTATTATATAAGCTTGGATAACAAGAGCAAAGTCTATTATGATCAATTAAAAAATAAAGAACCATTGGTAGAAATTATTGCTTACTGTCTTATGCCTACTCATATACACTTGGTTTTAGAGGAGGTTTCTGAAAGAGGAATTTCTGAATATATGAGAAAAGTTTTAGATAGCTACACAAGGTATTTCAATAGAAAAATTAATAGAAAGGGTCCTCTTTGGGAGGGGAAGTTCAAAAAAATAAATGTAGAAACAAACGAACAACTGTTACATTTAACGAGATATGTTCACCTTAATCCATCTACTGCAGGTCTTGTAAACAAACCAGAAGAATGGGAATATTCATCTTATAGAGAATACATAGGACTTGATAATTACAAAATATGCTCAAAAGAAAAATTTTTTGCTTTTTCAAATAAAGAATACAAAGAGTTTGTAGAAGACAGAATAGGCTACCAAAAATCCCTCGCCCTTATCAAATCTATTATTTTAGAATAATTCTAAACCATACCACTTCCGAAGTGGTAGATAGTAGGTGTAAAAATAAAAAAGTGGGGTAAAATATGGGAATTATGGAGAAGAAGCCCTGGGGCGGAAGATTTCAGGAAGATATAGATAAATTTTTTGAAGATTTCAGCGAATCCGTTTCCTTTGACAAAGTGCTTGCTCCTTATGAGCTAAAAGCAAGTCTTGCCTACGCAGAAGCTTTAAAAGAAGCAGGCATCCTTACAAACGAAGAATTTAATCTTATCAAAAAAGGCTTAAAAGAAATAGAAAAAGAAATAAAAAACGGGAGATTCTTCTTTAAAAAGGAATACGAAGATGTTCACATGAACATAGAAAAGGCTCTTTATGAAAAAATAGGGGAGACTGCATATAAACTTCATACAGGAAGAAGCAGAAATGAGCAGGTAGTTACAGACTTAAGACTTTATTTAATGGATGCATGTAAAGAATTAAAAAAGCTTATTAAAGACTTTATGAAAGCCGTAATTTCTAAGGCAGAAGAATATTACAGAGTAATAATACCCGGATTTACTCATCTTCAGCATGCTCAACCAGTACTTTTTTCTCACTGGATAATGGCTTATTATGAAATGTTTAAATACCATCTGGAAAGACTTAAAGATTACGATAAAAGGCTCAAACTTTGCCCGCTTGGAAGTTCAGCCTTTGCCGGTTGCCCATTTAAAATAGATAGAAAAAAACTTGCAAAAAATCTCGGGTTCAAAGATTTTACAAAAAACAGCGTTTTTGCAGTAAGTTCAAGGGACTTTGTTGCGGAAATTCTTTTTATTCTTACTCTTATAATGCTTGACCTTTCAAGACTTGCTGAAGAGCTTATTATATGGATGACACAAGAATTTAACTTCATAGATCTTCCTGACAGATTTTGCACAGGAAGTTCCATTATGCCTCAAAAGAAAAATCCTGATTCTGCAGAACTTATAAGAGGAAAGAGTGCCTCTGTTGCCGGAAATCTTTTTCAGCTAATAACTCTCATAAAAGGTTTGCCTTTAAGTTATAACAGAGACCTTCAGGAAGACAAGCCACCAGTTTTTCAGGCTATTGAAAATACTAAAAAATCTTTAAAAATGATGGCACTTCTTGTAGAAGGAATGAAACTTAAAAAAGAAAACATAGAAACTCATCTTAAAAAAGGTTATCTTCTTGCAACAGAGCTTGCAGATTATCTTGTAACCAAAGGAATTCCCTTCAGAAAGGCTCATCACATAACAGGAGAAATAGTTCTTTATGCAGAAAAAAACGGAAAAACCCTTGAAGAACTTAGCTTAGAAGAATTTAAAAAATTTTCTGAAATAATTGAAAAAGATGTTTATCAGTGGTTAAATTTAGAAAACTTTTTTAAAAGAAGAGAAATAGCAGGAGGAACAGGTTATCACAGTGTAAAAGAAAGAATTGAGGAAGCAAAAAAAGAGGTAGAAGAACTTTAAAAATATGAAAGAAAAGAAAATAATTCCTCATGTTCTTGTATGTTATGATAAAAGCCCAGCAAGTTACAAAATTCTTTCATATTTAAAGGAACTTTTTAGCGGAACAGAGCTTGAAATAACTTTTTTAAGTATAATTCCTCATCCAGCAGATTCTGAGACTTTAGAGACAGATCTTTATAAAAAGCTTCAGAAAGAGGCACAAATAGAGGCTAAAGCAAAAGAAGAATATCAACATACCGAAAAGAAATTAAATGAAATTGCTGAAAGACTGAAAGAAGCTATACCTGCCAAGGTTTACACAAGAGTTCTTTTTAAATACGGAGATGTTGCAGAAAGTATAATAAATTTTTCTAAGGAAAATCTTTTTGATGCAGTTGTTGTTGGAAGAAGAGGGCTTTCCAAAATAGCAACTTACATTCTCGGAGGAGTTACTCATAAGCTTATAACTTCAAGTTCTATTCCTGTTTGGCTTGTAAGAGGCAATAACTGGAACAAAAAGGTTCTTGTTTGTCTTGATCTCGGGGAACCTGGTTTAAAGCTTGTTGATTATGTAAGTTTTATTTTTTCACACCATAAAGATGTAGAAATAACCTTTTTTCATGTTTTTTATCCTTTTTCAGATCTCAAACATTTTGAGGGAAATATAGATGAACTTATAAAACTTACTAAAAATGAAGAATATAGAGAATTTTTTCTCAGAATTAAAAATAGTTTAACAGAAAATGGAATGCCTTCAGAAAAGATTAATTTTAAGTTTAAAAGAAGCTTTTTTGGCCCTGCCGGGGAGATTATAAGAACTGCTAAAAAAGGTAAATACACTACTCTGGTTGTGGGAAGAAGAGGAAGGGGAAAAGCAAAAGAATTTTTTCTTGGATCTGTGAGTCAAAAAATAATTTCTTATTTTGAGGATAGGACCGTATGGGTGGTAAATTAAAGGTGAAATGCCCGGTCTGTAAAAAGAAAACTTTCTGGGAAAATAATCCTTACAGACCTTTTTGTTCCAAAGAGTGTAAACTTGCTGACTTTTATCACTGGATAAACGAGGATTACAGAATAAGGGTTCAAGGAGAAAACTTACTTGATGATAGAGAAATTCATAAAAATGATAACATAGAAAAATAAAGAGGAGTATAAAAATGAATTATGACATAGCTATTATTGGTCTTGGTCCTGCAGGAATTCAGGCAGGTATTCACGCCGGAAGAAGAAAAAATAAAGTGATTGTTTTTGGGAAATCTTCTCAAAGTGCACTTGCCTATGCTCATCTGGAGAATTATTTTGGCTTTAAAGATAAGATAGAAGGAAAGGAACTTCTGGAAGCTGGGATTGAACAGCTTAAAAAAGCTGGTGTTGACATTATAGAAGAGGATATCATAAAAATAGAGCCTCTTGAAAGGGGGTTTAAACTCGTTACTGAAAAAGAAAAAGAATTTACAGTTCTTTCTCTTATCCTTGCTATGGGTGTTAAAAGAAAGAAAACTTTCTTCAAAGAGGAGAAAAATTTTGTTGGAAAAGGAGTTTCTTACTGTGTTGATTGTGATGCCTGGTTTTATAAAGGTAAAAAGGTGATTGTTATCGGAGACGGAAGTTCAGCTATCTGGGGAGCGAAGTTTTTAACTCAATTTGCTGAAAAAGTATACTTTTATTTTTCAAAAGGAGAATTGCCCTCTGAAGAAAAAAAGTCTCTTATAGAAAAAGGAATAGAAATTCTTGAGACAAAGCCTGTTGAAATAGTTGGAGAGACTGAAGTTGAGGGGGTCAAGTTAGAGGACGGAAATACTTTAAAGGTTGATGGAATTTTTATTGAACAGGGAGCAAGGGGACCTCTTGAGCTTCTTGCACCTCTTGGAATTGAACTTGA
>DAIQAS010000103.1:0-4029 GCA_036781525.1 Thermodesulfobacterium sp. | reverse complement strand
ATAGGACCTGTATCAAGTCCTTCGTCCATAAGCATAATGGTTATACCAGTTTCTTTTTCTCCTTCTAAGAGAGCCCAATTTATAGGAGAGGCACCTCTATATTTTGGAAGAAGAGAAGCATGTATGTTCCAGCATCCAAATCTGGGGATTTCTAAAAGTTCCTTAGGGAATATTTTGCCATAAGCACAGACCACAATTAGATCCGGAGAAAGATTTTTTATGGTTTCAATAAATTGAGGATCCTTAAGTCTTAAAGGTTCTAATACTTTTAAATCTTTTGATAAAGCCCAGGTTTTTATAGGAGAGGGAGAGGGCTTTAACCCTCTCCCTTTGGGTTTGTCTGTTTGAGTAACAACAGCTATTAAATCTTCTTTTTCGTAAATACCCTCTAAAGGGGGTATGGCAAACTCGGGGGTTCCAAAGAAAATTATTTTATATTTTTTCATTAATGAAGGGCTACTCCTCTTAACTCTTCCGCTTCTTCAGCTTTTCTGAATTCAAATTCTCCAGCCTCATTAACATCAACAACTATTTTATCCCCCTCATTAAAAGCTCCTTCTAAAATCTTTAGAGCCAAAGCGTTCTCAATATACTTTTGTATGGTCCTTCTAAGAGGTCTTGCACCAAATACAGGATCATATCCATAGGTGGCAAGTAATTCCTTAGCTTTATCTGTTAATTCTAAAACCATTCCCTTTTCTGCAAGTCTATCATTGAGATATTTAATCTGAATATCCACAATTTTAATTATATCATCTCTTGTAAGGTTGTTAAAGACTATAATCTCATCAATTCTGTTTAAAAATTCGGGTCTAAAGGTAGATTTGAGCAGTTCAAAAACTCTATCTTCTATTTCTTTACGGGAAAGGGATAAATCTTGGAAATACACACTTCCTACATTTGAAGTCATTATGATAATTGTATTTTTAAAATCAACGGTTCTTCCCTTTCCGTCTGTTAATCTTCCATCATCAAGAATCTGAAGAAGAATATTAAAAACATCAGGGTGTGCTTTTTCTATTTCATCAAAAAGAATGACGGAGTAAGGTTTTCTTCTTACAGCTTCTGTAAGCTGACCTCCTTCTTCATATCCCACATATCCAGGAGGGGCACCAATAAGTCTTGCAACTGAATGTTTTTCCATATATTCGGACATGTCAATTCTTATCATAGCTTCCTCTGTATCAAACATAAATTCTGCAAGAGCTTTGGCAAGTTCTGTTTTTCCAACACCTGTAGGACCAATAAATAGAAATGACCCTATAGGTCTTGTTGGGTCTTTCAAGCCTGCTCTTGCTCTTCTTAGAGCATTTGCTACTGCAGATATGGCATGATCCTGACCAACTACCCTTTGTTTTAGTCTTTCTTCAATTTTTAAAAGTTTTTCTCTCTCGCTTTCTAAGAGTCTGCTTACAGGTATTCCTGTCCACTTGGAAACAATTTCAGCTATATCCTCTGCATCAATTTCTTCTTTCAGAAACTTGTGTTCTTTTTGAAGCTCTTCAAGTTTTTTATTTTCTTCCTCCAATTCTTTTTGAAGTTGAGGAATAATACCATATACAATTTCTGCAACTCTGTTTAAATCTCCTTGTCTTTCAGCCTGTTGTGCTTCAATCTTTAGTTGATCAATTCTTTCCTTTAGTTTTCTTATTTTTTGAATGACTTCCTTCTCTTTCAACCATTGTGCTTTTAAAGTTTCAGCTTTTTCTCTTAGTTCGTTTAGTTGCTCAAGGAGTTTATTAAGTCTCTCTTTTGCTTTAGGATCAGTTTCTTTTTCCAAAGCAACTTTTTCAATTTCAAGCTGCTTAATTTTTCTTTCTATTTCATCTATTTCTGTAGGCATAGAATCTATTTCGATACGAAGTTTTGCTGCAGCTTCGTCTATTAAATCTATAGCTTTGTCGGGAAGATATCTGTCACTAATATATCTATGTGAAAGCATAACAGCAGCAATAATGGCATTATCAGTAATTCTAACTCCGTGGTGAACCTCGTATTTTTCTTTAAGACCTCTTAATATAGCTATTGCTTCCTCTGGAGTAGGTTCATCGACATAAACAGGTTGAAATCTTCTTTCAAGAGCAGGATCTTTTTCTATGTATTTACGGTATTCATCAATTGTCGTTGCACCAATACATCTGAGCTCTCCTCTTGCAAGAGCAGGTTTAAGCATATTGGCTGCATCTATTGCTCCTTCTGCAGCACCTGCACCAACTATGGTGTGAATTTCATCTATAAAGAGAATAATTTCTCCTTCACTTGCCTGAATTTCTTTTAAAACAGCTTTAAGTCTTTCTTCAAATTCACCTCTAAATTTTGTTCCTGCAAGCAAAGCAGCTACATCTAATTGTATAATTCTTTTATCTTTTAAAACTTCGGGGACATCTCCCGCGACAATTCTTTGGGCAAGACCTTCTACAATGGCAGTTTTACCAACTCCTGGTTCTCCAACAAGAACAGGATTGTTTTTTGTTCTTCTTGAAAGAATGTGCATAACCCTTCTTATTTCTTCATCTCTTCCAATTACTGGATCAAGTTTACCTGCTCTGGCAAGAGCTGTGAGATCTCTTCCAAATTTTTCCAAAGCCTGATATTTTTCCTCTGGATTTTGGTCCGTAATTCTTTGCCCTTTTCTGATTTTCATAATTACATCCTTAGTATTGCTGAAAGTGATACCCCTTTTTCTAAGAATTTCTCCAGCTTTTGTGGGACTATCTATAATACTCAGAAATAAATGTTCAGTAGAGATATATTCATCTCTCATTTCCTTAGCTAATTTTTCAGCTTTATCAAGGATTTGTTTTAGATTCATTGAAAGATACAGTTGATAAGTTCCGTAAGTAAGTTTGGGAAATTTTTCCAAAATTTCATCTAAGTCAGAAGAAATAATCTTTGAATTAACCCCCAGTCTATCAAGAATGGTAGGTATTATACCTCCTTCTTGTTCAACCAGAGCTTTTAAAAGATGCTCGGCTTCCAACTGAGGATGGCTATAAGATTCAGCTAAACGCTGAGCTTCCTGTAAAGCTTCTTGAGCCTTAAAGGTAAATTTGTCAAGTTTCATTTTTTCCCTCCTCAATTAAAGGATTTTTAAATAAAAAATAAATACGATTATTTAAGTTTCAATATATACTCCAATATTATTATAAAATTGCACAAAGATTATTTTAATTAGACCCTCTTGAAAAAAACAAACCGATGTTTATTTTAAAAAATCGAAAAGTAAAAATAAAAATAAAAAATAAAAAGGGGGGGGTGATAAATATGGCTGATTTAACACTTTGGCGTCCACTTCAGGAAATTAGAAAGGAAATGGATCGTATATGGCAAGACTTTTTTGGTAAAGGTTGGTTAACAGAAAGATTTGAAGGTTTAGAATGGATACCAGCTATAGATGTTTCGGAAACAGATGATGCAGTTATTGTAAAAGTTGATGTGCCAGGTGTAAATCCTGAAGATATGGAAATAAGTTTGTCTGACAATGTATTAATGATTAAGGGTGAAAAGAAAAAAGAAGAGGAGGAAAAGAAAGAAAACTTTTATAGAATGGAAAGATATTATGGTAGTTTTATGAGATCAATTCAGCTACCTTGTGAAGTAGAAGAAGATAAGATCTCAGCAACTTATAAAAACGGTGTATTAAAGATAGTATTACCTAAGAAACCAGAAGAAAAGAAAAAAGTAATTAAAATTAATGTGGAAAAATAATTAATTCCTCTCAGACAAAAAGAGGGGAGGGTAAATAGCCCTCCCCTTTCATTTTTCTTTATCTTGAATTATCATTTTAGTTTGTGTTTGATATCTGTGTTATAGGTCATATTACTAAAGATATAGTCATTATAGGTAAAAATAAGAAGGAATTACCTGGAGGGGTAGCGTATTATTTCTCTTTAGCGCTAAAGAATCTCGATCCTCATATAAAAATAGCCGTAGTAACAAAGTTAAAAAAGGAAGATAAAGTTTTGCTTGATGAGTTGATTAAAAAAGATATTCAAATTTTTTGGAAAAAGAGCGAAAATACTACAATCT
>DAIQAS010000102.1:1478-4072 GCA_036781525.1 Thermodesulfobacterium sp. | reverse complement strand
ATGGTAAAGCCTGCTTTAAAAGCTTCTCTTATATAAAAAAGTCTCTGACTATTTGGGCGAATGAGTTTTTCTCTTATTAGTTCTTTTGGTAAGATGGTTTCTTGATCTGAAGGAGACTTACCATCTGCTCCAAATCCAAATCTACCAATTTCCAATCCTCTGATAGCCTTTTGTAAAGCTTCTTTGAAGGTTCTTCCAATAGCCATTGTTTCACCAACTGATCTCATGGAGGTTGTTATTTCATCAGGACATTCTGGAAATTTTTCAAAGGTAAATCTGGGTATTTTTACAACTACATAATCTATAGTTGGCTCAAAAGCTGCTTTAGTTTCTTTTGTAATATCATTCGGCAATTCATCCAGAGTATAACCTACGGCCAATTTAGCAGCAATTTTTGCAATAGGATAACCTGTTGCTTTACTCGCAAGAGCAGAAGAGCGGGAAACTCTCGGATTCATCTCAATTACAACCATATCTCCATTTTTAGGGTTTATTGCAAATTGAATATTAGACCCGCCGGTTTCCACACCTATTTCTCTTATTATAGCCTGTGCTGCGGTTCTCATTCTTTGATATTCCTTATCTGTAAGAGTTTGAGCAGGAGCAACGGTGATAGAATCTCCGGTATGAACTCCCATTGGATCAAAGTTTTCAATAGAACATATAATCACTACATTATCTTTAAAATCTCTCATTACTTCAAGTTCAAATTCTTTCCATCCTATAACTGATTCCTCAAGCATTACCTGGTGAATTAAAGACATCTCTAAACCAAGCTCTACAATTTCTCTTAATTCTTCAATGTTGTAAGCTACACCTCCTCCTGTGCCACCAAGAGTAAAACTTGGTCTAACAATTACGGGAAATCCAATTTCTTTCACAGCTTTTTCTGCCTCAGAAAGTGAATGCACTATTGCACTCTTTGGTACCTTTAATCCTATATTTTCCATAGCCTTTCTAAAATGTTCTCTACTTTCTGCCTTTTCTATAGCAGAAGCCTTAGCCCCGATAAGTTCTACTCCGTATTTATCAAGAACTCCCTTTTTAGCAAGAGCAAAAGCTATGTTAAGTCCAGTTTGTCCTCCTAAGGTAGGAAGTAAAGCATCTGGACGTTCTTCTTTAATAATATGTTCTACTGTTTCTGGGGTTAAAGGTTCTATATAGGTTCTGTCTGCCATTTCAGGATCAGTCATTATGGTTGCAGGATTAGAGTTAACAAGCACAATTTCGTATCCTTCTTCTTTCAGTGCTTTACAAGCCTGACTTCCTGAATAGTCAAACTCACAAGCCTGTCCAATTACAATAGGACCTGAACCTATGATAAGTATTTTTTTAATATCCGTTCTTTTAGGCATACTTTTCCCTCTTTAACTCTTTAAATTAATAAACAAGAAGTTAAAGCTTCTCAAAGATTGGATAAATTTTAATCTTGGCGTTACCTCTTAAATGTTGATACCATGTTTTAAACCAGGTTTCTCTTTTTTCTTTTAGAAATTCAGAGGAAATTTTTAAAACTTCTTCATCCTTAGGTTTTTCTTCAAAAGGTATTATTTTTTTAATCAAAAGAACTTTTAAAGTATCTTTATCCCATAAAGGTGTTTCTAAAATACCCTCTTTACCTGTATTAAACAATTTTTGAGATATATCAGGAGAAAAAGTTTGTTCCAATTCAATTCTTCTAATTCTCAATTCTTTAACACTAAAATTTTTAAGATTAGATAAGTTTTTGTTTTTTAATTCGCTGATTAATTTTTGTGCTTCAACTTCACATAATTCTTTGCCTTTATCTGTAAGAAAATCTTTTTTAACTTTTTCTTTTGCTTCTTCAAAAGATAAAGTTCTTTCTGGCTTTTTATCCTTTATTTCCACTAATAAAATTCCCTGAAAAGTTTCAACAGGAGGTAAAAACTCTCCCTTTGGGGAATTAAAAACTTTTTGTGCTAAATTAAAGTTGTTAAATATTGAACTTAATTCTTTTTTGGTAAGCCAATCTGTCTCTTGTAACTGAATTTTTTTACTTTTTGCCCAGATACTCAGACCATTAGCTTTTACTATCTCTGCATAAATAGTATTTACTTTTTCCTTAGTTTTATTTATTATTTTTTCCCTTTCCAAAAATTTGCGTATTTCTGATTTTACTTCAGATAATTTAAAAACCCTTTCTGGTTGTAATTCCTCAATTCCCAAAATTAGAAAACCAGAAGAAACTTTGATAGGTCCTATAATTTCTTTGGGATGGGAAGTTTTAATAATCTCTTTAAGTGTTTCAGGAAGGGACGATTCTTCAAACCATTCACTTTCTTTTGCACCAAACTTAGAGAAATCAGAAAGAGATTTTATTTCTGCTCTAATAGCTTGGGCTTTTTTGAAGGTATCTGGATCACCACCAGGTATGAAAATTCTCTTAAGTTTAACTCTAAAGGGCTTTTTAAATCTTTCTATGTTTTTTTCATAATAACTTTTTATTTCTTCTTCTGTAACCTCTAATTTACCTTGATAAGGAATAAAGAGATATGTTATTTTTACCTTTGCTTCATCCTTATAAATATCTCTATGAGAAAGATAGTAATTTTTAAGGTCTTCTTCTGTATATT
>DAIQAS010000102.1:0-1415 GCA_036781525.1 Thermodesulfobacterium sp. | reverse complement strand
GTTTTAAGAGGAAGATCAATTTCAAGAATTTCCAGAGTTTGTTTACTGTATTTTAAATATTCTTTAATTTCATCTTCTGAAACCAGGATAGGTGCTGTAAGAAGAAGTTTCAGCCTTTGATAAAGTAAGTCAGTTTTTATAAGTTTTTCAAAAAATTCTGGTGAAATTCTGAGTTCTCTCAAAATGGATTGATATTTTGTAGGACTAAATTTCCCATTTTCTTGAAAAGATGTTATCTGAGATATTGCGTAAGTAATTTCTACAGGAGTTATTTCTATGCCAAATTTTTCTGCCTGACTTTCAAGAAGTTTAATCCTTATCAACTCTTCTAAGATTTGATTCTTCAATTTAAGTTTAGCTATGTCTTCTGCTGAAAGTTCTCCAAAAGTTTGTTTTAGTTTTGAAACCTGAAAATTGTAATATTCTTGAAATTCTTTTAAAGTAATAGGAATCCCATTAACTTTGGCTACAAGGTTCTTTCTTTCAGAAGTAAAGTTACCGATCCCCCAGAATATAAAAACAATTACGATAACTAAAAGGAAAAGTTTTACATATAAAGATGTAGCTCCTTTTCTTAAAAAGTTTAACATATAAAAGGCTTAATTTTAAATTTTTTTAAATATAACAAAAAGTTATTAATTGTCAAAAGAAGATTTGTTAATTTTGTTTTTTCAATTATAATAATTTCCGATGGCTTTGATAACTTTTCAAAATGTAAGCAAAATTTATCCTCCTTTTTTTAAAGCATTAGTCAATATAAATCTTAAAATTGAAAAAGGCGATTTCATAGTTCTTACAGGTCCTACAGGTGCAGGAAAAACAACTTTATTGAAACTTATTTATAGAGAAGAAAAACCTACATCTGGAGAAATTTTTTACAAAGATATGCCTTATTCCAAACTAAAAACTAAAGAATTAAGTTTTCTCAGACAAAAATTAGGAATTATTTTTCAGGATTACAAACTTTTTCCAGATCTAACTGTTTATGAAAATATTAAAATTTCTCTGATTCTTTCAAAAAAAATTTTTAAGGATATGAGAATTCTTATTTATGAATATTTAGAAAGATTTAATATTTCTCAGAAGGCACAGAAAAAGGTAAAGGAACTTTCAGGGGGGGAACAACAAAAAGTAGCAATAATAAGGGCTATTATAAGAGAACCGGAAATTTTAATAGCCGATGAGCCAACCGGAAATCTGGATCCAGTAAGTATAAAAGAAATACTTGAAATACTGAAAGAATTTAATAAAGACGGAAAAACAGTTATACTTGCTACTCATGATCCTGTTATTCTAAACCACGATTTAGGAAAAATTATAAAACTTAGTAGAGGTGAACTGGTAGAGGATGTTTAAATATTTAAGTAAAATTGAACTAAAACAAGGTCTTTCTTATTATTTTTTTCTTTTTTTGT
>DAIQAS010000101.1:0-4074 GCA_036781525.1 Thermodesulfobacterium sp. | reverse complement strand
AATTCTTCTACAAGTTCTTTCATCTAAAGTGATAACTCTTTAAGTGCTTTTTCAACCTTAAACCCTATTATCTCATCCTTAGAGGTTAAAGCAAGAGTCTTTAGTTTGGATAAAATTCCCTGTTTTTCAGAAATATTTCTATTTGGGAAATCTTCCTTCAGTTTTTCTAAGGCAGATAATACAAGCTTTCTATCATCAAGATCAAGAAATAGAAGAAGGGTTCTCCAATCATCAGGAATTCCATACTTTTCAAAAAATTCTTTGGCAAGTTTCTTAAAGTTTTTGGTGCCATAACTTTTATGCAAATTTTCTATAAAGTTCTGTTTTTCAAGTTCTTCTTTGTCTACAAAAAGTTTTTCAAGTTCTTTCAAATATTTTTCCTTGGTTTTGTTATTTTCCTTTACGGGACTTCTCTCGGAACGCTCAAGTTTTTTTCTAATTTTGCTAAAGCCGCTCTGATCCTTAAGTTTATCAATTTCTCTCCAAGAAAGTTTCTTTCTGTTATCATCTCTACTCATACTATCACTCCTCCACACTCTATTTGATAGGTTTTTTTAGAAGGTAATTCTATAGCTGTGAGTGCTCCTCCATACACACAACCTGTATCAATTCCGATTCTATCTTCTAAAATCAAAGGGGCAGGAAAAGGGGTATGCCCAAAAACAACGATTTTGGAAAATTTATACTCAGAAAAATAAAAACTCTCCCTTATCCAGAGTAAATCCTCTTCTTTTTGCTCTTCTAAACTTTTTCCGGGTCTTAAACCTGCGTGAACAAAAATATAATCTGAAGTTTCATAATAAAGTCTAAGCTCTTTTAAAAATTTAAGATGTTCTTCTGGAATTTCCAGATATCCATTTTTGTAATAACCTCTTAAAGTTGCCCCTCCTCCATTATAAAGAAATATATCCGTATCTATTCCTTTCAAAAATCTCTCAAACATCCATTCATGATTTCCTTTAAGTGTTATAATCTTTTCTCCGTAAAGTTCTTTCAGCTCAAGTATCTTTTCGATTACTCCTTTTGGATCAGGACCCCTATCAATATAATCACCTAAGAATACAACTAAATCTTTTCCCCAATTTACAGGAAGAATATCAAGTAACTTTTCTAAACTCCACAAACAACCGTGAATATCACCGATAGCAAAAATCTTAATAGTCCCAGAATCTTGCCCTTCTATCATCAAGTCTTGTGAGACCATATTTATAGGCAAGTTTTAAAGCCTTTTCCCATTCCTCTTTTGTAATTTTTCTATCAAGAGGTGGGTATTTCCAGGCATCTCCGCAGGGTCTATACTGATCCATAAGATTAAAGTAAGTATGAGGAGAAATCTCCTTTGATATAAATTTAATCACTTCTTCTGTTTGGGAAAGGTCTCCAGGTAAAACTAAATGTCTTACAATTAAACCTCTTTTAGCTATTCCATTTTCTATTACAAGATCTCCTACCTGACGATGCATCTCCTTTACAGCTTCTTTAACAACCTTGGAATAATTTTTTACTTTGGAAAGTCTTAAAGCGACTTTATCATCCATATATTTGATATCTGGCATGTATATGTCTATTATACCATCAAGAAGTCTCAAAGTCTCCAAAGATTCGTATCCTCCGCAGTTATATACAATGGGAAGATTAAGTCCGCTTTCAGCAGCAATTTTTATAGCTTTTACAATAAAAGGCACCTGATGGGTTGGAGTAACAAGATTTATATTATGACACCCCCAAACCTGCAAAATAAGCATAATTTTTGCAAGTGCCTCCTCATCTATAACATCTCCTTCCCCAAGATGACTGATTTCCCAGTTCTGGCAAAATACACAAGATAAATTGCAATAAGTAAAAAATATGGCTCCAGAACCATTTTTCCCTACAAGTGGTCTTTCTTCTCCAAAATGGGGACCATAACTTGAAACTATGGGTTTGTCTGTAACTCTACAAATACCCTTTTCTCCTTTAAGTCTGTTTACTTTACATTCATTGGGGCAAAGAGTGCAGGAAGAAAGTTTTTCATAAAGCGCTTCTATCCTTTTATCAAGCTCTCCAGAATCAAGCAAATTTAAATAGGAAGGATACTTTTTCATAAAAGTTCCATCCAGTGATAAATTAAAGGAGGCTTTTTTAAAAGTATGCTAAAATTTAAATAACAGCCTGTGCAAAAGGTTGCCAAAATATCTTTATTTTCTAAATTTTTAATCCACTCCTTCTTATTTTTTTCCTGAAATCCCTTTAACCAAAGAGAAAGTTTAGCTGAACCACAACAAAAATCTTTTGCCTTTAGTTTATTTTTTACCAAACTGAGCTCTTCTGTCAAGTGGCAAGGTATATGAAAAATAACATTTTCACTTAAAGTCTTTTTTTCCAAGATATTGACTTCTTCTTCAAATTCCGAGAAAAGATAAGAATGAGCAGAAATTACTTTTTCCGAAAGTTTATTAAATCTTTCTTTATAGGGAGTATCCTTAAAAATTAAAGGATAAATCTTTTTAAACATCCACAAACAGGTGGCACAAAATATCAAAATGGGACCCTTTTCTTTTTCCAGGACCTCTAAATTTTTAACTGCATTTTCTTTAAGAAGTGAAATAAGACCGAGATTCAAAAAAATAGCTCCGCAGCAAACCAAACCTTCCGGAATTCCTCCAGTAATTCCTTTATTCTTTACAAGTTTCCTAAAATTTTCTAAAGCTCGAGGATAAAAATATTTTAAACCGCAGGAAGGATATATAGTTATATCTCCTTTAGTAGGCAAGATTTCAGTTTGAGACTCTTTTCTTAAATTAACAAAATGCAACCAGTTATTTAGTTTTAAAAAAGTTAATAGAGGATCCTTGGAAAAGGCTTTTATTATTTCCTTAGATATGGGCTTTTCTTTTTTCTTTTTAAGGTTTTCAAGGTATAATTCCGGAAAGCCTATGTTGTGAGGACATATCTTTTGGCATCTTTCACAAAAAAGGCAAAGCTCAAAACTTTCATGTTCTCTTTCACAAGAAAATAGAAAAAGTCTCCCTCTCGGTGAAAAAGCCTCAGTTTTATAAACACGGTAAGACGGACATACAGGGACACATTTTCCGCAACGATTACATAAACTAAATTTTTGAATTTTCGTCAGATTTCTCATTATTTTTTATAAAATACTCTAACCACCAAGAACACCACTCCGTATTTAAAATTGCTTCAACAAGATTTTTTGCTTCATCAGTAATAAGTCTTTTTTTGGCATATTCAATCCATTTTTCTGCGTAAGGATTGTTTAAATCCTTTTGCTCCTTTAATTGAATTATCAAATCTATAACATCAGCATCATGAACCAGTTTAGCTTCTAAACTTTTTTGTTTTCTATATTCCTCCCAAATAGATAAGATTTCTTCTTTTATGGGAGTTTCTGAAAAAGCATCTTCAAGCGCCCTTCTTTCATCAGCTTTATTATAAATTTTATTTACTGCATTAAAATCACCTATTCTTGCTTCAGCTAAATCATGAATTAATGCCATTTTAAAAAGTTTTTCCTTATTAAGATTTTCCCTGCAAATTTCTGAAAGAATCCAAGCACAAAAAACCACTCCGTAAGAATGAGAAGCTACATTTTCTCCACCTGTACCAAGATAAGCATAACCTGTTCTCTGTATCCTTTTTAGCAGAGCCGATTCAAAAAGAAGTTTGGCATATCTCTCAAAAAGATGCATACTTTTTAGCAAGATAGGCAGAAACTTTAAAAATTATTTTCGCTGCTAAATATTCGGTAATAGCATTTCCCGAAATTGGTTTTACTTCAACAATGTCTATTCCAATAAGATTATATCTAACCACTAATTTAAGAATTTGCAAAAATTCATACCAATCCATCCCTCCTGGCTCAGGAGTTCCTACTCCAGGTGCAAGAGAAGGATCAAAAACATCTACATCAAGAGTCAAATATATCTCTCCCTCTTTTATAAACTCTTCTATTTTCTTTATACTTTCTTCCGTTCTTTTTCTGAAATCTTTCATCCAAATAAATGATATTTTGTTATTTTTAATAAATTCGTGCTCCTCCTTACAAAGAGTTCTCACTCCTACACTTAATATAGGGAT
>DAIQAS010000100.1:0-4075 GCA_036781525.1 Thermodesulfobacterium sp. | reverse complement strand
CTCCTTTTGAGGAATATCTTCTTTAAAACCTTCCATCTTAAGAGCCATCTCTATAACAGGTGTAAAATCTTCATTATACAGATGCTTTACACCAGGGTAACCAACAGGACCGAGAGTGAAAACCCTTTCTTTGTAAGATTCCTTCGGAGGCATTAAACAATTTGTTGTCATTACAATGGGACCAGGAAAGGCTTCAAACTCTTTTTGCTGATTTTGCCAGGCTGTTCCATAATGACCATAAAGATGTTTAAATTTTTTAAGTTCTGGATAACCGTGAGCAGGAAGCATTTCTCCGTGAGTATAAATGTAGATTCCTTTTCCTTCTGTCTGTTTTAAAAGTTCATAAAGGTCCTTAAGATCATGGCCAGAAACTAAAATAGCTTTACCTGCTTTAGCACCAAGAGGAACCTTAGTGGGAACAGGATCTCCAAAAGCAGAAGTGTTTGCTTTATCCAGAGCTTCCATGGTAAGAAGGTTAAGCCTTCCTGTCTCTAAGGCTCTTTCAACCCAGGTTTTAATGTCAGAAGTTTTATCTTTAAAAATATTTATCAGCAACTCCTTAACCCCTTTATAAACCTCTTCATTTCTTACTCCGAGTTTTTCAGCATGATATGCATAAGCTGCTATTCCTTTTAATCCATAAAGAATTGTGAGTTTAAGACTTGCTATATCCTCTCCCTCTTTCATAAATTTTGGCTCTATTTCTCTTTCTTCAGCTTGTTTAATAAGTTCTTCTTCAGATTTAGCGGGTTTAAATTCAACCCAAGGAGTGCTTAAATATACTCCTGCTTTCTCTTTTAAGCTTTCCCTTAACTCCACGGCTTTTTCTATATACGCTTTGATTCTTTCAGGATCAAAATTCACATTGGTAAGAGTTGAAAATAGAGCTTCCATAAGAAAAAAGTCCACTTCTGGATTTTTAATCCCCTTCTTTTCTGCCTCCATTGCTACTTCAGAAAGTCCTGCACACACATAAATTAAAAGATCCTGTAAAACATCTGTTTCGTGATTTTTACCGCAAACCCCTCTTACTGTGCATGCAATTCCTTTAGCAGTCTGTTCACACTGATTACAAAACATAGCCTGCACCTCCTTTTGGTATTATTTTTTTCTTGATTAAAATTCTAAAACCTACTTCTTGACTTTTCCTTGACTTAGATCAAATTTTTAGGGAAATACAAAATTTTTAAAACATGTTCCACGTGGAACACAAATGAATGAAAAAGAAAAAATTATCTCAGTTTTAAATAAAAGTCCTCTTTTTCAGGGCTTATCAATAGAAAATCTTTCTGAAATAGCAAATATTGCCATATCTCTAAACTTTGAAAAAAATCAGGAAATCTTTGGAGAAGGAGAAAAAGCTTCGGGTTTTTTTCTTGTTTTAGAGGGAAATGTAAAAATTTATAAGTTATCTCCTAAAGGCAAAGAACAAATCATCCATATCTTGGGAGCTGGTGATATCTTTGCAGAAATAGTTCTTGGTGGTGCTGAAACTTATCCAGCTTATGCTCAGGCTTTATCCAAGGTAAAACTTGCCTTTTTCGAAAGAAAAAAGTTTTTAGGTTTAATTCAAAGAAAACCTGAGATAGCTCTGAGTATTTTAGCTTTGTTTGCTGTTAAACTAAAAACTCTTGTTAAAACTATAGAAAATCTTACTCTGAAAGAAGCTGGAGAGAGACTTTTAAGCTATCTGTGGGATCTCTCCAAAGAAGGACAAAAACCTGTCTTTAACTTAAATGTTACCAAATCTCAGCTTGCTCTTCTTCTTGGCATTACACCTGAAACCCTATCAAGACTTTCCCAAAAACTTAAAGATGACAAACTTATTGAAGCTAAGGGTAGGGAAATTAAACTAATCAGTCTTGAAAGATGGAGAAAAATCTTTAATATACTTACCTAAATGTATACAGAATTGTTACTCATTCTTTCTTTTCTTTTGTTAATTGGTTATCTTCTTGATATTCTTTCTCCTAAAACAAAAATCCCCCATTCTATCTGGCTTTTTCTTTTAGGATTTGGGCTTAAAATTTTGAGCCAAAAGTTTGAAATAAATTTTCCGGAGATTGAAAAATATCTTCTTCCTATAGGAACTATTGCTTTAATTCTTATAGTATTAGAAGCTTCCCTTGAATTAGAACTAAAAAGAGAAAAAAAGATTCTACTTTTTAAAACCTTCTTTATTTCTTTGTTGTCTATTTTAATTCTTAGCCTTGGAATAGCCACATTTCTGTATTATTTTTCGCCTTTGGAATTTTCTTTTAAAGCACTCTTAATAAATGCCCTTCCTCTTTCTGTTATAAGCAGTGCGGTTGCCATACCTGCAAGCAAGTTTTTAGAGGATAGACACAGAGAATTTGTTGTCTATGAAAGTTCCCTTTCTGATATTTTGGGAATTATAATCTTTAACTTTTTATTTTTAACCAGCGAGCTAAATATATTCTCTGTTTCTTACACTCTATTTACAACTGTATTGGTTATTTTAGCCTCAGGGGTTATTACCATCTTTTTAGCATGGTTGATCGGAACTATATATCATGAAGTTAAATTTATTCCTATTTTACTTACTCTTGTGCTTTTTTATTCCCTCAGCAAATATCTTCATTTACCGGGTCTCATAATTATTTTTCTTTTTGGTCTTACTTTAAGAAATGTGCTTGATTTTAAAATTTTCCGGAAATTTCATCCAGAAATTTTAAAAGACGAACTCTGCAAATTTGATTTTTTTGTTAAGGAGCTAACTTTTTTAGCAAAATCTCTTTTTTTCTTACTCTTTGGATTTTTTGTAGACCCTTCTCTTTTATTAAATTTAAAGTCTTTTCTAATCAGTCTTCTTATATGCGGTTTTATTTTTCTTGTGAGATTCTTTTTGCTTTTATTCTTTAAAGTTTCTATCTATCCTTTAATTTTAATAACTCCAAGGGGCTTGATAACTATCCTTTTGTGGATTTCCATACCCAAAAATTTAATACATCCTCTTTTTAATGATGCTATAGTCATTTTTGTTATCTCTATCACCATAATATCTATGATCTGGGGAATAATAAGAAGTCAACCTCAAAAAGCTTTTACCCCTGAAGGTCCAATTTGCAAACTTTAATAAAGTTAAAACTATTTGTTCCACGTGGAACAAATTAAATTAAACCGTATGTTTCCTTTAGAATAGTTTTTAAAGTTTCGAGGGATTTTTCTGTAAGTTGGGAGAGAGGAAGTCTTACTTCTGGTGTTTCAATTTTCCCCATGAGCCAAAGAGTTGTTTTTGCAGGAACAGGGTTTGTTTCAACAAACATGGCTTTATAAAGAGGATAAAGTTTGAGATTGAGTTCCTGAGCTTCTCTGATGTTTCCATTAAGTGCATTTTCCATAAGTTTAGCCATTTCCTTTGGCATAACATTTGCTGCAACCGAAATAACTCCCTTTCCGCCAAGTGTAACCGTAGCATAGGCAGTAAAGTCATCTCCTGAAAGGATGGTAAAATCTTTTGGACATTTAAGAAGAAGTTCTGTAACCTGTTTTATGTCTCCGCATGCCTCTTTTATAGCTATTATATTTTCAATCTGGGCAAGTTTTGCTGTTGTATCAGGAAGCAAATTTATCCCTGTTCTTCCGGGAACATTATAAAGAATAATGGGAATTTTTGTATTTTTTGCAATGTAGCTATAATGTTCATAAAGTCCGTTTTGAGAAGGTTTGTTGTAATAGGGAGTTACTATCAAGGCCGCATCAAAACCCATCTCCTGTGCAAGTTTAGTATATTCCAGAACTTTTTTGGTATTATTGGTTCCTGTTCCCACAATTAAAGGAACTTTTCCTTTTGCCTCCTCTAAGGCTATTTCCATTATCCTTTTTCTTTCTTCAAGCTCAATCACTGGTGCTTCTCCTGTTGTTCCAAGAACAAGTATTCCATGGGTTCCAGCTTCTAAATGCCATTTTATAAGATTTCTTAGGGAGTTTTCATCCACTTTTCCGTCTTTAAAAGGTGTAACCAAAGCTACTATTGATCCCTGCAATCTCATTTTTATCTCCCTCCTGCAATTTTTTAGTTTATAATATAATCATGCATGCTTTGCAAAGTTTT
>DAIQAS010000099.1:0-4082 GCA_036781525.1 Thermodesulfobacterium sp. | reverse complement strand
TCATACGAAACTCTAAGAAAAATCCTTATCAAAAATGGTCTTCATCAGCCTAAAAAGAAAAGAAAGTTCTACAAAAGAAGAAAAAGAATGCCAAAAGCAGGCATGCTTGTTCAAATGGACTCATCACTTCATCAGTGGATAGAGGATGTCCCTGAAAAATGGTGGCTTATTGCTATGATTGATGATGCTGACTCCTTTGTCTATGCTAAGTTCTATCCTAAGGAAACTGCTCTGGCTAATATGGAAGTTATAAAAACCTATCTTGAAAAAAGAGGTCTTTTTAGAGCCCTTTATGTAGATAGAGCTTCCCATTTTAAAACAACCAGACACTCTGGAATCCATTATCAAGTGGGAGGCACTGAATATGGAGAAACACAAATAGAAAGAGCTTTAAAAGAACTTGGTATAACTCTGATTCATGCTTATACCCCTCAAGCTAAAGGAAGAATTGAAAGACTTTTCAGATTCTTTCAGGACAGACTCATAAAGGAACTTCGTTTAAAAGGAATAAGGGATTATAGGAGTGCTAATAAGTTTCTTCAGGAAGAATTTCTTCCCTGGTATAATAGCAGATATAAAAAAGAGGTGGAGAGTTCTTACAAGCCTTTAAGTTTAGATAAGGATCTTGATTTGGTGTTTTCATTGAGATACGCAAGAAGAGTTAACAAAGACAATACCATAAGGTATTTGGGGAGAATTTATCAGGTTATGTCTTCAGGAGGGGTTAAAAACTTTTCAGGGAGATGGGTTGAAGTTTGTGAGAAGATAGATGGAGAAGTTGTAATTCTTTATGAGGATAAAAAGATTTCATTTGTTGAAATTGGGGAAGATGAATATAAAGTTATGAAAGAGAGGGAGAAGGAGGAGCTTTTAAGTAAGAGGGAGCTTTTTGAAGAGAAGATGGCAAGAAAGCCTTCACCGGATCATCCTTGGAGAAAGGGATGGAAAGTGAAAAAGAAAAATGTGACATTTCAAACTGGTAAAAAGGTGTGACATGCTTTTAGGAATAACAGTATTTTGATAATTAAAAATAAAACACAGTTACTTATAAAATTTTTAGAAATTTAACTAAAAATTTGGAAATTTTATGAAAAACGTTTTTTAAATTTTTAAAACTACATTTGACATTAATTTAATTTTATTTAATAAAAATTACAAATGAAAGATCTTCTTAAGTTAATTTATGAACTTAATGGAACTATCATTACTGCTAAAAATTTTTCAGAAATAGAAAGAAAAACAGTAGAGATCCTTTCTAAAATAATTCCTGTTGAGGAAACGGAAATCTGGATAATAAAAGAAGATAAGGTCTGGGTATATGGGAAGGAAGAAACAATTTCTTTAGAAGAAACTCCAGTTGCAGAAATAATAAAAGGGGGATCTTTAATTTACAAAAGGGATCTTTCAAAAGAAAAAAAGTTTCAAGTAGATAAGTGCTTTTATAAAAAGGGTTTATTATCTGTTGTATATGTGCCTCTTTTATTTGAGGGAAAGGTTTTTGGAATATGGATTGTTGCTTCAAGTAAGGTTGGTGCTTATAGTGAAAAGGACTTAGAACTTTTAAAACTTATAGCCTCTCAGATTTCGGCACCTTTAAAAACTTTTGTTCTTCACGAAGAAAAAAAGAGAGAACTGGAGCTTTTAAAAACCGTTAATTATCTTACTAAGATTGTTCTTTCAGATGTTGATATAAACACAGTTTTTAGAGAATTTGCTAAGGAACTGAAAAAATATATTCCATTTGAGAGACTGAGTATCGGTATTGTAGAAGGAGAAAATATAAGATATGCAGCTGTTTCAGAGGTTATTAAGACTGGTAGATTTGCAGGGACAAGACTTCCTCTTGAATATACTGCTTCTTCCTGGGTAATAAAAAATAAGAAGACTCTTGTAAGAAGGGATTTAATCAAAGAAAGAGAATTCCCTCTGGAAGAAAAGAAAATTAAGCAGGGAATAAGGTCAACTCTTCATGTGCCACTTATATATAAAGGAAAGGTTTTCGGAACAATTAATCTCTCTTCAACAAAACCAGGCACTTACGGAGAATGGGAAAAACTGGTTGTGGAAAGTCTGGTATCTCAAATTTCAGTTATTATAGCTATTTCTTATCTTTATTCTCCCTTTTATGATCATCTAACAGGAGTTTATAACAGAAGATACTTCGATGAAAAGCTTGACGAAGAACTTAGATTTAGAGAAAGGTATGGAGGAGAGTTTTCTTTGTGTTTGTGTGATCTTGATAACTTTAAAAATATAAATGATTATTACGGACATATAGAGGGAGACACCTGTTTAAAAGAGGTAGCTAAAATTATAAAAGACACTATGAGAAAAACAGATTTTGTTTTTCGTTATGGAGGAGATGAATTTGCAATTATTATGGTTAATACATCTTTGGAAGAGGCTGTAAATGCAGCAGAGAGACTTAAAAATGCTGTAAAAGAAAAATTTAAGGATAAAAATATTACTATAAGTATTGGTATTTCTTCATATCCCCGGGATGGGAAAACAAGGAGCGAGATACTTGATAAAGCAGACAGAAGACTTCTTAAGGCTAAGGAGATAAAAAATCAAATTATCTATAAAGACTGATTAAATAAATCTTAAATGTTCTCTCAAGGCTTTTCCGATATCGGCTCTTGCTATAATTCCTACTAATTTTTTTCTATCTTCCTTTTTAACTACAGGAAGCCTTCCTATTCCATTGTTTACCATGAGTTCCAAAGCATAGGCTAAGGTATCTGTTTCTGTTACAGTAATTAGGTTTTTACTCATTAATTCCTCAACCCTCTTTTTACTTCTTTCTGAAGCAGGAATTTCTAAAATATCCGTTTTGGTGATAATTCCTATCAACTCACCATTTTTAACTACAGGAAGACCGCATATAAAATTTTTTTTCATTAAAGAATAGGCTTCTTCAATTGATGCCTCGGGAGATACGGTGATGGGATTTTTCATATAATCCTTTACTTTTATTTTCTCAAGTATATAAACTCCGTATTCATCTCTATACGCCGGAGAATCAAATCTTGTATCCACTTGGCTTGCAAAAATACTTTTTTTACCGCTTAAGAAATAAGCCGTAAAAACTGATAACATAGCAGGTAAGAGTAAACTATAGCCTCCTGTCATCTCAGCAACAAGAATAAGAGTTGAAAGGGGTGCTTTAGCTGCTCCTCCAAAAAGAGAAACCATCCCAACTATCATAAAGGAAGGTATGTGAAGATTAAAATTGCCATATGTGTTTAAAATTATGGCATATATAGCACCGGCAAGCCCTCCTATCATAACTGATGGGCCAAAAATACCTCCTGAACCACCTGATCCAAGTGTGAAAGAAACACCTAAGATGACTCCCAATATTCCCAATGTGATTAAATAAGGATCTGTCATTTTTCCGTCCATTATAAGCTGAAGCCATCCATATCCATTGCCAATGGCTAAGGGAATAAAAGCACCTATTGTTCCTACGATTAAACCTCCCAGAGAAGGTTTTACATAAGGAGGGATCTTTAAATTGTTGAAGAAATTGTAAACTGTAAAAAAGATAAAAATGAACAACCTTATAATAATTGCACAAAAAAGCCCCAATCCCATGTAAAAAAGGAGATGAGGAACTTTAATATAATGAGGGATTTGTGTTAAAAATATGGGCTGAAATCCAAAAACTAAGCAATATATAGTATACGCAGTGATAGAGGCGATAAAACTTAAAATCGCAGCTTCAATATCAAAATCTTTCTTAAAAAATACTTCACCGCTTATAAGAGCACCCGCAAGAGGTGCTTTAAATATAGCAGCTATTCCTGCACCAAGTCCAACTGCTAAAAAGAGCCTTCTTTCTTTATTATTTAATTTAAAAAAATCAGCTACAGTTGAGCCTATACCTGCTCCAATTAAGGCAATAGGACCTTCCCTTCCAGAAACTCCCCCCGTGCCTATGGTAATGGCAGAGGTGATGAGTTTCATTATAGAACTTTTTACAGAAAGTTTTTTCTGGGTATGATAGGCGTTTATAGCTGAATCTGTTCCTATACCTGCAGATTCAGGAGAAAAAAGATAAGTTAAAATTCCGGAAAGAA
>DAIQAS010000098.1:0-4141 GCA_036781525.1 Thermodesulfobacterium sp. | reverse complement strand
GGATGAAATCTATCTGAAAGTCCGTTTATAACGGGAATGGAGGAATATTTTGCAAACTCCTCAATAGTCTCCTGTTTGTAGGTTCTCAAAACCAGTATATCAACATATCTTGAAAGCACCCGTGCTGTATCCTTGATAGGCTCTCCCCTGCTGAGTTGAAGATCCTTAGAAGATAAAAAAATACTGTCCCCACCCCATTTTATCATTGCAGATTCAAAGGAGATTCTTGTTCTGGTGGATGGTTTTTCAAAAATTAATCCCAGAATTTTCCCTGTAAACTTTCTGTCCCAGTTTTTAGTTCTTTTAAGCTCAAGGGCTCTTTCAATTAGCTTTAAAACCTCATCTTTTGTCAGATCCCAGATTCTGATAAAGTGTCTTCTTTTTTTCATTCCTTTCCCCTTTGTTAAAACTATTTTCGGATAAAAAATTTTAGAACTTAAATTTTTAACCGAAAATTAAATTTTGCAAATCTGCAACAAAAAATTTTAATAAAAATTTTTAAAATAACCCTTAAGTTTTTTAAAAAATTGCCGATAATATAAAATTGATAAAAAACGGGTTTAGTAGATGGAAGTAAAAAAAATAGATATATTACCTATAAATTTTGAGTCTGCGCATAATGAACAGGCAGTCAGAAGGCCTATAGATAAACCTAAAATCCCTGTTAATCCTTCTATTGATTTACTCTTTCATAGAAGAAAACAGGATTTTCAAAAAGAGCTTGAAAATTTATCAAAGGTTTTAGATCAGTTTTTGGAAAGAATAAATCAGGTTTTAAATCCTCTTAACAAGGAATTGAGGGTGGAAATAGATCAGGAGTTAAATATTCCCATTTTTAAAATCATTAATAAAATAACAAATGAAGTCATAAGACAAATTCCTTTAGAAGAGATTTTAAGACTTATGAAAAATATAGAAAAGCTTTTGGAAGCACAGGAAATAAGCAGGGAACATTTAAAGGGTCTTTTATTAAAAGCGGAGGTATAATTTTATGGCTGATATTTATATGAGCAACATCACAGGACTTCTTGATGTGGATTCTATCATTCAGGGACTTCTTCAGTCAAAAACTAAGGACATTCAGAACTTACAAAATGAAAGGGCAACCCTTCAGGCTCAGGCAACCTCTTTAAACAATCTTTTAGGAGCTTTAAACGATCTTAACGATTCCATAGAAAGTCTAAATGTAGCAAACCTTTTTACAGGAAAAAGAGTTTCCGTTGGTGATGAAACCATACTTTCAGCTACTGCAACAAGTGATACCCCGAATATCAACATAAGAGACATAACTGTTTCCAAGCTTTCTCAGGAGGAAATAAGATTCTCTTCAACAGGTGTTACTGATTTAAATTCCTCAATAGATTCTGCAACTTTTACTTTAAGATACTGGACCTCTGATTCCAACTATGAGGAAACGGAGATTAATTTTTCAGGTGGAACACTTGAAGACCTTGTTAATACTATAAATTCAGCCCAAGATAGGGTAGAAGCATCCATTCTTTTTGACGGAACAAGCTATAAGCTTATGCTTTCTGAAAGGGGGGTAGAAAATTCTACTAAGGAAACCACTGTTGATAGCTTCGTAATTGAGATAAGCTCTGGCAGTCTTCCCACTCAGCTTGGAAGTCTTGAAACACTGCAATCAGCACAGAACGCAGAAATCCAGATAGGCTCAAATACCTTTACGAGTCCTTCAAATACCTTTGAAAACATCGTATCAGGACTTACCATAACAGTTTATCAGGAGGGCACAACCAATCTTTCTGTGGAAGATGATTACTCTCAGGTTACATCAAGTCTAAATAGTCTCATAAGCAAAATAAACAGCGTTATAGACCTTATAAACTCCCAGACAGCTAAAGGCGGAATTTTTCAGGGAAATGCGGTAATTACTCAAATCAAGCCCCAAATTTTTTCTCAGATGAGCCCCCTTATTAACCTCGGAATTATTAACATAGACGATAATGGGAAGTATTCTTTAAATACGGACACACTTGATACTGTAATAGAAAACAATCTTAATGGACTTCAATCTGCTATAAATCAGGTAAAAACCAATTTCACCTCGGTTTTAGAGAATCTTATAGACAATATAGAAACTTATAAATCCATTCAGGATCAGCAGATCGAAAGAATTAATAAAGAAATAGAAGAAATTCAGCAGAGTCTTATTAAAGAAGAAGAAAGGCTGAGACTTGAGTTTTCAAAAATAGAAGCTCTTATGTATAATAACGAGCAACTAAGAGCAAGACTTGAAAATCTTGTAACTCCCCTTTCTGAAATATTAAAAAACGACTAAATTAAAACCTTCTTAAGGAGGTAATCTATGCACATTCACAGCTATCTTGAAAATCAGGTTAAAAATGCCCACCCCCTTGACCATGTTATCATGCTTTACACTAGGGCTCTATCCTGTCTTAGAATAGCCAAAAAAGCCATAGAAGAAGGCTTAAAAAATCCTGAAAATGTAAAGAAAAAAGCAGAAAACATAGGTAAGGCAACAGAAATAATCGCTTATTTACAGGGTTCTTTAAACATGGAAAAGGGAGGAGAGATTGCAAAAAATCTCAATGAGATTTATGATATACTCATATCTGAACTTGTGAAAGCAAATCTTGAAAACAATACAGAGATTATAGCTAAGAGTATAGAAACCCTTGAAAACCTTAAAAAAGCCTGGGAAGATGTAAAGGCAAATTTAAATGCAAAAATGTAGTCTCAAAGAAGCACTTATTAAAATAGAGCTTGCAATTAAAAAAGATGAGCTTGATAAAGCTTTAAAGCTTTATGAGGAAATAAATAAAAACTGGCAACAGTATGAAAAAACTGTAGACAAAGAAGAAATAAAATCCCTTCTTAAGCTTTTAGACTACATAGAAAAACTTCTTCTGGAGAAAAAGAAAAACTTTTTTGACCGTAAAAAACTTTTTCAGCTCCGCAAAGCCTATTCCAGATTTTAAAAAGTCTAAAATCCTAAATGAAGCCTAAAAAAATCTTCCGTCTCCTTCTTTTAATTTTTCTCATCCTCTTTATTGGCTGCAATAAAACTACTCAAAGCTTAGAAGAAAGTTTTTTAAAAGTAAAAGTTAAAAGAGTTATAGATGGAGACACCGTAATTTTAGAAACAGGAGAAAGGCTGAGGTATGCTGCTATAAATGCACCTGAGATTCATACAGAATCAGGCATCCCTCAACCCTTTGCTTTTGAAACTTACAAATTAAACAGAGCTCTTACAGAAGGAAAAACCCTTTATTTTGAACCGGCTCTTAGAAAAAGAGATAGATACGGAAGACTTCTCGGTGAGCTTTATTTTGAAAACGGAACAGCTGTTTCAGAAATTCTTGTAAAAGAAGGGCTTGCCTTTGTCTGTTATTATCCCGGTAGCGGAAAATATTATGAAAAATATCTTCCTCTGCAGAAAGAAGCAATAAAAAAAAGAAGAGGTATTTTTTCTCTTTTAGAAAAGGAGCCTCAGAATACTACCTACATCGGAAACAGAAAATCAAAAAGATTTCATCATCCAGACTGCCCTTCTGCTAAAAAAATAAAAAGAAAGGTTTACTTTAAAAGTATAGAAGAAGCCCTGCTTAAGGGATACTGCCCTGCAAGAGGATGTTTTGACCTTATTTTTTCTTTTTAATGATTTCAAGTCCTCCCATATAAGAACGAAGCACTTCAGGAACGACGACAGAACCGTCTTCCTGCTGATAATTTTCTAAAATTGCCATAACCGTTCTACCGACCGCAAGCCCTGATCCGTTAAGGGTATGCACAAATCTCGGCTTTCCTCCGCCCTTTGGTCTGTATCTTATATTTGCCCTTCTTGCCTGATAATCTTCAAAATTTGAGCAAGAAGATATTTCAACAAAACGCCCCTGTCCAGGTGCCCAAACCTCTATATCATAGGTTTTTGCAGCGGCAAATCCGAGATCACCTGTGCAGAGAACCACCACCCTGTAAGGAAGCCCGAGAAGCTGTAAAACCTCTTCTGCATCAAGAAGAAGGCTTTCTAATTCCTCATAGGATGTCTCAGGTGTGGTAAATTTTACCAGCTCAACCTTGTTAAACTGATGCTGCCTTATTATTCCCCTTACATCCCTTCCGTAAGAACCTGCTTCAGACCTAAAACAGGGAGTATAGG
>DAIQAS010000097.1:2499-4172 GCA_036781525.1 Thermodesulfobacterium sp. | reverse complement strand
ATATCTCCTAAGATTATCCTTAGTTTCTTTATAAGTTAAATAGAAATTATCAATTTCTCTTCCTTTTTCTATTTCAATAGACTTCAATCTTTCCTTTTGCCTTTCAAGTTCATATAGTGTCCTCATCTTTTCCCATTTTATTCTTCCTCCGTCAAAGAGAGGCAGAGTAATAAAAATACCTGTAGTAAATGCAGTCTTTTCTACATTCCCCAGAGCATCTCCAAAGGTATCCAAACTGCTTCCATAAAGATCATATCTGGCATAAAAAATAATATCTGGTAAATAGCTCATTTTTACAGATTTTAATCTCTCTTCAAATGCCCTAATTTGTTTTAATTGAGCTTTATATTCTGATAAATCTGTTATTCTACCTGAAAATTCTATTTCATGAATTTCTCCCTTAGCAGGAATGCTTAAAAAATTATCTTCTAAAGTTAATCTTTTCCCTGTTATCCAGGAAAGATCAGAAAGATAAACCTTAAGCTCCCTTCTTATATTAGTTTGCTCTTTTAGTGCTGCCTCAATTTCAGCTTCTGTTTTTAATAAATCTTCATAGGAAACCTCTCCCTTTTCATAGGCTACCATTTCTAAGCTGTGAATTTCTTTTAATTTATCTAAAATCAGTTCACTATACTTGAGTTTTATCTTTGCATATAAATCGGTTATATCTTTAAGCAATCTTTTAACTTCAGCCCTGCAATCATAATGTGTTACTTCTTTAAGTAAGCGATAATAAGATGTATCGAACCATCTTTTATAGAGATTAGATATATAATATTCTGCAGTTAAATAGAGCCCTGTTCTCCATTCATCAGGTTGACCACCTATTACCTGCCCTCCAACAATAATAAAACCTGTCGTTTCTGCAAGATTTTCAAACTTTTCCGTTCTGGTACTGAGGGAAATTTGAGGATAAAAGTAGGATAAAGATTGTTTGTATACCGCATTTGCGATATTCATTTCATAGGCTTTCTCTTTAAGTCTTGGAGAATACTTAAGTGCAGTATTAATTATTTCTTCATAAGAGAAGGTTTCTCCAAGTGCAAAATGAGGTTTGAGAAAAAGAATTAAAAATATGAGAAAAGATAAAGCCTTTTTATAAAAATGCATATCCATCTCCTTGACTTAAATTTTAATGTTTAACACACACTAAAATTCCATTCACCAATCTTTTGCCAGCTCTGGATAATTAAACTCATATATTGTTGATTATTTATCAATTCATTATATTTCTGAGTATAATCCATTCCGTTATCAAAGTTAAAATCTATCATGGCATTAACTATATTTTCAATATCCCATCTTGTTATATAATGTCCATCTTTTACCTGAATTCTTTCAATACCTTCGTTGTTTTCATCTTCCTTAAACTGATTTATTACTTTCACAAAATCATTTTTAGAGTAGCCAATGACAAGAGCATCTCCATCCTTAAAAAGCACCATTTTGTCTTTATCAATATTGAAAATCAAAGCATCTTCACCCTCTTCATCAATTATTGTGTCTTTCCCATCTCCAGGATTAAAGATATATATATCTTTTCCATCTTTTCCGTGTATAACATCATTACCCTGAGCCCCGATTAAAATATCATTATCTTCTGTACCATAAAGATTGTCATCCTCAGAGGTACCATTTATGGCAAACTGATTTAATAAATCCCTTGAGGTAAG
>DAIQAS010000097.1:1674-2369 GCA_036781525.1 Thermodesulfobacterium sp. | reverse complement strand
ATTTTATAGTAATTGAACCATCACGGGGATATATATCCCATATATCTTGCCCATCTCCTTTGTTAAAGTAAAAAGTATCATTTCCAAAATGATCGTATATAAAATCATTATCCCTTCCCCCAATATACACATCATTTCCATCCCAATCACAAATCCAGTCATCTCCACCCCCAGCAAATACCGTATCATTTCCATCCATAGGATAAATAAAATCATTACCAGAAAGAGCATAAATTGTCTCATCAAGATCGCTTCCCTCAAGAAAGTCATCCCCATCTGTTCCTGTAAGTATTCTAAATTCAGGCATACTATTAATCTGTTCCCCTGTAACTAATGTTCCATCTGAAAATTTAAACTGAAATGAGCTATACATATCCCAAGAAAACCAGTACTGTATCCTTAAAAAATCATTAGTATCTTTTGCCTCTATAACAAGATCATTTCCGTCTCTTCTAAAAATAAAGTCCTCTAATTTCTTACCATCAGGAAATACCACTGTATTTATATCATCACCTTGGTTATAATCATATATTGTATCTTGTCCATCCCCTACATTGAATATATAAGTGTCATCCCCTGGACCACCATCTAAATAATCATTCCCTGGGCCACCATCTACAAAATCATCTCCATCCCAAGCATAAATTTTATCATCTCCTTTAAATCCTTTTATTGTATTATCTTCATCTGTTCCA
>DAIQAS010000097.1:0-1664 GCA_036781525.1 Thermodesulfobacterium sp. | reverse complement strand
ATTTTCTGAGATAAACCAATTCCTAATTCGGATTTTGTCACTGCTATTTTTAATAGAAATTATCAAATCATTATTATTTCTCACCCATTCTAAATCCTCTTTCGTAATGTTTCTTTTAAATTTTATAATATCATCCTTATCTCCATATATTGTATCCTGTCCATCACCTTTGTTGAAAACATAAACATCTGAGCCAGAACCCCCTTCCATATAGTCATCTCCTTCCCCGCCTACCAAAACATCATTACCATCATACCCATAAAGATAATCATTCCCTCCTCTGCCAAGTATCAAGTCTTTGCTATTGTTTCCATAAAGCCAGTCGTTGCCCTCTGTGCCTTCTACAATGTATCCTTTACTATCTATATCTGCCTTGCTGAGAATTGTTCCGTCTGCAAACTTAAACTGAAATCTTGAATAGTTATCAGACCAGAACCAGTAATTTATTCTTACGCTTTCTTTTGTATCTCTTAATCTAACTACAAGATCTGAACCATCTTTTAAAAACTCAACATCATCTTTACCTATACCCTCTCCAAAGGTTATCGTATTTATCTCTTTATCAGAGTAAGAGTAGTCGTATACCGTGTCTCTTCCATCTCCTTTGTTGAACACATACATGTCTGAGCCTGAGTCTCCCTCCATATAGTCGCTTCCTTCCCCGCCTACCAATATATCATCACCATCGTAGCCATAAACTCTGTCATCTCCTACCCCGCCTACCAAAACATCATTACCACTGTGGCCATAAAGGTAGTCATTACCCGCTTTACCGAGTATCAAGTCTTTGCTGTTGCTTCCATAAAGCCAATCATTGCCTTCTGTGCCTGATATTGCTTTTACAAGAAAATCCGCATAAGGATTGTTTATAAATTTTGGTAGTATTGATACATCTGTAATAAGGTCTTTTATAAGGTCTACATCTAAGGCATTAACCTCTTTAAGTACCATAAGAGAAATCACCGCAAGAATTGATTGAGCAGTATCATCTGATGAAAGCATTTGCTTTATTTGGGCATTGAAGGATTGGGCGTCAAAGCCTTCATTAAGAACAATCCTATCTGTGAAGAAATCATAATATACAGGCAATACACCTTCCAAAAGCCCCGCATCAACCACAAACCTCGTAAAAAGCCCCTGAAACATAGTGTTCCATGCTTCAAGAAGAAATTGACCTGATCTGTGCCTTATACCATCTCTGACTTCCTCAGGTGTTGCTCCCACAAATTTTTCTATTGCTCCCACCTGTTCATAGCTAAGGGTTATACCGCCGTCAAAGTGTAGAAGTCTATGCTCTCTATCGTTTCCGTTAAGTATTGCCCAGCTTATACCAAGCTCCTGCTCCGTTATATTCTCAACCCCTGCCCATCTGAATATGATTTTCTCAAACTTTTCTTTTAGCTTTGTAAGATCAGGCTCTTCTATTGCATCCTTTACCATGTTAAGTAGCGTCTCGTCTAAGCTCATTGCAATAGGTAAATCAGGCATAAATCCATATCCCCTTACCCATGGAAGACCTACTATCTCTGGATTAAGCTTGACTTCACGATTATAATAGCTATAAAGCCTGTCAAGCTCAAAGTTGACATTGCCTGCCTGAGTCTGTCTTCCATCCTCAAACTCAACTGTGCCTGTCTCCGTTATCTGATTTCCTCCCTGGTTTA
>DAIQAS010000096.1:0-4297 GCA_036781525.1 Thermodesulfobacterium sp. | reverse complement strand
AATAATCAGGCTCTCTTCTTTTATAGTAAGAAAGATCATAGGATGGAAGTGGTGCATTAAAGTTTAAAGTTAACAGAGCTACATTGTTGAATACCAGTTCTTTATGTTTTATAAGGTTTTCTCTTAGTTTAGAAGAAGATAACTTTTGAATATTTTGATATAGATTTTCCAGATTTTTAAACCTTACTAAAAGGTCTTTTGCTGTTTTTTCTCCAATTCCTGGAACTCCAGGAATGTTATCACTCGGATCTCCTACCAAAGCTCTAAATTCAGGAAAAACCTGAGGTGGAAATTGATACTTTTTTAAAAAAGCTTCAAGGTCTAAAAATTTTTCTCTTACAGGATCATAAATGGATATTTTCTCATCAATCAAAAAATAAAGATCTCTATCTCCTGCAACAATAATGGCTGATAGATTTTCTTTTTTTATTATGTTTTTTACAAAAGAAGCAATCAGATCATCTCCTTCATATCCAGGAGATGAAAGAACAGGTATACCAAGAAAGGAGATAATCTTTCTTATATAGGGAATTTGAATTTTTAGATCATCTGGCATTTTAGGACGGGTTGCTTTGTAGTCTTCATATAGTTTATGTCTAAAGGTTGGTTCTTTTTCATCCATAAACCAGATAATATATTCAGGATCCCATTCTTTTAAAATCTTTAAAACCATCTGGGTAACGCCAAATATGGCTTTAGTAGGAAATCCTTTTGTAGTTGCTAAATATCCAGGGATGGCAAAATAAGCTCTATAAATAAAAGAGGAACCATCTATTAAAATTACAGAATTGTTAAAATTATTTGAAAACTGTTTGCCCATAGTAGAGACATTTTTAAAACATTTTAAGATAAAATCAAGTAAGTTATTCTTGACAAATTTGGAAAAAAGTTTAGACTTAAGCAAAATCCTTAAAAGGAGGGGATATTTTTGGCAGGAATAATAGTTAAAGAGGGAGAATCCTTCGAACAGGCGCTTAAAAGGTTTAAAAGATTGGTTGAAAAAACAAAAATCCTCTCAGAGGTTAAAAAGAGAGAGTTTTATGAAAAGCCAGGAGTAAGAAGAAGAAAAAAGATTCAAGCGGCTCGTAAAAAATTGTTGAAAAAATTAAAAAAGCTTCAACAAAAATCTAAAGGTTAAAGTATTAATTATTAAGCCTTAATCTTTAAGTGCTTAAGTCTTTAAAAAAATTAGATTGGGATCATATATTAAGTCTTTTAGATAAATTTCTCTTCTCGGATTTTTCAAAAGAACTCTGCCACAATTTATCTCCTGTTTTCTCTTATGACGAAGCAATAAGAGCTCAAGAAAAAACACAATTTATCTGGTCTTTGCTGGAAAAGGGGGCAAAAATAGAACTTTACCCCTTAAAATCTCTCAGAAATTTATTTGATAAGGCTTCAAAAAGGGGCTTTTTCTTACCTGTTGAACTTGCTGAAATAAAGAAATGGTTAATAACTATAAAAAGGCTTATCCCTCATCTTGAAAAATCTCCTTTTGGTTCTTTTAAAGATTTGTATGAGGAGTTAAAGGAAATAGATTTTTATCTTGATAAAATTCTTGATTGGGAAAAAGCAGAAATAAAAGACAGAGCATCTTACAATTTATTTGTTATAAGAAAAAAACTAAAAGAGGCTAAGGAACTTTTATTTTCTAAACTTGAAAGAATAAAAGACAGTCTTTACAAAAAAGGCTATCTTCAGGAAAATCTTTTTACCCAGAGAGAGGGAAGATATGTAGTTCCTGTTAAAGCAGAATATAAAAATAAAGTTAAAGGTATATTACACGAGGTCTCTCAAAGTGGTGCAACAGTTTTTATAGAACCTGCAAGTATAATTGAAATAAGTAACGAAATAGAAAATCTTAAACATATAGAACAAAGAGAGGTTGTTAAAATTTTAAAAGAAGTTTCGAATGAAATTTTTTCCTTTTCCTCTTCTTTTTTTGATTTAGAGAGTGTTTATGCAGATTTTGAAATAACTTTTGCTAAAGCAAACTTAGGAAGAATTTATAGGGGTAAATTCCCTTCTCTAAAAAAAGGAGGAACGATAAAGATTCTCTCTGGGGTTCATCCTTTGTTGATTTTTAAAAAACAGGAAAAAAGTTTAAAAAAAATAGTTTATAATGATTTTATAGTTGAGGGAGGACTTTTAATCTCGGGTCCAAATTTAGGTGGGAAAACAGTATCTTTAAAAACTATAGGAATTCTCACTCTTATGGGACAAAGCGGATTTCCCATTCCTGTTGAAGAAGCAGAGATACCTGTATTTTCTAAAGTTTTTATAGATCTGGGAGATGATCAGGACCTTATAGAGGGTGAGTCTTCCTTTTCTTCTCATCTTAAAAGTCTTAAAGAAATTCTTGATAAGGCTGATGAAAATAGCCTTGTTTTACTTGATGAGCCTGGAAAAGGTACCAATCCAGAAGAAGGAGTAGCATTAATTGCAGCAATTGTTAATGAACTTCTTAAAAGAAAAACAAAAGTAGTTGTGACAACCCATTCCCAATTTTTGAAAACTCTTGCTTTAAAAATGGAAAATCTTAATATAGCTACCATGGAATATAACATTGATACAAAAGAACCAACTTATAAACTAATATACAATGTTTGGGGAGAGTCCTTAGCTTTTGATCTTGCTAAAAAATTAGGTTTCCCAGAAAAGATTTTAAATGAAGCAGTTGGTTATTTAAAAAATAAAGAATACTGGGAATGGTATCAAATTATAGAAGAAGAGAGGAAAAAGATTAAAGAACTGGAAAAAGAGTTGTATAAAAGGTTAAATGAGATTGAAATTAAAGAAAAAAAGCTTGAAGAAGAAAAGGATAGAATAAAAGATTTGTATCATAAAAAAATAGAAGAATTATTGACCTTTTGGAATGAAGAATTTAAAAAAACTATAGAGAACATAAAACAGACAAAAGAAAGTTTTAAAAAAGCAAGTAGAGAATTTGAAAAATTTGTAAATAAATTTTTAGAAAGTTCGGTAATAGAAGAGGATAAGGAAATTAAAGAGGGAGATACGGTATTCGTTTTACCCTTTAAAAGAGAAGGGGAAGTTTTAAAAATAAAAGATAAAGTAGTTGAAGTTAAAATAGGGGATTTTAAGATAGAAGTTCCTAAGGGAAGTATAACTAAAAAAGCCTTAGAGAGAGGTTCTTTGGATTATAGGTTTTTAAAACTTAAGAATAATTTAAAACCAGAAGTTTATAAAAATTTTTATGAAAAAATTAGCAAAAAAGAAATTTTAAAACTTATAGGATTAACAGTTGAAGAGGCTCTGGAAGAGGTTGAGAGGGCTTTAAATGAAGCATTTTTAAAAGGAGTGCAAAAGATCTATTTAGTTCATGGGCACGGAACAGGAAAGCTTAGAGAAAGTATTAGAGAGTATCTTAGAAATCACCCTTTAGTAAAAAATTTTCAGTTTGCAGATCCGATGGAAGGAGGAAGAGGAGTAACAATTGTTTATTTAGAAGAAAAGAATTAAAAAAATAAAATTTATATACTCTTGACCTTTTTGAAAACTATGTTAGAAAATATAAAGATTGTCAATATTAGTTCTGCTGAGCATTCTATGAAGCGGATTATTAATGTCTTTTTAGTTCAGAGAAATTTCTTTCCTCCAGAAGGGAATAAAAAGGTATACAATTTTTAAAATAGAGTTAAACTTTAAAAAGTTTAAAATATGCCTTTAGAAGATCTTTTTGAAGAAATCAAAAAATCTTATGATATTGTAGAAATAGTTTCTTCTTATGTTAGACTTAAGAGAGTAGGAAGAAATTTTGTTGGGCTTTGTCCTTTTCATTCAGAAAAAACTCCTTCATTTGTTGTAAGTCCTGAAAAACAGATTTTTAAGTGTTTTGGATGTGGTGTAGCTGGAGATGTGGTCTCTTTTTATACGAAAATTAAGGGAATTACTTTTAAGGAAGCCCTTCTTGAGCTTGCCGAAAAAGCAGGTATTAGGGTAGACAAAAAATATTTTATTGAAAAGAAGAAAGAAAAAAACTTAACAGAGCTTAACTATAAAATTGCCAAATTTTATCATCATCTTCTTTATTTTCATAGTTCTTCAGAAGAAGCTCGAAATTATCTTAAAGAAAGAGAAATAAGTGAAGAAACAATAAAACATTTCTTACTCGGGTTTGCCCCTTCCGATGGAAGAGTTCTTGCAGGTTATCTTAGAAACTCTTCTGAGGAATTGCTAAGCGGAGAGGAATTGGGTTTAATAAAGAAAAGTGCTGATGGATCTTATATAGACCTTTTTAGAGGAAGAATAGTTTTTCCTATTTTTAATCTTAAAG